>CAMIVR010000120.1 GCA_946402065.1 uncultured Brevibacillus sp. | reverse complement strand
GCGGTGGAGGAGGCGGCGGCGGGGGCGGACGCGGTGCATTTTAAGGCGCTTACGGCATTGTCCATTTCTTTATTTCAGGGGTGTTGCAAATGGTCGGCTTTATCGCGATTGGAATGGTTCTTCTGTTAATGCTGTGGGTCATGATCACCTACAACCGCCTGATCATGCTGAAAAACCGGGTGCGCAACAGTTGGTCACAGGTAGATGTCGTGCTGAAAAACCGGTTCGACCTGATCCCCAATCTGGTGGAGACAGTCAAAGGCTACGCGGCTCACGAAAAAGAAACACTCTCCCACCTCACCGAGCTGAGGACGACGTACGCCTCCGCTCGGTCGGTTCAGGACAAGATGGGGGCAAGCGGCGAAGTCGGCGGACTCATGAACAGATTGTTGATGGTAGCGGAAAGCTACCCCGAGCTGAAAGCGAACGAAAACTTCCTCTACCTGAAGCAGCAGGCAAGCGCGATTGAGGACAAAGTCCGCTTCGCGAGGCAGTTTTACAACGATGCGGTGGAAGCCTACAATACAGCGGCCATGAGTTTTCCGGCCAACCTGCTTGCCGGCATGTTCAACTTTCGGCAGGAACAGTTTTTTCACATCGATGCTGCGGAAAAGTCTGTTCCGCAGGTGAAATTTGAATAGAAAGGACTTGTGCCATGGGTAAAAAGAAATGGCTTTCCGCTGTTGCCTGTTTTGTTTTTGTGTTGGCCGGTTTGCTTCCGCTATATTCCGCAGCGGCAAGCTCGAACGGCAAGGAAAGGTGGAGGTTCGAAACCGGAGACGGGGTCTACTCCTCGCCGGCAATCGGCCCGGATGGAACCGTCTATGTCGGATCGCTCGATAACAATCTCTATGCCGTTGATAAAAAGGGAATAGAGAAATGGCATTTCGAAACAGAGGACAAAGTCGTGTCCTCACCGGCGATCGGAGCAGACGGCACCATCTATGTCGGCTCCTGGGATAATCGACTCTATGCGATCAATCCGGAGAATGGAAAGAAGAAATGGCAATTCGTCACGGGGGACAAAGTCGTGTCCTCACCGGCGATCGGAGCAGACGGCACCGTCTACTTCGGCTCCGGGGATAATCGGCTCTATGCGATCAATCCGGAGAATGGGAAGAAGAAATGGCAATTCGTAGCGGAGGACAAAGTCGTCTCCTCCCCGGCAATCGGGGCAGATGGCACCATCTATGTCGGCTCCTGGGATAAGCGGCTGTATGCGATCAAGCCGAATGGAACGCAGAAATGGGCCTTCGAAGCAGGTGATGCGGTGTATGCCTCACCGGTGTTCGGAGGAGATGGCACCATTTACGTAGGTACAGTGGGCGGTAATCTGTATGCGATCAATCCGGAGAATGGCAAGGAGAAATGGCACTTCACAACGGGAGAACAAGTGCTCGCCGCTGCAGCAGTCGGAGCAGACGGCACCATCTACATCGGATCGTACGATAAGAAATTCTATGCGATTAATCCGAAGAATGGCAAGGAGAAATGGCATTTCATAACAGGAGACGCTGTAGTCTCCCGGGCAGCGATCGCAGAAGACGGCACCATCTATTTCGGTTCCCTCGATAAAAATGTCTATGCGCTCAAGCCAAGCGGAGAGGAAAAATGGCGCTTCACAACAGGTGATCAAGTCGGCTCTTCACCGGCGATTGGCCCTGACGGAGTCGTATATGTAGGGTCTTTGGACAAAAATTTATACGCGGTCGGGATGGTCTCTGTAAAAGGAGTAAGCCTGGATAAAACCAAATTGACTTTGGCGGTCGGGCAGAGCGAGACGTTGAAAGCGACGGTCACGCCGGACGACGCTTCCATCCAGGACATAGTCTGGTCCAGCAGCGCCAATCGCATCGCCACGGTAGATGCTTCCGGCAAGGTGAAGGGGATCGCACCGGGGACGGCCACGATTACGGCGAGTGCGGAGGACGGAGGATACCTCAAACAATGCGTTGTGACGGTAGTCGAAGCGACGAACGCTGTGGTTGACCCCGACACCTCCCTGTCGGACATCGACAGACACTGGGCGAAGAACGCCATCATCGAGGCAGTGAGCAAAGGAATCGTCTATGGCTATCCTGACGGCACATTCAAGCCGGACCGTACCGTCACCCGCGCAGAGTTTGCTGTACTGCTGATGAACGCGCTGAAGCCCGCTGGCAAAGGCGCGGCGCTACCCTTCATAGACAAGGACGCGATCGGTTCATGGGCGGAGAAGCAGATCGCCCAGTGTGTGGAGCTTGGCATCATAAATGGCTACTCCGACGGCACGTTTCGCCCGAATAAGACGATCACCCACGCCGAGATGATCGTCATGGTCGTGCGAGCGGCCAGCCTGCCGATCGCGGACGATATCATGGCCGCCGGGTTCCTGGATGACGCGAGTGTCCCCCCATATGCCCGAAGCCAAGTCGCTGCGGCGAAGCTGTACGGCATCACCAGCTACATCGCCGACAACAGGTTCAGGCCTGACGAAGCCTCGACCCGCGCCGAGTCGGTGACCGCCATCATAAACATGTTGAAGGTGAAACGATAGGCATGAATTGAGGAGATCCTCTTTGTCGTCAGGCAATCATCGCATGCCATGTCCTGGCTTGCCGAATTTGCCAATGCGGAAACGTTTTTGAAGCGCTCCCTTGCTTAGAATCGATCTGAGGAGGGAGTTTTTCTATGACTCCGCAAGCGGAGCGTTCTTGTGTCCTAAATTTTTTTGAAAGGATTTGATCCGCATGTCAGCCGGCAAGTGGAAAATAGGTACCCTCATCTTAGTGGCAGCGGTGTCGATATGTGGATTCTCCACTACGCTCGCTGCAGGTAATGACGCTCCCGACAGAAAGCATGAGCAACAGCTTGCTGCTGATCCGAACCTAAACATACCGACCAAAATCGTCAAGCCAATTGAAATCGTTCCGCCCGGAGCTCAAATTCCAAGTAATTTCAAACCGATTCCCAGACCTGCGACGGTTCCCGCTGTCATTGCGGGAGAAGGCCATACCGTTGCCTTGAAAAGCGATGGAACCGTGTGGACATGGGGAGAAAATGGCTATGGGCAACTCGGAATCGGAACATCTGACAAGGGAAGTTCGATCCCCGTGCAAGTGAGCAACTTGAGTGATGTCGTCGCCATTGCAGCAGAAGGGGGTGCTTCTTTTCTCCAAACCGGACATACCGTGGCGCTGAAAAGCGACGGAACCGTGTGGACGTGGGGAAATAATGAACATGGACAACTCGGAATCGGAACATTAGACAAGATGAGCTCCGTTCCTGTGCGAGTGCCCGATCTGGACGATGTCGTCGCTATTGCAGCGGGCTCCCTCCATACTATGGCTTTAAAAAGCGACGGAACGGTATGGACGTGGGGATACAATTACTATGGGCAACTCGGAAATGGAACAACGGGTAGCAGTTCTGTTCCGGTGCAAGTGTCCAGCCTGAACGGTGTCGTCGCCATTTCAGCCAAATATCTTCAATCCGTTGCCTTGAAAAGCGATGGAACGGTGTGGACCTGGGGGAGTAACTTTTATGGGCAGCTTGGCTACGATACAGATAGAAAGAGCAACCCCACACCCAGGCAGGTGCCAAAAGTAAAGGGGATTGTCTCGATTGCGCAAGGACAGCTTTTCACTGCTGCCCTGGCAAGCGACGGGACGGTATGGACGTGGGGACTGAACATGTTTGCTTCCCTTGGCAACGGAACAAGCGGCCAACAGAATGAATTTTTCGAGCCTCAACAAGTACTCTATAACATCAACCCAAGCAAAGTGCTGAATGGTGTCGTCGCCATTTCTGCAGGGCAAGGTCATGCACTTGCCCTGTTAAGTGACGGAACCGTATGGGGGTGGGGGGATAACGCCTATGGCCAACTCGGAAACGGAACCTTTACGAGTCGTCCATTTGCCGCGAGGCTCGATCTTGATGGGGTTATTGTTGCGATTGGAACTGGTAAGTATCATTCGGTTGCCATCAAAAACGATGGAACGGTATGGACATGGGGGTATAACGGTTCTTACCGGCTTGGATACAAAACGCTGCCGCCTGAGCCTCCTGAAGGGATTTCCAATGTTCCCCGTCAAGTCCCGGATATGATTGTAAGTAAATCGTTGACAGGGATCGCCCTGGATAGTGAAGCGTACGCTCTGACCACCGGCGGTAACGATCAGGTCAAAGTGACAGCAACGTACTCGGACGGAAGCACCCGAAACGTCACGGAGCAGGCGAAATACCAATCCTCCAAGCCCGATGTAGCAGCCATGAGCCCGGCTGGCGTGGTATCCGGCTTGCGTGCGGGTCAATCGAATCTGACCGTAACATACTTGGACCAGACCGCAAAGGCAAAGGTTACCGTACGAGAACCAACCGGCAATCCGCCTGCGCCCGGCAACGCACCTGCGCCGAACACCGCCCTGACGGACATCGACGGGCACTGGGCGAAAAACAATATCGTTCAGGCAGTGAACCAAGGCATCTCGTACGGTTATCCCGACGGTACCTTCAAACCGGATCGCAGCGTCACCCGCGCCGAATTTGCCGTACTGCTGATGAACGCGTTGAAACCGGCAGGCCAAGGGGCGGAGCTACCCTTCAAGGACAAGGGCGCGATCGGTTCATGGGCAGTCAAGCAGATCGCGCAGTGTGTGGAGCTCGGCATCATACATGGCTACGCTGACGGCACGTTTCGCCCCAATAAGACGATCACCCACGCCGAGATGATCGTCATGGTCGTGCGAGCCGCCAACTTGCCGGTCGCAGGCGATGCAGCGGCCGGGTATATGGACGAAGCGGATATTCCTCCCTTCGCCCGAGGCCAAGCCGCTGCAGCCAAATTGTACGGTGTTACCAGCTACATGACCGACGGCAGGTTCAGGCCTGACGAACCGTCGACCCGCGCTGAGTCGGTAAGTGCCATAGTGAACATGCTGAAAGTGAAAAAGTAAGCGGTGTTTTTAAGAGAGCTGCCATTGAAGCGCTTTTGAAGCGCCCTCATCTTTAAAATGGCTCTGAAGGAGGGATGTTTGGGTAGCGCTCAGTGATCATGGAACAAAACAAATGAAGCGGACGACAGTTGTTCATTATATGACGGAAGGGTGAAATGAATTGAAAATGAAGTGGATGAAGCTGAAAGCAGTCAAGATTTTCTTGTTCATCGGCGCGATTCTTGCCAGTTCTTTCGGATCGGCTTATGCAGCGGCGAATCTGGAGCCGATCAACGCCTTTTTTAATCGGGGTGTATCGTTCGTCGTAAAAGGCGAGCTGTGGCAGCCCAAAGACCCAAATGGAAAACCGCTGGCGGCGATTTACTATCAGGGAACAAACTATTTGCCGGCCCGCGCTCTGGCTGAAGCGCTAAAAGTACCGATCGAATTTGATGCAGCCAGCCAAAAAATCTACATCGGCGGAAGACCGGCAGAAAAAACACCGATTTTTGCCATGCCGATGGAGATTGACAACATTTACGTGACGTCGACAAAGGATTCCAAGGATACATTGGTAAACGGAAAACAATTCAAACAGGTATTAAAAATCGACCAGTATGGCGACATTTATTTTAAACTCGACCGCAAATACAAGCGCCTCGTCCTCGATGCCGCTGTCATCAGCCCTGGAGAGCATGAAGTGGAATTTTCGCTTTATAACGCGGTGGACATTGCCGGAAACACAGCCGAGACGGTCCTGGAAAAGCATTCGGTCAGTCCGGAAGACACCGTAAAGCGGCTTGTCTTTAATGTGGAAGGTCTGGAAAGAATCAAGATCCATGTACAAAGCCCTAATTTAAACCCATATATTTATGCGAGGATCGTGGATACATCCTATTTTGACAACGGCGACCCTACGGCTCAGACTGAGGATAGCGTAATCGTGAAATAGACAGACGGACTCCCTTCTTTCGGTACGTTGCGAAGGAGGGAGTTTTTCATGCATAGTACACGTCACACCTTAAACGGTCTTTTTAATTCGTGAAGAAAATTGACGTTCGATCCGTTAGGCTGAACGGTATCATAATTGACGGCGATAAAATTCGAATATAACCGCTTGCTGGCACGGAAGTTGCTCTACAAGGTAAGGCTACTCTACCGTGGCCTTGTATGGTGGAAGGCCGGATAGCAATATTCATCCGCTTGGACAAGTATTGTTGTTAAGCGTGAGTTTGACAGTGCGGTTAGCTGTGTGATTTAATGTGAATGAATTTAAAAATATTCATTCCGGGGATTGTGCGCTCATGGATATAAAATCCGACATTTTTAAATACGGAAAGGCTCTGTTCAGTACAAAGGGGTTCAAGAAAACGAATATTAAAGAAATTACTCAAGCAGCCGGCATAGGCGCTGGAACTTTCTATAACTATTATGCATCCAAAGAGCAACTGTTTTTGGAAATCTATATCCAAGAGAATGAGAACCTCAAAAAAGGGCTCATTGAATCGATTGATTTGGATCAGGAGCCGGTGAAAGTAATGAATCAACTGATCATGAGGAATCTCGAGGCTGTTCAAACAAACCCTATTTTGAAAGAATGGTATAGTCGGGACTTCTATAAGGAGCTTGAACAATACTATAGAAATGAAGGCAGCAAAAATATTGATTCCTTTCGTTATTTTTACATGGATTTATTCAGGAACTGGAAGGCTCAGGGGAAAATCAGAGAAGATATCGACGAGGATCTTTTGCCCGGTTTCTTTGACTCGTTGGTCTACATCGATACTCATAAAGATGAAATCGGCATTCAATATTTCCCCCGGATTATTCAATATTTAACGGAATTTATTATGCAAGGCCTAACCAATCATCCCAAATGATTCAAGCAGGTCTTTTTTTGACTTCAAGTGAATGAATTAAAAAATATTCATTCGCAGAGAGGATGGAATGAAAATGAGAATGGGAATTTTAGCAATCATCTTGTGCGGGCTGTTCATTTTCCCCCTATTCGGTTCAGCGCAAAGCGATGGAAGCATACAAGACGAGCGGTCTGAAACTTTCGTCTTTTCCAAAGTGGATGCGTATATTGCTCGTGAAATGAACCGACAACGTATTCCGGGGCTGGCTCTCGCGATTGTACAGGGGGATCGCATTCTTTACCTTAAGGGATATGGTCGAGCCGATTCATCGGGTCGTCCCGTCACACCTGAAACGCCATTCGGATTAGGTTCGATCGGAAAGTCAATTACTGCTATGGCCGTTCTGCAACTTGCCGAAGCAGGGAAAATTGACTTGGATGCGCCTATTCAGCGCTATATCCACACCACGTATAAAGGTGCGGAGTTCATTACTGTGCGCCAGTTGCTTAACCAAACAAGCGGGTTCACCCAAATCTCGACTTTTAGCAACACGCTTTCAAGTGTCAACGATCAGGATTCTCTGGAGAAAAACGCCATGTCTTATGCCAAAAAGTTTTTAAGCAAAACCAGCCAAACCGAACATCCCTACAGGTATTCGAACGCAAATTATGTACTGCTCGGCTATATTGTGCAGCAAGTATCCGGCCAGTCCTATGGCGACTATGTGAAGGAACATATTTTCAGACCCCTATCTATGCATGACAGCTTCACTACGCTCGATGAAGCGGCTGCACACGGACTGGCTACGCCCTACCGTCGGGTATTCGGATACAACGTTGCCTACGATGGTCCCTATGTTTATATTCCAGGGGATGCGCCGGCGGGCTACCTCTATACCAGCGCACAGGACATGAGTCATTACTTGATTGCCCAAATAAACGGCGGCCGATTTGAAGACAATACGGTGCTTTCTTCAGAAGGCATACGGCTTATGCAGACCGAACCTGTTCAGGGAACGTACGCCATGGGTTGGATGACAGGCCACATAAACGGTTTACCGGTTATCGGTCAGCCGGGTGGCTCGGTCGGCTTCCAAGCCCAAACCTATATCGTTCCGGAACAACAACTGGGAGTTATCGTGTTCGCTAACGTCCTTGACGCGATCGATGTCGCTTGGCCCCAAACACATGTGATTACGACGACCCACATCGCCTCAGGGGTCATCAGCATACTGAACGATCAACCGATTGGAGGATCTGGCCTAAGCATTTCGCAGAAATACTGGCTTGTAAATGGATTCCTATTCATACTCAGCGTATGGTTATTGTACACGACCGTACGAACTGCGAAGCGCTGTCTTGGGCTGAGGAGTTCCGCCCCTTCTGGCCGTACTGAAATATCGATCAAAGCGATATCAAGAATTGTTCTGGATTTTGCCGGTCTGGTTATTGTCCTGATATTGAGTATGTCTCAAGTTGTGCCGGTATGGCATATTGCAACGATCTATCAACCGGACGTAATCCTTTGGCTGAAGATGATGACCGTAGTTTTGGCGCTGAAGGGATGCATGGAGTTGATTCAGCTGGTTATTCAAGGTAGGAACCCGCATCGGCGGCTATTTGGTTAAAAGAACCCGCAGCCTTGACCATTCGACATTGGTTGACCCATACTGTACGGCCGGCTTCCGGCTTGCTCCTGGGCGGACACTTGATGATCGGGCTTTTCAGTCGGGTGGTGCAGGCATGGTCGGATGATAACCGGTCGTCATGAAATCCGCTGGAGTCCGTCGCTGGCAGCGATGAAAAAGCCGCTTTTCATACGGCATAACTCAACAGAGCCGTCCGTATCAAAGCGGCATGTGCTTCACGCCTTTCATTTGACAAATAGTCAAATCATAGCGTGTCGATTCAAGCAAGCATCATTTCTCTTGAAATGCTCGTTGCAATTCCGCAAGGTTACATTTTTTCATCTTTAAGAACGCCTGCGTGACACGGTCGCGTTGTTCTGGCGTGCCCTTGGCCATCATCTCGTCCAGTGTGCCGGGGGAGATTTGCCACGAAACGCCGTATTTGTCTTTCAGCCAGCCGCACTGCTCGGCCTCGGGTACGGCCGAAAGTTTTTCCCAGTAGTAGTCAATTTCCTCCTGGGTCTCGCAACAGACCATCAGGGAAATCGCCTCGTTGAAGGTGAACGGATGGTCCAGAGCGCTATCCATTGCCGCAAACCAGGTGTTCTCCAGCATAAAGTCAGTGAACATAACCGTTCCCTCAGGATTCGGCTCTTGGCCGGGGCCATAGCGAAAAAGGGCGCCAGGTTTGGCATTTCGGAAGACCGAGAGATAGAACTCGCGTGCTTCTTCTGCTTTTCCGCAGTTATTGCCCACGAACATCAAGGAGGGGACAATCGTTGGCCGCGGCTCTCCATCCGGATTCGTCAGCATAAGCTGCCATGAGACGCCGTACTTGTCCCGGATCCAGCCATACCGCTCGCTGAACGGGTACTTGTCTAGTGGCATAAGCGCGGTGCCTCCGTCGGACAGCTTATTCCACACCTCGTCTATCTTTTCTCTCGCATTCTTTTCACGGGACGGATCGAAATGAACGATAAACGAGATGGAAGGATTGAACGTAAAGAGCGGTCCCGCAGAAATGGCCATAAACGGATGATCCCAGACGTTGAACGAAACGATATCGCAATTGCCCGAGGGGGTATTGTTCAAGGTCGCCGTGCTCGTGATTTTGGAATCCGGGAATACAGAGCAGTAGAACTCCGCGGCTTCTTTCGCTTCCTTGTCGAACCACAAGTGCGGGGTGATGAGTTGGGGTAACCCGTAACGGTTTTTGGCATCACTCATGATACTTTCCTCCTTTTTTATAAGTGTTCACTTGTGTTTGATGCTAACACAAGGCTTGATGTTACGCTTCTTACCGATTGCTGTCTTGATGGATGGGGGACGAGATTTGTCTTTCTACCACTTGAAGTGCTCCCGACGCTCTGGTTTGCCAACGAGTCCACGCAGACATGACGATTCACTCGATTGCTGGCGGCGATGAGGTCCGGGGCAGGGCAGCGAACACTGAACAGGCTGAGGAATATCGACCATTTCTGCTCGACAAACGGTCTGAGCGGTGGTCCCGAGTTTAGCCCGGATCCTTACGGTGTCGCATTTTTACAATACATCCGAAGTACGCAGCTCCTATCATGAAGGTAAGGAAATGCAAGCCGATTGCACAATACAGAGCAGCGACGTCAAACCTTGACGAAATCGGCGATTGACATCGACTTTACAAATGGGAGGAATGAAAATGGCCAATCACAGAAATAATGCGGGTATTACAGGGGAATATACCAAAAATGGGACGCCAAACGGATACACAGCGATTACGCCATTTATCGTCGTGAACAATCCGGCCGAAGCGATTGCCTTTTACGAAACCGTATTTGAGGCAAAGGCGAAAAACGTGACGGAAATTGGGGTTGACGGCAACAAAATCATTGTTCATGCCGATGTAGATTTTGGCAACGGCTTTTTGCAACTGGGAGCCGCTAACCCTGCATATCGACTAGTATTGCCGCCGGGGGAAGGCAATGCGTGTTATTCTTTAGGAATTTACGTACCCGACGTCGACCGGACATTTGCCTTGGCCATAGCCAATGGAGCCACGGTTAGAGAGCCGCTGATGAACTTCGTTTCAGGTGATCGATTCTGCAGTATTCTTGACCCGTTTGGAATCAGATGGTCAATTATGACGCGAATTGAGGATATATCGGAGGAAGAAAGTTACCGCAGGGTGACCGAATGGAGCAAGAGTCTATAGAGTTGCGATCGGAAAAACAGAAAAAAATCGCTAAGGTGAATTCATGATCCCCTGAGCGATTAGTAGTGTTTTAATGTAAATAACCTGGCTTCAATCTGTTTCGTGATCGCAGCCTCGCTTGATCTTGGACCGAACCTTCTTTGCAAAACAACCCGGATCATCCGAATGGCGCAAAACTGGCTGCTTCAGAGCGGCTATTCATCCTCCGTAAACGAGCACGCCGTTCCAGTCTATCAAAAATTGCCTATTTTCCGTCTCTTATCCTGCTTCATATGAAAATGATTAACTATCAACAATATGGGTAAAAAATAAACTGTTTTTAATAACGGATAAGGAATGTAAAGGTGAATTTGTCTCATTTCCGCAAACGTGTTAGGATATCCCATAATGCAAACCTCGCTCCGAAGCAAGGCTTTACGTTGTACACATCTGCAAAAAACGTTGAGAGGTCGTAATATGGGAAAGACAATACTCATTGTGGAAGACGAACACATTTTGCGAGAGATCATGAAGGATTACTTGCTTGACGAGGGGTATGAAGTGCTGGAAGCGGGCGACGGGAAACAGGCGCTGGCGTTGTTTCAAGAGCATGACGTGCACCTGATCATTCTCGATATTATGCTGCCGGAATTGGACGGATGGTCGGTGTGCCAGCGCATTCGCAAGGCGTCGAACGTTCCGATCATCATGCTGACGGCCCGTTCGGATGAGGACGATACGCTGCTCGGATTCGAGCTGGGTGCGGACGACTATGTAACCAAACCGTACAGCCCGCCGATCTTGCTGGCGCGGGCGAAACGGCTTCTGGAGAGCAGGCACTTTCGCGAGCAGGAGAGCGATACGTTGTCCAGCAGCGGGATTACGGTCCACTTCCCCTCCCGCACCGTCTCGATCGATGGGACGAACTGCAGCCTGACGCATACGGAATTTGAAATCCTGGCGTATTTGATGAAAAACAAGGGAATTATCATCACAAGAGATCAATTGATTACAAAAATTTGGGGATATGATTTTATCGGCGACGATCGCACGGTCAATAGCCATATGCGCAATCTGCGCTCCAAGCTGGGCGACCACGCCAGGTTCATCGTCACCGTCGTTCGCTCCGGTTATAAATTCGAGGATCGGCTATGATCAAGGGCATTGTACTGAAGCTGTTTCTGTTGACAAGCGCATTGTGCCTGTTCATCCTTGCACTCATTTTTGTCGGACAAAGCGTATTCTTCAAGCAATTCTATTTGCATCAAAAGGTGGAGGATGTGCAGGCAGCCCTGCAATCGTATCAGCAGGATTACCGCAAAGCTGCCGGTGATCCACAGGCAGTAGCCAGGCTCGAACAGGATTTCTATCAAAAACAGAACACCTGGATCACCGTATTGGATGAAAGGGGCAATTTGACGGACACGGACGACTTTTTCATGGAAATCCGGCTGGAACGCTCCGCAGACATTCCCGACAGCTCCAGTCAAACGGTGACGATTCCGCTATACAGTGTCATGAATGTCGAGGACTTCAACAGCGACAATCCGTTTCTCGCTCCATGGATTAAAGCGGGGGAGCGGATCGCGATGGAAGGACTGGTCATGCACAATCAGCTGGTCGTGCAGCGGATGGGCAGGGATTCATCCAATCTGAGACAGGAAAATCGGCTGGAAAATCACCAGATGGTGAGCAAGGAGTATGAAGTCGTCCCCCGATTTGAGAATCCGACGAAATACCATGAAAAGTATCCCTCATTTCTCGTCTACGGAACGATTACGAACATCCAGACGCCGAAAGGTACCGGAGTTTCACGCTATATGAACCACTTGTTTCTCGATCGGGTCAAAGCCTTTCAAGCAGATTTGCTGTACGGGGACTACGACGGCGACGCGAATGCGAGTCAGGTCACAGATTTTGCTGCTAACGGCGTGAATTACAAAATGTTCGTTGACCGCATCACAGATCGCAGCGGGAATCCCGCCTACATGTTCGCGATGACGTCGCTGCAGCCCGTGAATGAAGCCGCAGGCGTGATGCAGAATTACTACGTATACATCATCATCGGCACACTGCTGCTCGCGCTGCTGGCATCGTTTTACTATTCCCGGCGGATTGCCCGTCCGCTGCTGCGCATCAACCGGACCACGCAAAAAATCGCCGGCCTGGACTTTTCCGAGAAAATTGCGGTTACGACCAGGGACGAGATCGGCGACCTGTCCCGCAGCATCAACGAGCTTTCCGATCGGCTGCATGCCCATATCGCCCGGTTGGAGCAAGACATTGAGAAAGAAAAGCAATTGGAGCATACGCGGAAAGAATTCATCTCCGGGGTGTCGCATGAATTGAAAACCCCGTTGAGCGTCATTCAAAGCTGCATTTCCATTCTGAAGGACGGGGTGGCGAGCCATAAGCGGGAGTATTATTTTGCCGCGATGGAAGAGGAAGTGAAGCGGATGGATCATCTTATCGCCGATATGCTGGAGTTGGCGAAGTACGAGTCCGGCACGTATACGATGAAGCTGGATTCGTTTACCATCGATACCGTCATCGAGCGGATCTGCGCGAAATTCGCTTCGGACATCGCCAGCAAGCAATTGCATTTGCACACCCGCCTCGCCCCGATCGAAGTGGTAGCCAATCAGCATCGGATTGAACAAGTGATCGTCAATTTCCTCACCAACGCGATCCGCTACACGCCGGAACGAGAGTCCATTGTCGTGTCGACTGTCGAAGGGCGGGACACCGTTCAAATATGTATCGAAAACAAAGGAGTCCAAATTCCGCCGGAACAGCTGGAGAAAATATGGGACCGTTTCTATCGCGGCGAGCCTTCCCGCCATCGTTCGAGCGGAGGAACCGGACTCGGCCTGGCGATCTCCAGGAAGATTTTGGAGCTGCACGGCGTGGAATATGGCGCAACCAATACAGCGGAAGGCGTCATGTTCTTTTTCCATCTGAATAAAAAAGACTAACGTGCGGAACTTCGGTTCTGCATTTTTTATTTTCTAAAATTGATTCGTGTTTGATCCCATCTGCATTTTATCTTTATCTTTGTCCAGTATGCTTCTTTTGCCGGAGGAGAAGGGAAAGGCGGAACGACACCGGAGCCTGGTTCCACTCTGGGGGAAATAAAAGGAAAGCTGAAACGAAGGGAAGAGAGGAAGCTGATCATGGGAAAACGGATCATTTCAACACTATTCATCGGGAGCGTCGCATTGACTTTGGCAGCATGCGGCAATGGGCAAAGTAGCGATCATTTGCCAAACCCGTCGCCGCAAGCTCACGTAAAGGAAGCCGCCGCTATGGAGTCCGTCGCAGGCTCGTATAAATCGCTCTTTCAAAACAGCGTATTTCTCGGGGATTCGATTACGGAAGGACTATCCTTCCACGACGTATTGGACGAAGCGAATGTGCTGGCAGGGGCGGGGAAAACGGCCGAGTTCGCGATGGAAGATATCGGCGATTTGACCCAACGAAACCCGAAACATATATTCATCCAACTCGGCTCCGACGACATCCTGTGGCCTACGGACAATCCCCGGGAGTATTCCCTCGCGCATTACGCCAAATTGATCGACACGATCAAGGAAAAACTTCCGCAGGCAAGCATTACGCTGCTGTCGGTCACGCCGGTTACGCCGGAAGCGGAGAAGCAAGAACCCCGCTACAAAAATCTGGGCGATTACAATCAAGGGTTGAAGGAACTGGCCGCCAAGGAACAGATCGGATTTGTCGATTTAGCCGCGATATTTGCGGACAACCCACATTTGCACGATGCGGACGGGATCCATTTTAGGGCCGAGTTTTATCCGTTGCTGCTCGATTTGCTGAAGGATCAAGTGAAATAGCATGCGCACAGTTCAACGACGGGAGGTGGCGGGGAGTGGTCTTTAGCAGCCTGCTCTTTCTGTTCCTCTTTCTGCCGGTAACCATTCTGGTTTATTATTTGTCGCCGCAGAAGCTGCGCAATATCGTCCTGCTCGCTGCAAGCCTGGTCTTCTATGCATGGGGCGAGCCAATCTATCTGTTCGTCATGGTGATCTCGACCGTGTTTGACTATGTCAACGGGAGATTGATTGACAGGATCAGGCACCGCAAGCTGCTCGCCAAAGGCGTCCTGCTCGGTTCGATCGCCGGCAGTCTGGGCATACTATGTTTTTTCAAATACGCCGGGTTTGTCACGGGCACGATCAACCAGCTATTCCACCTCCATATCCAGTATGCCGATCTTCCGCTGCCGGTGGGCATCTCCTTTTATACGTTCCAAACGATGTCGTATGTTGTGGATGTCTACCGGGACAAGGTACCCGTGCAGAAGAACCTCATCTCTTTTGCCGTCTACGTGACGATGTTCCCGCAGCTCGTAGCCGGGCCGATCGTCAAATACGGCGATATCGCCGGGCAACTGGCCGCACGAAAGGTGACACTGGACCGGTTTGGCGAAGGAGCGGAACTGTTGATCAGAGGACTGGCCAAGAAAGTGCTCTTGGCCAACAATATCGGATTGCTGTGGACGAGCGTGAAAGCGACGCCGCTTGCTGACTTGAGTGTGCTTTCCGCCTGGCTTGGCATCATCGCGTTTACTTTCCAAATCTATTTCGACTTCAGCGGCTATTCGGATATGGCGCGCGGACTCGGCAAAATGTTCGGGTTTGACTTTATGGAAAACTTCAACTACCCCTACATATCCAGGAGCGTGACGGAGTTTTGGCGCAGGTGGCATATCTCATTAGGCTCATGGTTTCGGGAGTACGTCTATATTCCGCTCGGCGGCAATCGGTCGGGCCTGCCCAAACAGCTGCGCAACCTGCTGGTTGTATGGTTGTTGACCGGCTTATGGCACGGGGCGAACTGGAATTTTATCGTCTGGGGCTTGTACTTCGGATGCTTCGTTACGGTCGAGAAGCTGTTTCTGTTGAAGTGGCTGCAGCGCGTGCCCGGCTTTGTCGGACATGTCTACACGCTCTTGATCGTCATCGTCGGCTGGGTTTTGTTCGAATTCGAACATTTGGCCGCCGCTGCTGCATTCATCGGGACGATGTTCGGGTACGGTGCCCACGGATTTGCCGACCGGCAAGCGCTCTACCAGCTGTCCACGAACCTCGCATTGCTGCTTGTACTGACGGTGTGCGCGACGCCGTTTTCCGGCAAGCTGGTAGCGTATGTCAGAGAGAGAGGGAATGCAGCAGGCGCTGTCGCTGTTTTGGCTATGTATTTCGCCGGCATGGTTCTGTCCACCGCTTATTTGGTCAATGAAACCTACAACCCGTTTCTCTACTTTCGCTTTTGAAGGAGGCGGCGTCAGTGAACAGGTATGACAACATATATCGATGTACGATGGCCGTAGGGCTGCTGCTGTTTATCGGGGCGATGCTGGTTCTGCAGCTTTTGACGCCCGACAGAGAATTCTCGGAAGCGGAGAATCGGGTGTTGCAGCAAATGCCGGATTTTTCGCTGCAATCGCTGGCGTCGGGAACGTTTACGTCCGCTTTTGAGAAATATGTATCCGATCAATTTCCCGTAAGAGACGTTTGGATCGGGGTGAAATCCGCTACGGACAGGTTCATCGGGAAGAAAGAGAGCAACGGTGTCTATCTGGGCAAGGATGGATACCTCATCCAGCAATTCACTCCTCCGGCGAACGGGGATTTGCCAGACAAGCTGGAAGCTGTCCGTTCGTTTGACGCCGCTACGCCCGCTCTTCGCAAGTATGTGATGCTTGTGCCTACAGCTGTGACGCTGCTTGCGGATAAACTACCGGCGTACGCTCCGGCTGGCGACGAACGGGCGTATCTGGATCAAGTCCGCCACTCGCTCGATAGCGATATTCGCTTTGTCGATGTATATCCTGCGCTGGATGCCCAACGGGAGCAGCCGATTTTTTATAAAACCGACCATCATTGGACGACCCGAGGCGCCTATTACGCCTATCGGGAGCTGTGCAAGCAGATGGGAATCACCCCGAAAGCCGAGGAAGATTTCAACATCCGGCAAGTAACGGATGAATTCTACGGCACGCTCTATTCGAAGAGCGGATTCAGGCATATGCAGCCTGACAGCATCGAGCTCTATCTGCCGAAGGAGGAAGCGAAGTACACGGTAGAGTATGTCGACGAGCAGCGAACGACAGATTCCCTGTACGAGCTGGAGAATCTCGACAAGAAAGATAAATATGCGGTGTTTCTCAACGGCAACCACGCGCTGATCAAAATTACCACGGCCCATTCTAAAGGGAAAAAGCTGCTGGTGGTGAAAGACTCGTATGCCAATAGCTTGATTCCCTTCCTGGCGGAGCACTTCAGCGAAATCTATGTCGCAGACCTGCGCTATTACGAGGAAGACGTGGCGAAGCTCGTGCGGGACCACGATATCCACGACATGTTGCTGCTTTACAATATCAATACGTTCTGTACAGATCTATCCATCAGGAACATATCGGGGGGAAGCAAATGAACCGACACAGGAAAGGAAACCGGAAGCTTTTCGCCGCCGTCCTTGCGTTTGCCGTTGCAGTCGTCGTTTTGGCTGGCTGTTCCGGCAGGAAAGACGGCCTCGGGGAAGGACTATCCGCGGGCGAAGTGGGGGAACGAATCCAACGGGCGGTGAACCTGGAGGAGTTGAAACAAGGTGACATGCATAAGCTGCAAAAGCTGTACCATATCGATGCCGGAGAGATTGAGGATTTTGTGTTGTATACGGCTTCATCGAACGTAAAGGCGGACGAATTGGCTGTCATCAAAACAAAAGATGCGAATCAGGCGGAAAGCGTCAAAGAGAACATCTTGCAAAGGATCGATGCCCTGACGGCAAAATTTAAAGACTATCGCCCGGAAGAATACGCACTGATCGAAAAGCATGTGTTGAAAACGAAAGGACCGTTTGTGCTTTTTGCGGTTTCCAAGGAGGCTGATCGGATGGAACGGGCGTTTGACGAGGCTTTTTGACCGGGATCGAGTCGTATGCTCTGCAGGAGAGAATGGAAAGGAAGTCTCCTCCGGCTATTTACAGGTAGGCAGAGAAAAAACTCCCCAATATGTGGTATTCTTGTCAAAGGGCTTTCTTGAAAGTGAGAGGCTCAAACGAAGACTATGGAAGGAGCGATCTCCTTGAGGGAACTCAGTAGCGGGATCTCAACATAGAGGAAGAAGGGTACGAGATCATTCCGGAAGCGAAACAATATTTTGCAGAGCTGGTCATCACTGCAGAACATTTGCAATATGTCAAAGAACTGACCTTTGACGGAGGACATTACATCTACACGCAAATATGTCCGTTCTGGGACGGCGAGGACGACCAGTTTGACGTCCGTTCCTTGGAGGATGCTTCCCTTTTGCCGAATTTATCAACGGTTCATGTGATCGCGCTGCTTGCGGCGGATACTTCAGTGTTAAAAGAAAGGGGAAACACCGTAAATGATTAACACCGATTTCCTGACCATCAGCCGCCTGGTTGACACCGCTCTCGCAATTCACTATACTGTCTGTAATCTTATATGCGATATACGTTGAAAGAGCCCAGTAGCAGCTTGGTCCCTGTTATAGAAAGCCGGGGGGCGATGGAACCCGGTACACACCAAGTCGGCGAATTACACTCTGGAGTATCTCGGGTAACGCTGAGCGGAATGGCGAACGATAACTCGCCGAGAGCGGCATGAATGGCGTGCGGGAGCGCACAGTCCATTGGTGCAATCTGGGTGGTAACACGGTTGTTCAATCGTCCCTGTGTCTGCAATAGACAAGGGGCGATTTTTTCATTTCAACGCGCTAAAGATGATTCATTATCAAATATTGATGAATTCAGGGAGTGGTATGGCTGTGAATATTATTGACGAACTGCAATGGCGCGACGCCATCAATCAACAAACGGATGCGGAAGGCCTGCGGGAATTGACGAGTCAAAAGTCAATCTCGCTGTACTGTGGCGTAGATCCGACGGGCGACAGCATGCATATCGGGCACTTGATCCCCTTCATGGTGCTGAAACGGTTCCAGCTTGCCGGCCACCGTCCGGTCATTCTGATCGGCGGCGCAACCGGTACGATCGGCGATCCAAGCGGCCGTCAGACAGAGCGTTCCCTGCAGACGCTTGAACAAATTCAGGCAAACGTCGATGCCCTGACCGCACAGATGAAAAAGCTGTTCGTCACGGAAGGCGACAACCAGATTCGGCTGGTCAACAACTACGACTGGACGCATAAAATCAATGTAATTGAATTTTTGCGGGATTACGGGAAAAACTTCAGCATCAATGCGATGCTGGCCAAGGATATTGTGGCGAGCAGGCTAGAGACCGGCATTTCCTTTACCGAGTTCTCTTACCAGATCTTGCAGTCGCTTGACTATTTGCACCTGTACCAGCATGAAGACGTGCAATTGCAAATCGGCGGCTCGGACCAATGGGGCAACATTACCAGCGGTCTCGATCTGATACGGAAAAAAGTCGGTCCCGAGGCCAAAGCGTT
>CAMIVR010000119.1 GCA_946402065.1 uncultured Brevibacillus sp. | reverse complement strand
ATCGTGACAAAAACGCTGCCATTAACATTGAGCAAGAAGGACTTCGGCTGTTGGCATAGCCAACTGAACTGTGGGACACACAGGGATAGCTTGGTGAATTTCACTCGGCAGGAGTGACTACCCAAGAATCCCCTGCCTTTAGGCATGGGGAGTGTCAACCGGGTTTGCAACAAAGTAGAGACTAACGATGTGACCGTCCAGAACCTTGAATGAAATGACAGACCACATTTGTTCATCCATATATACAACGATTCCAGGCTGGCCATTAACCATGGCGATACGGTATGATAAGCTTCCAGGCCATTTCTTCAAAAAACTCGACACACTGTGGGAAATTCGAATGTGCCCATGAAGGGGTTGCGTAAGTGCCTTTACTTTGCCACCCCCGTCTGTGAGGAGCACCGCGTCGGTCGATAGGCATTTCATGATTTGGGCCGCGTCACCTGAAGTCAGGGCATACATGAATTGTTCCACCAAGTTGGTGGTTTTCTCCGGAGCCAAGCGGTCCGAATGATCCGAAACATCTTTTACGCTAAGACTCCGTTTAGCTCGATGAAATATTTGCCGGCAGTTAGCACTGCTCTTGCCAACGATGTCGGCAATTTCCTCATAATCGTACTGCATCGCCTCGCGCAGCAAGAAAACGGCTCGCTCCACATAAGAGAACTGCTGCAACAACAGCAAGTAAGCGGTCGATACCGATTCCTTCTGCAAGTATGATTGCATCGGATCCATTTCATCACTTGCTGTTGTCACGAGCGGTTCTGGCAGCCAGGTCCCGACGTAATCTACCCGCTGTTTGCTCGTAGAACGAAGCCGTTCGAGACAGCGGTTCGTTACGATTTTGCACATGTATGCTTTCATATTTTGAATATGGTCAGAACCAGATTTACATAAGGTTAAAAAGGCTTCCTGGACAATATCTTCCGCATCCATGACACTGCCCAGCATACGGTACGCAAGGGAGAACAATAGCGGTTTGTATAAGGAATAGAATTGCTCAGTTATTACGTTTTCCAAGATGACAGCCCCCACTTTCTTCCTGTCACTCACACCAATATGGTTTCCCGTCCAGAACGGACTGCCTCCATATCCTTTAACACGCGCCGCACCGCACGTCTTCCGCTTGCTGCCGCGGCATCTGCCAAATTTTCTCCATGGGTTGCCCACTCTCCCGCCACGTAAAGTCCTGCAATTTCGGGTACGGCTGGGCCTGGAAATCGATCTTCCCTGCCTGCGTTCATAAAGTCGTAGGCTACCGCAATATGGGGGAGGTACTGCCTGGCGACGACTTCCTTCCGCCAGCCCGGCTGGATCAAGTCCAACGTCCGTTCGAGGAATCGTTCGTCAGCTTTTGCATCCGTTCCGCCAGTGCCATTCGCTTTTGTAATGTTCACCACCGAAGCCCCATCTTCACTTAGTCGAGTAAATTTCGATTGATTAATGAAGTACACGGGTTGATCAAGACCCAAAACGGCAAAATGATCCGGTGCTGAAAGCCGCTTCAAAGAAAGAGTCAAACTTGCCGCCTCAATGGCACGAGCCTGTTCTTTCCAGCGTAAAACCGATTTGCATCCCGCAGCTCCCAAGAGCCGGGAGGTTACTGCGGGTGGGGTGGCGGAAATCACATGCGTGACGTCCATCTCCTGACCGTCAGCAAACTTTATTTTACGAACGGCCCCATCATGCTCGATTTCCGTTGCGTTTTTTCCTGTGATCACGGAAACGCCTGACCGAACTGCTGTTTCGTAAAGCTGATCAAAAGCCCCGTTTTTCTTGACAGATATTGCCCGACCGCCAAGCTGGCTGGACTTCTCGAAAAGGACAACGGACTTGCCTTCCCGGGCCAAATCAATCGATGCCACCAAACCCGCAATGCCTCCACCGACGATTGCCACATCAAACTGTTTCATCCTCCATACCTTCCTTCGCTGTTCATTCATTCATATACTAAGATGGAGAATGTTGTGGATCTGTGACATGATTCGGTAATCATTTTTGGGAAAACCTTCGAACTTCGGATATCTCTGCGCACCAGCCCCCGCCGCGGACTATCACCGCCTATGTAATCGCTATGCGTGGCCCACAACGAAGGAGCCCTGCGAATAACAGCGCAGGGCTTCGTAGAGTGAATATGCTCATTTCAGGTGCTCAAGGTTTGGTTCCGCCATTCCCTGAAGAGGAACTGTCGCTTCCGGTAGACGAACTGCCGCTCGGGGGCGGCGTGTACGGTGTATAGACGGTTTGGCCTTCAGCTACTTTGGAACCGTAGCCAATATCAAGAATGATAAAATTTTCGCTGGAAGACGAATTGCTGCCGCTAGTCGACGATATAGCCCCATTTGTTAAGGAAATCCCCCCAACAGGCGTCAAAATGCGACCGGATTGCTGAGTCCCGGCAGCGAAAGACGTGCTGGAAAGCATCAGACCTAAACTGGCAGCCAGCAAGCCGGAGATGATTTTTTTATTATTCGAGTTTATTGACATCAAGTCCAGCTTGTGAGGAGATTATTTTGATAATAGTGGGTGACTGTAGGATGATCATTCATGGTCGTGGTTCGCACAGTACCGAGCTTCTTGTTCGTAGATGTCAGCGCCCTTCCGCCTTGTCTCCCCGCAGTGTCATGCAGGTGCTGCTCGCTTTGGCCACAAGTTTGCCTGCTTCGTCAAGCACATCACACTCGACCAGTCCGATCGTGCCGCCCTTTTTGACGACCTGCCCGATCGCCCGTAGGCGGGCATTCCAGACAGGCTTCATAAAATTGATTTTCAGCTCGATCGTGGTAAACGTCTCGCCTTCACTCAGGGTCGAAGCGTAGGCCATGCCCATCGCCGCGTCGGCAACGTCACACAGGACGCCGCCGTGCAGCGTTCCCATCGGGTTGGCATGCTTCTCGCCGGCCTCAAAGGTGACGACGACCCGACCGCTCTCCGCCTCGCTCACACCAAACCCGATCAATTGGGCGATCGGCGGTGGAGGTGCGTCTCCGCTGATCAGTTTTTGAATCAGATCCAGCCAAGGTTTCATGTGGATGTTCCTCCTTTCAGTCTTCTCTCTCGATAATCGTCGCGACGGCCATTCCGTGCATGATGCAGAGCGTAGCCAATCCGTAGCGCGCTTCCCGCCGCTCCAATTCGTGCAGCATCGTCGTGACCAGCCTGGCTCCGCTCGCTCCCAGCGGATGGCCGAGGGCGATGGCGCCGCCGTTTACATTCACTTTGTCAGGGTCTGGCTTGATTTCTCTTTCCCAGGCGAGGACGACAGAAGCAAACGCCTCGTTTACTTCAAACAGATCGATGTCGCGCAGCTCCAACCGCGCCTTTTGCAGCACTTTGCGCGTAGCCGGGATAATCCCTGTCAGCATGATCGTCGGATCGGTGCCGGCAACCGCTGTAGCGACGACCCTGGCCCGCGGTTTGTACCCGAGCTCGGTTGCTTTTTGCCGCGACATGAGCAGTACGGCTGATGCGCCGTCGTTGATCGGGCTGGAATTGCCGGCTGTGACGATGCCGTCGGGGAGAAACGCCGGCTGCAAGGCGGCCATTTTCGCAAGCGAAGTGTCCCGTGGGGTTTCATCCGTGGCGAAGTCGATCAGCCCACCGTCGGGAGCAGGGACGCGAATCGAAACAATCTCTTTTGTGAACCGTTGTGCGGACTGAGCTGCCAAAGCCTTCTGGTGGCTTTTCAGCGAATACAGATCCAGGTCGTGGCGTGACAGGCCCCACTGTGCCGCTATCCGCTCTGCCGATTCGCCCTGGGGGATCATTTCGAAGCACTCGGTCAGCTTCGGACTCAAACGGGCCATGTCGCTGCCCATGGCAACCCGGTTCATGCTTTCGACGCCGGCTGCAATGACGACATCACTCATGTTGGCCATGATTTCATGGGCAGCCTGATTGAGTGTTTCCAGGCTTGAGCCGCACGCCCTGTTTGACGTGACCCCGCACACCTCGACAGGAAAGCCTGCGAGCAGGGCAGCCAGGCGGGCAATGTTGCCTCCCTGCTCGCCGATTTGCGTCACACAGCCCATTTTCACGTCTTCGATGAGAGCGGGATCCAGGCGATTGCGTTCCGCCAGTGCACGCAGGACTTGAGCGGCAAGCTCATCCGGGCGAAGATGGCTCAACGTCCCTTTCTTTTTGCCCATGGGTGATCGTACGGCATCGACGATCACAGCGTCGTTGTCAGATTTCATAAGCTCTACCTCCACATAGCTCAATTGTTATAGCAAACCGATCGGTCGGTTTTTGGACAAAAAACCGTTGCCGGGTTCACTTTTTGGTGCTTTCGGAAAGGTTTTCTTCGCTAATGCACGGCTTTCGCTATTGAACTGGGCGATCAGCTCGGTTTTTTTATTCGATCGGGCGCAGCTCATTGGCAAGAAACGTTGTAATGTGCCGGACGGCTCTTTTCATGTGCACCGGGTCCCCGTAGAGTTTGCTCAGCATGAGTGCCCCCTCCAGCGTGGAGATGTACACAGTGGCGATATAGTCCGGGTCTGCGGCCGGGTTTGCTTCGCCTTTATCGATGCCTCTCTGAACGAACCGACGAATCATGTTGAGCAAATCGTCCATGGCTGCACAGGCTTTTTTACGAAGCAGCGGATCGGCGTCGTCCGCTTCAATCGCCGCGTTCAAAATGGGACAACCGCCGGGAAACACCTGGTTTTCTGCAAGCATTTCAAATACGCCGACAATCGCAAGCAGACGCTCCATACATCCCGTTTTTCCTGCCAGGGCATCAATGTGATACTGCTTGATCGTTTCGACGGAAAAGGAAAAGGCGCTCAGCATCAGCTCTTCCTTGCTTTCGAAATGGTTGTAAATCCCTCCTTTTTGCAGTCCAGTCTCGTGCATGATGTCGGATATGGAAGAAGCCATATACCCCTGGCTGTTAAACAGCTTCGACGCTTTTTGCACGATCAGGGCTTTGGTCTGTTCTCCCTTGCGATTAGTCATGAATCTCTGTGCCTCCGTCTGAACATTTTTGTGGGAAATAAATTATAAGACCGATCGGTTTGTTTTATTATACTGCTCAGAAGATGCGTTGAAAAGCACAAAAGTTGCTGAAGCGTTTCATCGGTGAATCGGTTGCTTCTTACATCATGCAGGTTCCCGGCTGTTCCTCTTTTCTCTCTCCCACCACCAAAGCCTGTATCAAGACCTTCCCCCAGCCCGGTTTGCACAAGAAGCGAGGAATAGTATTGCGAGATTATATGACGATATGTTATTATTACGTTACAGAAACGTATCATAAAATATTCGCATGATGAGGAAAACGCCACTTTACCAAATCGATTGGTGAAATGTAACGACTACATTAGTTTTCAAGGGGGCTTTACGATGCAGAGCCAAGCTGACAAGACGGATACGACTTACAATGAAAAATTGGAAGCGTTTTTAGCCCGGATCGACCGCGGAGAAAAAATTGAAGCTGACGACTGGATGCCTGACGATTACCGCAACCAATTGATCAAGCTCATCTCCATGCACGGCATCAGCGAAATCATGGGCGCGCTTCCGGAGAAGGAATGGGTGCCAAAAGCACCGACACTGCGCCGCAAGCTGGCGATCATGGCCAAGGTGCAGGATGAGATGGGCCACGGCCAACTGCTCTTGCGTGTAGCTGAAGACTTGATGGCTCCGCTGGGCAAGAACCGTGACGATCTTATGCAGGACTTGTTTGCCGGAAGACTGAAGTTTCACAATGTTTTCCATATGGAAGCGCCGACATGGGCGGATGCCGGTGTCATCGGCTGGCTCGTGGACGGTGCCGCCATCATCACCCAGACGATGTCGCTCGATTCTTCGTACGCACCGTATGCACGGGCGCTGCAACGCATCTGTGCAGAGGAAAAATTCCACGCCCAGCACGGCGAGAGCATCGTCCTCGAGCTCGCTGAAGGAACGGAGGAACAGCGCCAAATGCTGCAGGATGCGATCAACCGCTGGTGGCCGTCGCTGCTGATGTTCTTCGGTCCGCCGGATGACGGAACGATCTCCAGCAACCAGCAGTTGAACATTCGCTATAAAATCCGCACACAGACGAACGAAGAGCTGCGTCAGGCGTTTTTGGGCAAGTACCTGCCAAGGGTTTTCCACCTCGGCTTTACGCTGCCTGACAAAACGGTGCACTTTGATGAAGCCACTGGCCAATGGGTGTACCAGCAGCCGGATTGGGAAGCGTTCAAGCAAATCGTAAAAGGGAACGGGCCTCGTTCCAAACATCGCTTGGGACTGCGGGAATTGTCTTATACAGAATCCAAATGGGTGCGCGACGCCATCTTGGCGTACAAGCGCGTAGCAGGGTAGGTGGAGATTGATGAGCAACCACAGCACAGACGAGACCTTTGCCGTATACGAAGTGTTCAGCCAGAAGAACCAGGGGGCATCCTTTATTCACCAGTTCAGCTTGCTTGCTCCGAACGCAGAAGTGGCGCTGGCGATGGCGCGGGATAACTTTCTGCGCCGCGAGCACTGTGTGAACTTGTGGGTCGTGAAGCGGGATGACATTCACACGCTCGCTCCCGAGGAACGCATGTATCTGGAACGCCTGGACAACAAAAGCTACCGTGAGACAAAAGGCTACGGCGACCTGCCATCGAAATGGCGCCACCATAAAGAAGAGTACGAAGCCAAACACGGAAAAGCCAACGACAAGTAAGGAGGAGAGCTAGCATGGGCAATATTCCACAGGTAGATTCAAGCGAAAGCGCGAAGATGAACAAAGAATACGCAGCGGCCCTGACCGATCTGCTGTTTCAGCTGGCGGATGACGACTTCATTCTGGCATACCGCGGCTCGGAATGGCTCGGTTTGGCCCCTCACATCGAAGAGGACGTAGCGTTCTCCTCCATGTCGCAGGATATGATGGGCCACGCTGTCATGCATTACGAGATGCTTGAGGAGCTGGGTGTAGGCAAAGCTGATGATCTGGCGCAATTGCGCAAGCCGGAAGAATTCCGCAACGCGATTTTGGCCGAGCGGAAAAACGGCACGGGTGAATACAATGACACCCCGCATTACGACTGGGCCTATGCGATCGTCCGCAGCTATTTGTACGGCCTGTTCAAACAGGCAAGGCTGGAAGCGCTGAGCAACTCATCTTACCTGCCGCTCGCTCAGGTCAGCCGCAAAATCATGACCGAGCACCGCTATCATCTGATGCACTGGCAAGTTTGGATGAAACAGCTGGCGAACAGTACCGAAGCTGCACGCACCAGATTGGACGCAGCGATCGCTCGCGTGTGGGCCGATGCGGGTGAACTCTGCAAGCTGGGAGCGAATGCAGCCAACATCGTCGGGTTTGGCCTGATCGCAAGCGAAGAGTCGCTTAAAGCAGCGTGGCTCGCCCAAGCCAAGGCGGTATTCAGCTCGATTGGCCTGGAGTGGCCGGGCGAGCCTGGAGTGCCGGCTGAGAGCGGCCGTACGGGCAAGCATACGGAAGAGTTAACAACGGTACTGAACACCTTGTCAGAAGTGTATCGAATCGATCCGGCCGCAAGCTGGTAAAGCGAAAGGGTGGAAAGTATGGCGTACGAAACTAAAGAAGCCCAAGCAGAAATGGTCTGGAAATTGCTCGAAGAGGTCAAAGATCCCGAGATGCCAGCGATCAGCATGGTCGAAATGGGAATGATCCATCAGGTGAACGTGGAAGAAGGCATCGTCAGCGTCGACGTCCTGCCTACTTTTGTCGGCTGTCCGGCACTGGAGATGATGAAGGCCAATATCACCGACAAATTGGCTTCTGCGGCAGGAGTGAAGGAAGTACGCGTCAAATTTGTCTATACGCCGGCCTGGACGTCAGACCGAATCAGCGATGAAGGACGGGTCAAGCTGCGCGCTTTCGGCATCGCGGCCCCACCGGTTGACTACAAGCCGGGCGATCCTTGGGAAGTGAAGTGCCCGTACTGCGATTCACCTTATACGCACATGGAAAACCTGTTTGGTCCGGCAGCCTGTCGCAGCATTTTGTATTGCCGACACTGCAAAAACCCGTTTGAAGCATTGAAACCGATATGTTAATGCCGGATGTTTTCAGGCAATGAGAGGAGAGAGGTTTTGTGGATCAAGTAAAGCAAATGTTCGTCAACGGAGAGTGGATTTCGGCCGAGAGTGGTGAAACATTGCAAATCTTCAACCCGGCTACAGGCGATACGGTCGGCACAGTCAGTTTTGGCGACGGCCGCGACGCGAAAAAAGCGATTGATGCAGCGCACGCCGCGTTTCCAGCCTGGTCCCGTTTGACTGCACGTGAACGTTCGAAATATCTGTACAATTTGTACGAATTGGTCCGCAACAGCCGCGATGAGCTGGCCGCGATCATTTCCGCGGAAATGGGCAAACCGTTGCGCGAAGCAAAAGGCGAAGTGCTGGGTGCCGCCGACAACTTCATGTGGTATGCCGAAGAGGCAAAACGCGTGTACGGCGAAACGATTCCCTCGTCTGTTCCCAACAAGCGGATCATGGTTCTCCGCCAGCCGCTCGGCGTGGTCGGAGCGATTACCCCGTGGAACTTCCCGGTCAACATGGTAGCTCGCAAAATTGCCCCAGCGCTGGCAGCAGGCTGCACGGTCGTGCTCAAGCCTGCAGAGAGCACCCCGCTATCGGCTATTCGCCTGTTCGAGCTGATCGAGCAAGCCGGCTTCCCGAAAGGCGTGGTCAATCTGGTCGTCGGCAAACCCGAGTCGATCGGACAGGAATTCATGGACAATCCGAAGCTGCAAAAAATCGGCTTCACCGGCTCCACTCGCGTCGGCAAGCTACTGATGGAAGGTGCCGCCAAACAAGTCAAGCGCGTCAGCCTGGAGCTTGGCGGACACGCGCCGTTCATCGTCTTCCCTGACGCTGATCTGGATGCGGCCGTAGAAGGCTTGTTTGAAAGCAAATTCCGCAACTCCGGGCAAATGTGCATTTGTACCAACCGCCTGTACGTGCATGACGAGGTGGCTGATGCGTTTGCCGAGAAGCTCGTCGAGCGCCTGAAAAAAGCAAAAGTCGGCGATGGCCGCAACAAGGATACGGAAATCGGGCCATTGGTCAACGAACGCGCCTTGAAAAAAGTGCTTGATCACATAGACGATGCCAAGTCCAAAGGCGGTCGGATCGCAGCAGGCGGCAATCGTCTGACGGAGGGCGACTACGCCAAAGGCTTCTACTGCGAGCCTACGGTGATCACCGATGTTACAGAAGAGATGAAGATCGCCTACGAAGAGACATTCGGTCCAGTCGTGCCGATCATTCGCTTCCAGGACGAAGCGGCTGTGGTTGCAGCGGCCAATAACACTCGCTACGGTCTCGCGGCTTACGTCTACACGAAAGACAACGCCCGCTGCTTCCGCATGGCCGAGCAGCTGGAATATGGCATCGTCGGCATTAACGACGGTTCGCCAACCCAGACGCAAGCGCCGTTTGGCGGCTTCAAAGAGAGCGGCATCGGCCGTGAAGGCGGACACTTTGGCTTGGAAGAATATCTGGAAACGAAGTTCGTTTCGTTTGGTATCTAATAGAAGAGAGCTGAAAGGCAAGGGTCGATGATCCTTGTCTTTTTCATCTATTCTTCTTCTTATCTATGAAACGACCCTCAAAACTTTTCCCACCCGTTGATCCCGAACCGATACGCAGAGAGAGAAATGCGGAATCGGCCTAGACCTTTGCGCCATTTGGAAAAGATTTCTCAGTTGCACGTTCCCATTTTGTTCGCATATAATAAGAACAAACGTTCTGTATGTGATGGAGGGATTTTGATGCATCGAGATCTACAGCGGTATTTGCTGCATAACCAGCTGGTCGAGATTATTTACCTGGACCGCCATGGAAAAACGAGCAAACGCAGACTGCGGCTGTTGTCTTTGCACGTCGATACACTCAGAGCTTACTGTTACAGCCGCAAAGCGAATCGCGTCTTTCGCATTGACAATATTTTGGCTGTTCTTCCGGTGGTGAATCGCTATGCTGGATGATATCGAGCGCAAGACACTGCGGATTATCGCCAACTACTCTGCCGGCCGCAACCGGATGCCGACGATTGACGAGCTGTGTACGAAGACAGGACGATCCAGGTCCGGAATGATTGGCGTGCTGGAAAAGCTGAAGGACGATCTGTACATCGAGTGGAACCGGAAATATCCGGGGGAAATTACGTTGCTGGAAGCGTGGGAACGGAAAGCGCGCCATTGAAAATCCCCCGCCTCCGGAATTGCAGAAGCGGGGGATTTTGCGTGAAGCGAGAAGCGAGTAATACGCGCGTCAGCATGCTTATTTGTCGGGAAGCGGTATCGGCAATTCGAGCCGCCTGCTTCCGTCTTTGGCACTGACTTCAAACAGGATCAGTGTCAATGTCGAGTTTTCCGAAGCCTTTTTCACTTTTACGGTAAAGGCAAAGTCTCCCCAGTCAGGCGCTCCAGCCGATGACTGCACAGAGCCCTTGGTCAATTCATTGTGGCCATCCTCAACCACGTAGCTGAAATTTCCTTCAAACACTTTGGCCTTGCCTGTGACGTCATACGTATCGTCTTTGCCTTTTTTCACGGTTACTGCTTGGAATATGTCGTTTTCATATTGGCCATCAGACTTTTTCACATCTCCGTCTGTTGATGCAGGTGGTGTTTCATCTGCAGGAGTCTCCTTCGGTGTTTCTGCCGGTGGCGTTTCGGGCTGGGCTGGCTGTCGGGAAGCCGAATCGGTCCCGGCTGGCGAGCTTTGGCCAGGCGACATGCAGCCTTGCAGCAAACAGACGACGAGCACGAGCGACAGAAAGTAGCGCATAGAACCCCTCCGTAGTGGTGATAGATTTGCTCACTGTAACAGACGATGGAGGAGAGCCGTTTGTTTCAGAAACGTACCTGACTTTAGGACGCATTCATCGGATTGGCGATGGCCGCCATCCGTCTGCGCTGAGCAGCGCGGGACAGTCTGAAAGACACGACCGCGGCACCGATGGCGACCAAGACGCCCCCAGCGGCAAACCACGTAGGCGAGGCGAGCGATAGCTTATCGATCAGAACGCCGCCGAAGCGCATGCTGCCATTTTTAATACTGGAAGGAAAGGGGGTTCACCGTTACAATGTTTGGAAAGGGCGTTGTACAGGCCGGGGGGAACGCAAAACACTTCCCGAGGCCGTGAGCGATTTTGAGGCAAAGCTGTTGAAAAAAGCGTGCGCCGATTTGCAGAAGCACGACGAAACCGGCCGCGATGCTGGGGATTAGCCAACTGCCTGGCGTCAGAAAAATGCAAAAATGCCGAACGTACTTTAAATCGTGATACGGCATATTGATGACGCTTGAAGAGCGGCTCAATTGCACAACACAACTCGAGGAGAAGCAGCTTGCAAGGAGGACAATGATGCAATTACAGAATATTAGTGACGCGGTTCAACAGATTGCCGAGGCTGTTGCTTCTGTCCTGCATGTAGAAGTGGAAATCGCCGACAACCAACTACTGCGAGTGGCGGGGACGGGAAAAGTCCAACCCGGTATTTTCCGCACAATGGCCGGCGAAGATTATGTGTACCAAGCCTCGATCCGGACAGGGCGGCCGATCGTCGTCAAGGAACCGGGATTTCACGAGATGTGCCGGCCATGCCAGCATTATCGCAATTGCCCTGAAACAGGTGAGATCTGCTGCCCGATCATCGTCGACGGGGTAGGCGTCGGTGTGATTGGCTTGCTGGCATTTACCGTCGAGCAGCGTGAACGGCTGTTTTCCGATGTGGATGCAATCATTACGTATTTGGGCAAAATGGCCGACCTGATCGCGACCAAATTAAGGGAGCATACGTTTTACCAGGAGCAGCAAGTCACGGTCAAACGGCTGACAACCGTGATGGACTGTCTGGACAAAGGCGTGATCATCGTCAGCAGCGCCAACAGGCTGCTGCATATCAACCAGCGGGCACGGCAGTATTTGCAACTGGAAGAGGCGGACGGCAGCGAACAGATCGAGCGTCAAGTCGAGCGGATCCGGCAGCAGGCTGCCCAGGAAGCCAGACAGCATGAACAATTCCGCATGTGGATCGAGGCCCGTGAGCTGCTTATTGGCTGTACGCCGATTGAGTTGAACGGAGAAGTTGTCGAGGTGATTATTACCCTCGATGATCTGGATAAAATGGTGGAAATCGCCAAACAAGTCTACTGTCTGGATGAAAATGATGAATTCGCCAGAGTCATTGGCAACAGCAAGACGATTACGCAAACAAAGGATATCGCCAGAAGAATCGCCGCAGGAGACGCAACGATTTTGCTCCAGGGCGAGAGCGGCACAGGCAAGGAGCTGTTTGCCCGAGCGATTCATCTGTCCGGCAAACGGAAGCTGAAGCCTTTTGTGTCCATCAACTGCGGGGCGATACCGGAGCATCTGCTCGAAAGTGAATTGTTCGGTTATGAAGAAGGGGCCTTTACCGGGGCGAAGAAGGGCGGCAAGCTCGGCAAGTTCGAGCTGGCCCACGAAGGGACGCTCTTCCTTGACGAGATCGGTGACATGCCGGTTTATTTGCAGGTAAAGCTGCTGCGGGTGCTGCAAGAGAAGCAGATTGAACGACTCGGCAGTACAGGCAAAGGGACGGCGATTGACGTTCGCGTAATCGCTGCGACCCACCACGATCTGGAAGACCTGGTGAAAAGGGGACTGTTTCGCGAAGACCTCTATTATCGCCTGCACGTCATTCCATTGCATGTGCCGCCGCTGCGTGAGCGCAGAGAAGACATCCTCAGCATCGCCAACTACTACCTGCAGCTGTCGGCTGACAAGCTGCAGAAAAACATCCAGGGATTTGCCGTCGAAGCGCAAAACACGTTACTCCGCTACGATTGGCCGGGGAATGTGCGGGAGCTGGCCAATGCCGTGGAGTACGCGGTAAACATGGAGACCTCGGCTTTTGTCGAGAAGCGCAATCTTCCGCTGAAAATTACCGGAAGTCTGCAAAAGGCCGATGACGACAGCGCCGGTCTGGAGCCTGACCTTGCGCAGTACGAATTAAAGCAGCTGGAGCGGGCGGCGATCGCCATCGTGTTAAAAAAAGTGGCGGCAGAAAACTTGCCGAAGGACGCGGCTGCACAGATTCTGGGGATCAGCCGGGCGACACTGTTTCGCAAAATGAGGGAGTATGGCTTGAAAACGGACACGTAGCGGGTCGGCCAGACTGGCATCCCGATTAACGCCAACAACAAGGCGGGATCGGGCACGGGGCGAGACAGCACGCAAGCGACGAGTAGTTCACAGCGAAAGCCGTGCTCGACTGCAGTTGCTCAAGGTGGAGGATGAACCTTCGTACACCCGGATTACGCTTGCCCAGATGCACCAGAAGATCTCGCTGATCGGCTACACTTACTCTGCAGATGTCGATCCGCACTCTGGTCGGGTGATCGATTACAAGGGGGATTTTTCCAGGAAACAAAAGGTGCTTCGGCCCTATTGCTCGTTTACATACTGTTGAACCATGATTCATTAACAGCAGACGGAATGTAATAGAGCCTAGGTGCAAGGAAAGTAAAAGTAATCGGCGTCAACATCGTGAAATTCGCCAAGCCCGGCAAACAGGAGCCGTACGAGGACCAATGAATCCATTTGCGCGTTGTCGTGAAACAGGATTGGCAAACCAACAAATACATGTGAATTCTCGCAAATTTTCCGACAGAAAATGCCGTACAGTTTTAATAACGCTTTCATTATGATGAAGAAAATCGTGCCCTGCTTAGTAGGTCAACAGGAGGCTGGAGGATGATTCCTGGAAAAAAAGAAATAGCAAGCGAAAATGAATTGCTGGCCGCGCTTGTAACAGTCACACCATGGATTGCGGAAATCCTGCAAATGGATATCGGGTTCGCCGTTACGGACAGGGAGAGGTTTATTATCCAGCAAGACGGGCCAAGCGTGAAGCTGAATATCAAGCCGGGAGATCCTGTGAAAGAGACAACGGCGATGGCCCAAGCGATGAAAGCGGGCAAGCCGGTGGTGAAAACGCTGGATGCATCCGTTTACGGAATCCCAATACGAGCATCTGGGTTCCCGCTCAAAGACGAATCCGGTACGGTGATCGGTTCGGTTGGAATCGCCCGAAACATGGAAACGTGGAATCATTTAAACGACAGCTCACAGCATCTCGTGCAGATCATTTCAGAGGTGCAGGAAAGTCTGCATAATACGACGAAGCACATCGAGCAATCCGTTCAGATAGGCAATCAATTGGAAGAGTTGGCCGAGCAGGGGGGAGAGAAGTTCAAAGAAACCGTCAGCATTCTGAGGCTTATTCATGGAATCGCTGACCAGACGAATTTGATCGGCTTGAATGCAGCGATTGAAGCGGCACATCTGGGGAATCAAGGTCGCGGCTTTGAGGTGGTCGCTTCGGAAATCCGCAAGCTGGCCACGCATATCAATCAGGCGAACAGTCAGGCAAACAGCACGCTGCACGACCTACAGCAGGCTTTTATGGAAATACAACAATCAATCCAACGAGCAGCAGAATCGACCGAAGAGCAGATGATACACATCAAGCGGATGAATGAGACGGTAGAGCAGTTGAAGGAGATAGCGAAAAATCTTTCCTTTTTGGCAAATCGCCTCTAAAAGGATTGATGAATGGCAGAAACCGACGCGGATTGACGCCGGTTTCTTTTTTGGCTAGAGAGGTTTGAGGCAGGCGACTGAGACGGCGATACAACATTGCTCCCGTAGACTACACGCTACATTTGATCCAGCCGCTTGAACGCATATCCCTGCTTGCGCGTGTCGTCAATGATTTTGGCCAGCGCTTCGGCATTGTCACTGGAAACGGAATGGAGCAGGATGACCGCGCCGGGATGGAGTTGGGACATAAAGTTGTCATAGGCGTACTTCCACCCGCGCTGTGCCTTCGTATCCCAGTCTTTATAGGCGATTGACCAGAAGACGCTCGTATAGCCGAGCCCCTTGCTCACCGCAAGTGTCCGTTCGCTGAAGATACCGCGTGGCGGCCGTAAGTAGGAGACCTTTTGCTGACCCGTAACCTGGGTAACTGCCGTCGACACCTTTTCCAGCTCTTCTTTGATCTTGCTGTCGGAAATCTGCGTCATATCCGGATGGCTCCACGAGTGGTTGCCGATCAGATGTCCTTCCTGCGCCATCCGTTTCATCAAAGCAGGCTGATCCTTGATGTAATGGCCCGTCACAAAAAAGACGGCCGGCACCTGTTTCGTTTTTAACGTATCCAGGATTTTTGCTGTATAGCCGTTTTCGTAGCCATTGTCAAAGGTCAGGTAGATCTCCTTCTTGGACGTATCGGCGAGGAAAATGGCGCCGTGCTTCTCCATGATTCCTTTAAAGCCCTCTTCATCAATGGACGGAAGCTGTCCACCTTTGCTTTTTTTAAAACCGAAATGATGCGGGGCGTTCTTGTAGGCATCAACGGCCAGAACCGGAATCAAGGTGAACAGCAGGACGAAAATGGTGACGATACGAAAACGCTTCATAATAAACGATTCACTCCCAGGTACGATAACGTTGATTTGGCTTCTAGCGATATTTTTCCAAGACAGGCGAAAGTTATGTACCGAAAAAATTCGGGAAAATCGATGGCGGCTGCGGAAGCGTCTAGGCTGGTCAAAAACATGAAAAAGCGGGTCTAAATTAGACAGTTCAACTATTGCTGATCTGGGCTGGGATTTCGTATCCTCATTCTTAAGTTAAACTAGATAAACAAGGAATGGTGTTGGGGATACCTCCTAAAACAATAAGAAAACTCGTTTTAGGAGGGGTTGGCACATGATATTTCATCCAATCGATATGGAAAGTAAACCGTCACCGTGAGTTTCGCACCTGCTTTGACACTGCAGGCAGGTTAGGGTATTGGGAGCAAATGTCTCCGAGCTATACCATCTTTCATGATGATGAGAAGAGCTTCTCTTCGATTTGGACTGCATGCAGTGAGGATTTTGCTGTATTTTACGGCCGATGTCTTGACGATCTGGTACAGTACGGGAAGATTAAGCAGTTTTTCGCGAAACCGGATGAACCCCCAAACACGTTTCCTATTTCCTGTATTCCGTGGGTCAGCTTTACAGGCTTCAACCTGAACATCTATACAGAAGGAACCTATCTTTTGCCCATTTTTACGATCGGCAAATACGTCAAGAAGGATGGGAACATTCAGCTTCCTTTATCGGTTCAGGTTCATCACGCTGTATGCGATGGCTATCATGTTGGCTTGCTTTTTCAGGAATTGCAAGGACTAGCAGAACACTACGGTTCTACACTGGACGATGTCCCGTCATAATGGAATAGAATGCTCACTTGTGTAGTGACAGTAATCGGTGTCAGCTTGCCATCACCAATATTGATCCGGGCTGTACACGGTATAGCTGGCTGCAGGCTGCAGTCATAAGATCTGCCAAGGGGACTGCCGCAACCATCTACCCGTTTCTCGACAAGCGGGTAGATTTCTTTTGCAACTGATGTGAAGGCAGAGGCCAAAGTACAACAAGTGCAGTGGTGGCAAACCGAGGAAAACATACGTTGCGAGAAAAGGTGGGTGAGATTGAAATGAAGTGGTTGATTATGCTTCATGTATTGTCTGCAATTATCGGGATTGGTCCTACGTATTTTGAATTTGTACTATTCTGAAAACATCAGACGATCGAGGAGCTGAGGCATTCGCTGCGACTAGCAAACAGATTGGCGAGCTTTCCGAAAATCGGCGGAACGATTGCCGTCATAACAGGGCTTTTGCTCGTATGGCTGGGGTATTACGGAGGGTTTTTTTCGTAGCTATGGCTGTATGGTTCATTGATCTTGTACATCGTTATCGAAATCATAATCATCGGTTTTATGGCTCCCCCAGGTGAAAAAAGCTGGCAGGCTTGTTGTTTGATCCGTCGAATCAGGCGGCGAACGAGCTTCCTGCTGAGCAAAGCAATTGTTTTTCCAAGGCGAGGGGATTGCAGCAGTTTGCTTCGGTACTGGGGATCGTTTATGAAAGAACGCACTCCTTGTAGAGGATAATATCATTCTCCTTCTTGAGTCACCGATTTCTTTCCGTAAGGCGAAAACAACCGATAGGAATCCGCAATACGGATCAAGATTATCCCCAATCGGGTAACAAATTACTCGTCTGGGGATTCTTTTTCCATTGCCATCATGCGATTAATTTTGCTATGAAAAACGCAACACCAGCTGCTACTCCACCGACAAGTGTTGTTTGGAAAGCACTTTTAATTGGTTTAGATCCAGTAAATTTACCTTTAATATATCCAAAAATAAAGAGAGCAACTAGGGTAGCAATTACGGAGGAGACTAGCGCTACATTTGTATTTTTAATAAACATGTATGGAGAAAGGGGGATAATTCCTCCCACAATGTAAGACAATCCTATTGTAATCGAACTATATTTTGCCCTTTTAGGCTCTGGTTCATCAAGTCCCAATTCATACTTCATCATAAAATCAACCCAGCGGTCAGGATCTTTACTAATCGCCTCGACAGCAGACGTAACTGACTCTTCGGGTATGCCCCACTTTTTTAAGATCGTTGCAACTTCTTCTCTTTCCTTGTCGGGTAACTCAATAATTTCCCTCCGTTCACGTTCTAATTCGGATTGATAATGTTCTTGGTCTGTACGTGCCGCCAAATACCCACCTAACCCCATAGCAATAGATCCTGCTGCGATTTCTGCTATACCGGCAATCACCACTAAGCTTGTAGTAGAAACGGTACCTGACAGACCGGCAGCTAGGGCGAAGGGAACCGTCAATCCATCCGACATTCCAATAACGATATCCCTAATAAGATCAGAAGCCATAAAATGCTTTTCCACATGCCTAACTCTTGGTGTCTTATCTGCATGGTTTTGCATTAAAATCCCACCTTTGAGCTCGAGATTATTGTGTTTCTCGGCGACAGACCTGAGGTGTATAGCCCAGGAACATGCTTATTTTACCATGCATACTGCTTTTGATTCAAACCCGATAGTAATCAGCCGTCCTGCCATATGACGAATGTGCAGAAGGTCGTCCGAGAGCCGCTGGAGCTGCTTCGGCGCATTCCCGGCGCGAATGTCAGAGAGATGGCAAATGCCCGGCACTGCTGCGGTTCAGCAGGCATATACAACGTGGTCAATTACAGGGAATCGATGGAGCTGCTCGATTGGAAAATGGCTGCCGTACAGGAGACGGAGGCGGCGACGATCGTCACGACCAATCCCGGCTGCCTGCTGCAGATGAAGCTGGGGATCCAGCGGGCGGGAATGGCTGGCAGGGTGCGTGCCGTCCACCTCGTGGAGCTTTTGGCGGAGGCAGCGGGGCTGTCTGAAGCGGAAAAATAAGACCAGGAACGATCTGAGCAAATTCTGACAAACACACATCAGTGGCAGGAAAGGATACGCCGGCTGTAATTATCGTGCACCCGAAGGTCAGTTGAGGCGAGGGGAATCGCCTAGAAGAGAGACTCCGCAAGTGACAGCGCCCGAAGGAGTATTCAAGGCCGACTCCGCCGAGCCCCAAAAAGTGCCGTGGACCTTCATAGCGTATTCCGAATATTTTTCGTGGACCCCAAGCTCCAAAACGGAACCTCGCCCGAAGCCACTAGGGGAGTATCTCAAGGATGTGGATGTGGCGCGAAAGACGTTCCTTTTTTTTGTCCCCGTTTCGGAAGGCCCTGTCAAGAAGCCCCGCTTATCTCTTCTTGGCGATTCCCTATACGACAGCTCGGGACAAGGTCTTATACTTTGCAATTGACACAGCAGCGAAACGAGGATAAAATTTCCAAACAAACAAGGGTTTGATGAGGATGAGCTGCCTTGAAAGAGAGCAAAACGTTTTCCAGACATTCGCTTTTGCAATTTGCGATCGGGATTTTTTGCATTATTGTGAGCATGACGCTGCCCTCGTTTTTGGAGCTGGACAACCTCGGGCTGCTTGATGTCGTCTGGATGTCACAGCTGACACAATTGGCGAACCCGCTGCTGTTTTCCGCCCCGCTGGTGATTTTTCTCAATACGATTCAGCTCTTGCCCTTAATTATCGGAATTTTTATAATTTGAATCAATTTCATAATTCAGAGTCCTACGGG
>CAMIVR010000118.1 GCA_946402065.1 uncultured Brevibacillus sp. | reverse complement strand
TGCGGCCACTAAGGCAGCGCCGAGCGCGGCCACTAAGGCAGCGCCAAGCGCGGCCTCTAAGGCCCGAAAGCCGCCAACTGGCAGAGAAACTCGACCGAACGGAAAGGTCGGGTTTTTTCGTGCAGCGATCCCGCCCGAAGCCGACGAGCGTGACGGATACAGAGAATCGAACGGAGGAGAGGAGCGTAATGAGGGGACTGTTGATCATCATGGCGTTTTGGGGTCTTGGCGTAATTGGCAACAAATGGCTTCACCTGCCACTGCCGGGCAACCTGCTGGGGATGCTGCTGCTCACACTGGCGCTCAGCATGGGCTGGATCAAGCTGAACGTGGTGGAGCGGGCAAGCTCATTTTTTCTGCGGAACATGCTGCTCTTTTTTATCCCCATTCTGATCGGGATCACGACTCAATTGCCGCTGCTCAAGTCAAATCCGTGGCCGATCGTGCTGGCTTTGCTGCTCGGTCCTGCGCTCGTCATGCTTTGCACCGGAGGCATCGTCCAGGCCTTCCTCGGAAAAGCCAAAGCCAAGGCGGAACGCAGCGAGGAAGGGAGAGCTTTCGATGCTTAGTGTCGCAGCGATACTCGTCACCTTGCTCGGATATGTGATTGCCTATCGTCTGTCACAGCGCTTTCGCAAGCTGCAGCCAATCGTCGTCGGGACTGTGCTCGTCTGGCTGATCTGGTGGTTGGTAAGCGGCGATTGGACAGCCTACGCCGCTGGCGGCGACTGGATCTCTGTCTGGCTCGGCCCGGCTACGGTAGCGTTGGCCGTGCCGCTGACAAAACAGCTGCAGCAGCTGAAGCGCATCTGGAAAGGCGCACTGCTCGGCATTGTCGCAGGCACCGGGATGTCGCTGGCGTCGACATGGCTGTTTTTCTGGCTGCTGGGCGGAGATCAGGCGCTGTTTACGAGCTTGCTGACCAAATCGGTCACGACGCCGATTTCCGTCGAATTGACTGCAAGTATTGGCGGAATGCCGGCATTGGCTGCATTTTTTACTGCCTTAACCGGAGTGCTCGGCAGCCTGATGGCCCGACCGCTATTAAAGGCAGCCGGCATTACGGACGATTGGGCCATCGGGCTTGCCGTCGGGACCAGCGCCCATGCGATCGGCACAGCCAGCTTGCACCGCGACTCGGAGCTGCAGGCAGCCGCTTCGACACTGGCGATGATCGTCGCCGGCGTGATTACATCCCTTTATCTCATTCCTTTTTCGCTGGCATCATCCAGTCCATGACTTTGGCCAGATAAGCCGTAAACGGCAGCGCCAGAAGCGAACAGACGACGTTGAAAATCGTCTGGGCGTGGGCGATCTGTTTGGCCGGATCGGCTGTTAAAAAGCTGACGATGCTGGCGAGACTGGTAAGCAAGGGGATAAAGGCGATTGCTCCGACGAGATTGAACAGCGTGTGGAACCAGGCTACCTTTTTCGATTCACGGTTGGTCCCGATGCTGGCGATGAGTGCGGTGATACACGTGCCGACGTTGGCTCCGAGCACGATTGCGAGCGCCGTATTCGTGCTGAGCACTTGATGGGCGATCAGGCCCATCGTGATGGCAATCGTCGCCGAGCTGCTGTGGATCAAGCCTGAGAATACCGTCCCTGTCGCGAGCCCGATCCAGGTCGACTGGCTGCTCTCGAGAAACAGAGTGCGAAACGTCACGGATTCCTCCAACGGCTTGGCCATCACTTGCATCGTATCAATACCGAGAAATATCAACCCGAACCCGGTAATAATCAGGCCGGTATGGCGCAAGCGCGGACGGGGCATGAGCCAAAAGGCGACACCGAGCAAAAGCAGCGGAACCGCCAGTTCCTCCAGGCGCAGGGCGATGAGCTGGGTCGTCACCGTCGAGCCGATATTCGTCCCGAGGATGATCCCGATCGTCTGTCCGAAGCCGATGATTCGCGCTTGCGTCAGGCCGATCGTCAGCACCGTCACTGCGCTGGAGCTCTGTAAGATAAACGTCGAGATCAGCCCGGACAGGAAGCTGTGCCCCGGTGTACGGGTAAAGCGCAAAAGCATTTGCTCCATCCGTTTCCCGGCCATGTTGTGAAAGCCGATTCGCATGGCGTACATGCCCAATAAAAAAAAGACGAGTCCGACCGAAAAAGGAACAAAGATGCTGAGGAAGAGCTGCACGAGTTTTGTTCCCCCTTTTTCCAGAGTACATAGAACATGTCTATGCTTGTACGCAGACAAGCATGACTAAGGAGGCTTTTTCATCGCGATGGCAAAGGTTTTTCTGCAAAGGAACCGCAAGAAACGCATCGAAGCCGGGCATCCCTGGATCTACCAGTCGGAAGTGCAGGAGATTCAAGGTGACTACCAGCCGGGTGATATCGTGGAAGTGGTCAACCATCAAGGCCATTTCTTGGCCCAGGGCTACATCAATCCGCAGTCGCAAATCGTCGTCCGGATCATGAGCTACGACCCGGAAGAGTCGGTCGATCAGCACTTTTTCAACCGCCGCATTCGGCAGGCAGCCGAATATCGCACGCGGTTCGTCGATAATCCTCGCGCCTGTCGCGTTGTTTACGGCGAAGCCGACTTTTTGCCCGGGCTGATCGTCGACCGCTACAACGATGTCCTCGTGGCCCAGATTCTTTCCCTCGGCATGGACGTCCGGCGCGACCTGATCAAACAGGCGCTGATTGAAGTGTTTCAGCCACAGGGGATTTTTTTGCGCAACGACGTGCCTGTCCGCGAGCTGGAAGGACTGACTCAAGAAAAAGAAGTGCTATATGGCGACTGCCCTCGGGAAGTGACGATTGTGGAGAACGGACTCTCGTATCTCGTCGACATCGTCGAAGGGCAAAAGACTGGCTTCTTCTACGACCAGCGCGAGAATCGGGCATCGATTGCACCGCTGATGCAGGGCTTTGGGGCAAACCACGGCATTCACCTGCAACCGCTAGGGGTCGACGGCGAGCCGCTTGTGGACAAGACTGGCAAGCGCCGTGCAGGCGTGGAGCCACTGTGTGACGAGAACGGTATGCCGGTGCGAAAACCGGTGGACAAGCGCGGCAAGCTGGTGAAAAATCCGTACTGGGACGGCGCTGAGGTGCTGGAGTGCTTTACGCATACGGGTTCGTTTACCTTAAACGCGTGTAAATTCGGAGCGAAAAAAGTCACTGCACTCGATATCTCCGAGCATGCGATTGAAACCGCCCGACGGAATATTACCGCAAACGGCTTTTTACATCGGGTCGAGTTCGTCGTCGCGAATGCTTTCGATTACTTGCGTGAGAGCGTCGAGCAGGGCAAAGCGTGGGATGTCGTGATTCTCGATCCGCCTGCCTTTGCCAAGTCGCGAGGGGCGGTAAAAGGGGCGTGCCGGGGCTATAAAGACATTAATCTGCACGGAATGAAGCTGGTCAATTCCGGCGGCTTTCTCGTAACGGCTTCGTGCTCCTATCACATGTCGAGCGAGCTGTTTTTGCAGACGATCCAGGAGGCAGCGATGGACGCGAAGAAAATTTTGCGACTGGTCGAGTGGCGCGGGGCCGGAAAAGACCATCCGCAAATCTCCGGCGCCGACGAGGGACACTACCTGAAATTTGCCATTTTTGAAGTGCGGGACAGAAAATAAAAGTGGTGTTGTGACGGATGAAGCTGCCATTCGCCTGGCAAACGAAACGGAGTACGGTGTGAGCTCGGCCATTTTCATGAAGGATTTGGAGCGGGGCCGTTCTGATCCGCAGACTTTTCTGCGGACAATAGCGATACGAAGGCGACCGCTTTCCAATCCTGTACAGAAAGCGGTCGTCTTGCGTTTGCTATGGACGCCAACGGTCAGCGCACATAAGGCGTAGGCGCGGACCCCTTTCAGGTGCTGTGTAAACTCATCGTTCCTCTGTGCTTTATTAATAGCATGGGCCTTGCTGGTGCAGGAATCGCACGCGATCGGAGCCCGACTAGGCTCTTGATGGAGTTTATTGGCGATTTGCTGTTTTCCGGGGACGGGAGAAAAAGCTGTGCATAGGGTATACTACGAATAAGCTTTTCTTTACTGGAAAAGTTTGATACAATGAAGTGTCTGTGAAAAGAACGAGGCAATGCGGTAGCAGTTTTTTTCCACGCAGAGGAGCCGGAGCGATCGACGTACCGGAGTAAACATAAAGGAGTATGGATTGTGAAAACATTTTTTGAGTTTAATTTGCATCATTCAATTACGCGAGCAATTTCGGAGATGGGCTTTGAAGAAGCTACACCGATTCAAGAGCAAGTCATACCGTTAGCGGTGAGCGGTCGGGATCTGATTGGCCAAGCGCAAACAGGGACGGGCAAAACAGCTGCGTTCGGCATTCCGCTGTTGGAAAAGGTCGACGTGGCGAATGACAAAATTCAGGGCCTGGTGCTTGCGCCGACACGTGAATTGGCCATTCAGGTAGCAGAAGAGATGTCCAAACTGAGCGTCTACAAAGGCGTAAAAATTTTGCCGATCTACGGCGGGCAAGACATCGGCCGGCAAATTCGCGCACTGAAAAACCGTCCGCACCTGATCATTGCCACACCTGGTCGTCTGATTGACCACATGGAACGGCACACGATTCGCCTCGGTGACGTCGAGACGGTTGTCCTGGACGAAGCTGACGAAATGCTGAACATGGGCTTCCTCGAGGAAATCCAAAAGATTTTGGCTCAGGTGCCGACCGAGCGTCAAACGATGCTGTTCTCAGCAACAATGCCAGCCCAAATCCGCAGACTGGCCGACCAATTCCTCAAGGACCCCGAACACATCTCGGTCATTCCGAAAGCAATCAAAGCACCGACCATTGCGCAATTCTACTGCGAAGTGGCTGAACGCCAAAAGTTCGATACGCTTTGCCGCTTCATCGACATCGAAAATCCCGACCTGGCGATTATTTTCGGCAGAACGAAGCGTCGGGTAGACGAACTGGCCAGCGGTTTGCAAAAACGCGGCTACCTGGCTGAGGGCCTGCATGGCGACCTGTCGCAAAACCAGCGCGATCAAGTCATGCGCAAGTTCCGTGAAGGACAAATCGAGCTGCTTGTCGCGACGGACGTCGCTGCCCGCGGTATCGACGTCTCCAATGTTACGCACGTCTACAATTTTGACATTCCGCAGGATCCGGAAAGCTATGTACACCGCGTCGGCCGTACCGGGCGGGCAGGCCGGGAAGGCGTTGCGACGACGCTCGTCACACCGCGAGAAATGGATCACCTGCACTTCATTGAACGGATCAACAAGTTCAAAGTCAGCAAGCGTCCTGTACCGTCCTTCGCTGACGCCGTCAATCGGCAAATGCAGCTCGCTGTGGAAAAACTGCTCGATACGATGGCTGATGGCCAAATGGAATCGTACGTGGCATTGGCGAATGACTTGCTGGATGAGCACGATTCCAACCGCTTGCTGGCAGCAGCAATCAAGCTGTTGACGCGCGAGACAAGTGAAGTCAAAGTCGAGCTGACGCCAGAGACACCGCTTCGCAGCAAGAAGTTCAAGCCGAGTGGCGGCAGGGGCGCAGATCACTTCCAGGGCAAAAAACGCTACGACCGCAAAGACAACTTCCGCGGGCGATCAGACAAACGCGATTTCCACAAGGACGACATGCGCGGCAATCGCAAGCGGCCCGGCGGCAAGACCTTCCGTGAGCCGTTGAACGTCTAAGCGTGTGCGATCCGCGAACAGAAGCAAGAACCAGGGGCCGGTTGGGCCGCTGGTTCTTTGCGCTTTTTTCTTACGCGAACTGCGGATCAGCCTTAACCTTGCGAATCACTTCGAGCGATTGCTTGATGCCCAGCTCCTTGCCCAACAGAACCTGCCCTTCCGCAGAGGAACCGCTGCGTGTATTTGCCAGCAGCTCCAGGTCATGTTTGAGCAGATGCTCGATGATGTGGATTTGGACTCTGCCGATTTCCCTTTCGCTTTTTCGATCCCGCTCCTGGAATTTTAGCTTCTCCAGGCTTTCTTCTACGTACTTGTCGATATCGTCTTCGAGAAAATGGCTGGCAGTGCAGATGACATTCATGTACTCGTCCGTTTTGGAGGGGATCGCGCGAAGTGTATGCCCCAGGTGGGCAAGGATAAATTTATTCAGGACGACGTTGCTGCGGGTGTAGTCGTTCAGAAGCAGTGAATACTCACCAAGGAAATTGCCAGATTCCTTATCATAGCCGTGGAGTAGGGTGTAAGTGGAACAATAGTTGCAAAACAGCAAATAATCTCTCACAGGCAGACACCTCCTTTTACACCAGGAACTCACAACTTTTGTGCGATATCTTATGAGCGAGCGCGAGCGGAAGTGAATTGGTACACTCTTGTAATCCCCGTGGGCTTGCTGTATGCTCGTAGGCAGGGTAGCCAAAGCTTCGCATGCTGTCAGTGTCTCACGCCTTTTTCAAAAGAAGGGGACAGCGCCGAGTGATGCTTCCCCCTGACGAGAGGAAAAATGGTCATGACCGTTTTTGGGCTCCTGGCATATGATGAAAAGGATGAGATAAGGTCTACGCTACAGGTAGGGAAGAGGGGAGTAAGACAGATGGGGAACAGGATTCGACTCGGAATTATTTACGGTGGCAAATCGTCGGAGCATGAGGTTTCGCTGCGGACAGCGCTTTCGGTGATGAAAGCGGTCAATCCGGACAAATACGAGATTACACCGGTCTACATACAATTGGACGGCAACTGGGTAAAAGGCGAGCCGGTCGACGGTCAGCTGGAAGGGGTAGAGCCGCTTCGGCTGCAAGCCCGCGATGCGGCTAAAGTTGAGGCAGAGACGTCGCTTGCGGCGGTCAAAAAAGCTGACCCGGTACTGTCGATTGGTCGCGATGTCGATGTCATATTTCCGGTCATTCACGGTCCGAATGGCGAAGACGGGACGATTCAGGGGCTGCTCGAGCTGGCCAATCTGCCGTATGTCGGTGCCGGTGTCATGGCTTCGGCTGTCGGTATGGATAAGCTGATGATGAAGACGGTATTTGCCCAAGCGGGTCTGCCCCAGGGAAAATACATCGGCGTGCTGCGCTCGCGCATCGAAGCCGAACGCGATGCGGTCGTTGAGCAGATCGAACAGCAGCTGGGCTATCCCTGCTTTGTAAAGCCTGCTAACATGGGCTCGAGCATCGGGATTAGCAAAGCGAAGAACCGCGATGAGCTGATCGCTGCGCTGGAGCTGGCCATCACGTTTGACAGACGAATTGTCGTCGAGGAATTTATCCAAGGCAGAGAGCTGGAGATCGGCGTGCTCGGCAATGAGCAGCTGCAAACCTCCGTCGTGGGTGAAATCATTCCGGCAAAAGAATTTTACGACTATCAGGCCAAGTACAAAGGCGCTGATACAGAGCTGCAAATTCCGGCCAAGGTGTCCGACCAAATCGCCCAGCGAATTGCGGCAATGGCCAAGCAAGCGTATCAGGCGATTGACGGGTCAGGCCTGTCGCGTGTCGACTTCTTTTACAACGACGAGACTGATCAGCTCTACATCAACGAGATCAACACGATGCCGGGCTTTACTCCATTCAGCATGTATCCGATGCTGTTCGAGGCGTCCGGCGTCAGCTATAGCGACTTGATTGACCGGCTGATTGAGCTGGCAATCGAAAGGCATCAGGACAAACAGAAGAACATCGTCGCAGCGGAAAGCTTTGAATAGGCCGATCGGGCAGGGAATCGTCCACATAGAAAAGAGCGCGGTATGCAAAAAATGCAACCGACGCTCTTTTTTTCCAGGATTTTGCAAAATCGACTTTTATGAAATCGGCACTTTGCCGATCATGTAGTTCCCCGTCCACATCTGTGTTGAGACGATTACCCGTTTCCCGGCTTTTTCAAAGAACAATCCGCCGCCGTCCTGGGTGGTGTAGCTGTATTGCCTTCTTTCCAGGTAATTTATCAATTGGGCCTTGCCCTCACCCTTGTTCATCCTGGTCACGTACCATTCGTAGCGGTCATCTTCGCCCACTTTTACTACCGGCTCATTTGAGTTGTTCAGCAGCGCCAGCACCTCGTGCTTCGACACAGAAGCGAGCGGGAACGCAGGATAGTACGCTTTGCTTGCCACGATGACGGCAATACACGCCGTCACGGCAACCGCCAGGCCGGTCCACACTGCCCATCTCCGCTGCTGCTTCATGCGGGTGAAGACTGCTCAAGCAGCGCCGTAATCATCGTCTCGAATTTTACCCCGCGCGACGCTTTAAACAACAGCGCGTTGCCGCTTTGATCCAGCGAGTGAAGCAGTGGGATCGCGTCTTCCTTGGTGGCGAAGTGCTGCTTTTCCCCTTGATAGGCGGCATGGGTGACACGGTTCAGCTCACCGATGGTGACGACGAGTGAAAGCGCGTCGCGATGCTCATTGAGATAGGTTCCCAGCTCGATATGCAACGCTTCGCTATTTTCACCCAGTTCGTACATATCGCCGAGAACGAGTAGCTTTTTATGGCTTTTGAGGATTTTCATAAAGGTATCGATCGACGCGTGCATTGACGTCGGACTGGCGTTGTAGGCGTCATTGATGAACACGGCCCCTGCGTTTGTATGGCGAACCTCAAAGCGCATGGACGATAGCACCACATTTGCCAGCGCTGCCTGAATTTCATGTTCGCTCATGCCGAAGTGGCGGGCGATGGCGATCGCCGGCAACGCATTCTCTACATTGTGCTTGCCCCACAGCGGGAGCTGCGCGCGGAATTGCTCGCCGGTGCGGAAGTGAACGTCGAAGCTCGTTCCGGTGTCTTCCATGACGATATTGTCAGCCCAAATATCGGCTTTTTGCGTGATGGAATAGTAGAGGATGTCGCCCGGATACAGATGGCTGATCATGCGCAAATACGGATCGTCGGCGTTGAGCAGGACAAAGCCGTGCGGGTCTGTGTGATCCAGCAGCTCTGCCTTGGCCAGGGCGATTTTTTCCCGCGTGCCGAAGTGCTCGCGATGGGCATCGGTAATGTTGATGATCACACTGATCCGCGGTTTCACGATATCGGCGAGCAAATCGATCTCTCCTGCGTGATTCATCCCCAGCTCGACGACGGCAAGCTCGTCTTCAGGCTTCAACTGCAACAGGGACAGGGGGATCCCCAGGTGATTGTTCATGTTTTTGTAGGTTTTAAACGTCTCGTATTTCGCCGACAGCACATGGGCGATCATGTCTTTCGTGGACGTCTTGCCCGTACTGCCCGTCACGGCGATAAACGGAATCTGGAATTGGTCGCGGTACTTTTCCGCAAGCTTTTGCCAGCCGCGCAGCGTATCGTTGACGAGAATCAAACCGAATTCTTTTGGCAGCTCGGCGGGAATTTGCGCCTGATCGGAGACCATTGCGGCTGCAGCGCCCTGTTGATACGCCTGCAAAATAAATTCATGGCCGTCACGGGCACCGCCTTGGACAGCGATAAACAGGCCGCGTGCTGAGACTTGTCGGCTGTCAAAGTGGCAGTTGTCCAGTTTCAGCGAGGGATTTCCCTGCAACAAGAGACCCCCGGCCATGCGCGTTATGTCTTGTAACGAGATTGGAATCATCGGTTGCTCTCCTTTACTCCCAAGTGTCGAAGTCATGCTACCACGGGTGTCCGCCAATAGCAAGCGCAGATTGTTTTGACCTCCCGCAAAAGCCTTGCCATTCCCAAGATAATTTCGCTATAGTGAGAAGCATATCCTGTTTGATACATATTTCACTGCCCGAGCGGCTATGTTTGGAGGATTGCCGAAAATGGAAAAAAGTATCTTTACCCGCATTATGGACGGAGAGATTCCCGCCCGCATCGAATATGAAGACGAGCTTGTCATCGTCATTCACGACATCGCTCCGAAAGCGCCGACGCATCTGTTGATTATCCCGCGCAAGCCGATTCCGACGCTGATGGATGTAAGCGAGGAGGACTTGCCGCTGATCGGCCATATTCACAAGGTCGCGCAGCTTTTAGCGAAGAAGCTGGAGGTGAAAGGCTTCCGGCTGATCAACAACTGCGGCAAGGAAGGCGGCCAAGAGGTGTTTCACATCCACTATCACTTCCTTGCCGGGTTTTGATCCAAGGATTTTAATCAGGGACGCGATTGGTGCCATGCAGAGCAAGCTGATGGCAGGCCGGTAAAGCGTTGCAGGCTGTCTTCTGGCGTCTGCCCATGTGCGAAACAGCCCGTGCAACTGTTTTTCAAAATATCGTTGGATGCAGGTTGACCACGGGCAGCAATCTGTCCTATAATGTAGTTTGACAGTCTGTGCTGAAACAGTTGTCCCACGGTTTCAAGCGGAGGGAGGGAAGACAGATGGCAGAAATTCGCGTTCGTAAAAACGAGTCTTTGGAAAGCGCACTTCGCCGTTTTAAGCGTGAAAGTGCAAAAGCTGGTGTAATGGCTGAACTTCGTAAACGCCGCCACTTTGAAAAGCCGAGCATCAAGCGGAAGAAAAAATCAGAAGCGGCACGTAAACGCAAGTTCTAATCTTTGGGGGGCTAATCATGAGTGTAATAGAGCGACTCAATCAAGATATGAAGCAAGCAATGAAGGACAAAGCTGCGACTAAACTCTCTGTTATCCGCATGGTTAAGGCCGCTATCAAAAACGAAGAGATCAATAAAGGTAGCCAACTGTCCGAGGACGAAGAGCTTTCCATCTTGACCCGTGAGTTAAAGCAACGCCGTGAATCCCTCCATGAGTTTGAAAAGGCCAATCGCGAAGATTTGGTCAGCAAGATACACGAGGAAATCGAAGTATTAACTTCCTACCTACCCGCTCAATTAAGTGAAGACGAAGTTCGTCAGATCGCCCGTGAGGTTATCGCCCAATTGGGAGCCACATCGAAAAAAGAGATGGGAAAAGTAATGGGAGCCATAATGCCAAAGGTCAAAGGTAAGGCGGACGGTACCCTCGTTCAAAAAATTGTATCGGAAATCTTGCCATCGTAGAATAGATCGCCACAACCCAGTCTCAATCCCGAGGCTGGGTTTTTGATTTTGATGGATAAGCGAAACTTTACTTCCTTTCGTCCGTATACGATACTAGGTTGAAAGGAGGGGAGAGTTGTGAAGCAGCAGACCCTTGGAAAATCACGGTACATGGCAGTGCTCTGGGTTCTGTTGGTTGCTTCCGGCCTGCTCGCGTGGTTTGGCGGAACGCCTGTCTCGCAAGCGGCTTCATATCACAATGTGTATAAAATACCCGTCGAACAGAGCATAGAGCGGGGACTGGAGAGCTTTTTAATCAGAGCATTTGCCGAAGCAGAGGCAAAGGATGCCGACCTCGTCATCCTTGATATCGACACACCTGGTGGAGAAGTGGAAGCGGCCACAAATATAGGGACACTGATTCGTCAGGCTCCGATGAAGACGATTGCCTATATTGACAACCATGCGTTTTCAGCGGGTACTTACATCGCGCTGAATGCAAATCAAATTGTGATGACGCCTGGCAGCAGCATCGGAGCAGCGGCGCCGATTGATCGGATAGGGAATACGGCAGATATTAAACTGGTTTCAGGCTGGTCAAACCAGATGGTCGCTGCTGCCAATTTAAACGGCCGCAATGCCGACATCGCCCGGGCCATGGTAGAGGTAGAGACGGCTTTTCCAGGCATAAAAGAAAAAGGAACGGTCCTTTCGCTGGAAGCCGAAAAGGCGCTGAAGGTTGGCTATGCCGACAAGCTCGTAGCCAATCAGGCCGAGCTGTATCAATCACTCGGTATAAAGCCGGCGGATGTGCACGAAATTCAACCGACCGTCGGAGAAAAGGTAGCCCGCTTCGTCACTGATCCGTTTGTCATGAGTGCGCTGCTCGTCATCGGACTGGTGGGGATTGTTGTCGAGTTGTTCGTGCCTGGATTCGGTGTTGGCGGAACGATCGGGATCGGTGCATTTGCCTTGTACTTCTTCGGACACTATGTAGCGGGGTTTGCCAATGCCCTGCACATCGCCTTGTTTATTTTCGGGGCGCTGCTGATGGTTCTGGAAATTTTTCTGCCGGGCGGGATCGTTGGCGGGATTGGCTTCATCAGCATGGTCAGCGGTTTGGTTATGGCTGCGTACGACACCAAGCAGGGACTGCTCTCATTGGGTATCGCAGCTGCGATTACGGCCATCGTCATCTTTATCCTGATTAAATACGTAGGTGTTAAACGATTGTGGGGCAAGTTCGTCCTAAGCGATGAGCAGCAAAAAGCGGAGGGCTATGTCGCACCGAAAGACCAGTCCGATCTGCTCGGCCAAACGGGAATCGTCCTTACGTCCATGCGTCCTGCGGGCGTAGTCAAGATTCAGGGCAAACGAGTGGATGCCGTGAGCGCCGGTAATTTTATTCAGGCAGGGGCAACAGTGGTCGTCGTGCAAATAGAAGGCACGCGCGTCGTCGTACAAGAACAAGAACTTATTGAAAAGGAGTAGTGAATACATGAGCGGATTGCTTCCAATCATTTTTATGGTTGCCGTAGCGATAGTTGTTCTATCGATCTTTTTTTCCTTTGTACCAATTATGTTGTGGATTTCCGCGCTCGCCTCGGGCGTGCGCATCGGGATTATCACGCTTGTCGCCATGCGCTTGCGCCGGGTCGTTCCGGCGCGGATTGTCAATCCATTGATCAAGGCTCGCAAAGCAGGCTTGACGATCGACACGAATCAGTTGGAGAGCCACTATCTCGCAGGCGGCAACGTCGACCGCGTCGTCGATGCCTTGGTCGCTTCTCAGCGGGCAGACATTGCCCTCGGCTTTGAACGTGCTGCAGCGATTGACCTGGCAGGTCGTGACGTGCTGCAAGCGGTACAAATGAGCGTAAACCCGAAAGTTATCGAGACGCCGGTCGTTGCCGCTGTCGCGATGGACGGGATTGAATTGCGGGCGAAAGCAAAAGTCACCGTGCGCGCGAACATCGACCGGCTCGTCGGTGGTGCCGGTGAAGAAACGATCATGGCTCGTGTCGGTGAAGGGATCGTTACGACGATCGGTTCGTCAGCGAAGCATAAGGACGTATTGGAAAATCCGGACCGTATCTCGCAAACCGTGCTGAACAAGGGGCTCGATGCAGGGACAGCATTTGAAATCCTCTCCATCGATATCGCCGATGTCGACGTAGGCAAAAACATCGGGGCGCAATTGCAAACCGACCAGGCGGAGGCGGACAAGCGGATTGCCCAGGCGAAAGCCGAAGAGCGCCGGGCGATGGCGGTCGCAACCGAGCAAGAGATGAAAGCGAAAGTACAAGAAATGAAAGCAAAGGTTGTCGAGGCGGAAGCCGAGGTTCCGCTTGCCCTGGCGGAAGCGCTGCGCACAGGCAAATTGGGCGCAATGGACTACTACAACTTGCAAAACATCATCGCCGATACATCCATGCGCGAATCGTTCGGCCACGGTGAGAAAAAAGGCGAAGACCACGACAAAAAATAAGGGGGGAGACACATGGACCTCCTCGAAGGCCTGATCGGTCTTGCGCTCGCATTGCTCGGCAAGTATTGGTACATCGTCCTCGGGGTTATCCTGTTTAAGCTATTTGGCCGCGGCAAGCAGCAGCAGCAGAAACACACGCCGCCGCCGTTGACACCGGTGGAGCGGCCCGAAGCTCCCGCATACGAAGAAGAAGGGCGCTCCTACGGCGAGTACGAATGGGAGCCTGAGCCGACATCGCCGAAAAGGGAACTGACAGAAGTAGAAGCGGAATTGCTCGCTAGAGAGAGCCAAAATCAGCAGGATGAAGCGGTTCCTGTCTTTACCCTCGCCGAGGAGCGGAGCGAACCGCCGGCTGAAAGGGTAGAGGCTGTCGCCAAGCCGGAGCAGCCGCAGCTAGAGTTGCCGCCGAATCCGGCAAGGGAAGGGATGAAATGGGCGATGATCTTTGCCCAACCGCGGGCAAAAGCACCATACACACCGCCCTATGCAACGCGTGGCCAAAATAAACGAAATGCACAGTAAAAGTAGATTAGGTAAAGTAAACCGGCGCAGAAATGATTGCGTCGGTTTTTACATGTTTGAAAAGCTTGGCGATCAGCCCAGGTTTTCCTCTTTCCCCAGCAATTCAGCTCTAGGCACGACTGGCTCGCGGTTTTCTACGCATGAAATTCACATCTCCCTCATAGGGTTATAAGAGAAAGGGGGCTTACTCATGAAGCGTTGGAGCCGCCGACTACGTCATTTTGCAGTTGGCGTGTTGGATATGCCACAAGATGTAGTGCTGGAAGTCCCGCGGATCACCATGATCGGACAACTGCAAATGTACATAGAAAACCATCGCGGAGTTCTTCAGTTTAGTGAAAAAGAGCTCCGCTTGCTATTGACGAACGGCCAGTTAATCGTCTACGGCGAGCAGTTGGTCATCCGGGCCATCCTTTCCGAAGAGGTCCTGCTTGAAGGCAGAATCACCGGTGTCAAGTTTGTCCAGCAATAAATGCACGTATGGGGGCGAGGCAGATGCGCAATTCGATTAAAGAATGGTTGGCAGGACATGTGACGATTACTGTGCGTGGCAAGCGCTTTGAGCGATTTATCAACCGGGCCGTTCGCGGTGGCCTCCACATCTGGAATATCAGAATCATCGGGGAAGAGTTGGGGCAGTGTGAAATCACGGTGCGGGATTATTTTCGGGTGCGTCCGTTTTTACGTGAGACAGGCTGTCGTCCACACGTCGTCCATCGCAGCGGCCTGCCCTTTTTGATTGTCCGCATGCGCAAGCGGGCCGGCTTTGCGCTCGGTGCCTTGCTTTTTTTGCTGGGAATGTACGTGCTCTCCACCTTCGTCTGGAATGTCGAAGTAAAAGGAACACACCGCATCTCTCCATACGCCGTGAGCAAGGCAGCAGAGCAGATCGGACTGAAAACAGGCTCGTGGAAGCCCGTCTTGGCTGAACCGCAGACGCTGCAAAGACAGCTTTTGGCTTTGCTGCCCGAGGCTTCCTGGGTAGGGGTGGAAATCAGGGGGACGAAGCTGATCATTCAGGTCGTAGAGAAGGATGTTCCGGAAAAACAGCAGGTTATCGGACCGAGGCATTTGATTGCAAAGAAAAAAGCAGTCGTCCACAGTATAATTGCAGAAACGGGCAAAACTATGGTTAAGGTCAATCAATTCGTCAACAAGGGACAAGTCCTGATCTCCGGGCTCATCGGAAATGACGAGCGCCAGGCGTTGGTCCCTGCCAGGGGGAAAGTCAAGGGCGAGGTCTGGTATGTCAGCGATGTGTCAGTTCCGTACAAGATGAGCCGCTCCCGCTTGACGGGCGAACAGGAAACCCGGTACTACTTGACGGTCGGCTCGTACGCCTTGCGCTTGTGGCCGTTTGAAACGAAGACGTTCCCCTCTGCCGAGACGCTGGAACACCGCTCTACTTTACAATTGGGACAGGTTCAGGTGCCGCTTGGCTGGAAGACGGTAACGCAGCAGGAGGTCGAAACGGTCGCGCGAACGTTGACGCCAGACGAGGCGGATGCGCTGGCCAAACAGTTTGCCCGCAAGGACGTCCTGGCCCATGCGGAAAAAGATGCTGTCATTGCCGATGAAAAAGTTTTGCACCGCAAAGAAGAGAATGGTAAAGTTTACTTGAGTATTCATTATACAGTCATTGAGGAGATTGCCGAGGAGCAGCCGCTTGTGGCCGCACCCCCGCCAGCTCCCGATGAGAATCCATAATTATCCTACTAGCGGATCAAGGAGATGGAAGCCTTTTGCACGTACAGGAAGAGGTAAAAATCCCATTTACAGACGCATCAGAAGCATTAATGCTGTTCGGACCGCATGATACTTATTTGCAAAAAATCGTAGAGAAGACGACAGCCAGAATTGTCACCAAAAATGGTGAAATGGTCATCCAGGGTGATAAGGCAGAGGTGGAGAAGCTAGCCTCGCTCCTCGATATCCTGCTGCAACTGATTCGCCGTGGTCTGACCCTGTCCGAGCGAGATGTTACCTACGCAATGCAGTTGGCTGAAACAAATGAAGCCGAACAATTGCTCAACCTCTTCGATGAAGAAGTAGCGCGTACTCAGCGGGGCAAAGTCATCCGGGCGAAAACGTTGGGGCAGAGACACTATTTATCTGCGATCAAACGCTCTGACATCGTCTTTGGAATCGGCCCGGCGGGTACCGGAAAAACGTATTTGGCTGTCGTCATGGCAGTCAATGCCTTGAAAAACGGCAGAGTGAAAAAAATTGTCCTGACCAGACCGGCTGTCGAAGCGGGCGAGAGCCTGGGATTTCTGCCCGGTGATTTGCAGGAAAAGGTCGATCCGTATTTGCGTCCGCTCTACGATGCGCTGTATGACATGCTCGGCACAGAGCAGGTAGCCAAAATGATGGAGCGCGGGCTGATTGAAGTGGCTCCGCTCGCCTACATGCGCGGCCGGACGCTGGAAGATTGCTTTGTCATTCTCGATGAAGCACAGAACACGACTGTCGAGCAGATGAAAATGTTTTTGACCAGGCTTGGCTTCGGCTCGAAGATGGTCGTTACCGGAGATATTACGCAAATCGATTTGCCGCGCGGAAAGAAGTCGGGATTGCGCGAGGCGGAGAAGATTTTGCGACCGATAAAAGAAATCGCCTTTATCCGCTTTCAGGAAGCTGATGTAGTCAGACACAGCCTGGTGCAGAAAATCATCCAGGCCTATCAACGGGCCGAGGAAGAGATTAACGTCTAAGAGGGTGGATGGAGTGCTGGACATTGAAATTGAAAATGAGCAGGCGGAACCGATCGAACAGGCGACGCTCGACCTTTTGACGCGCTGCCTGCAAACGGCAGCGGAGGTCGAGGAAGTGAACGGCGAGGTGGCGATCACCCTCGTGGACAATGCCCGGATTCACGAGCTGAACCGTGAATTCCGCGGTGTCGATCGCCCCACAGATGTCATCTCCTTTGCAATGAATGAGCAGGGGGAGGGCGAGATGGAGATCTATCTCGACGAAGCGGAAGCGGACGAGTTCCCGAACATGCTGGGCGACATCGTCATTTCCATCCCCAAGGCAAAAGAACAGGCAGAAGAGTACGGGCATTCCTTCGAACGGGAGCTGGGCTTTCTCGCCGTCCACGGTTTTCTCCACTTGCTAGGTTACGACCACAAGTCAGAAGCGGAAGAAAAAGAAATGTTCGGGCTGCAGGAAGCCATTTTGCAAAAAATCGGCTTGACGAGGTAGTGAAGCGTGGTGAAAGAGTGGCGACGTTTGCTGCGAAGCATCGGCTTCGCGTGTGCAGGCATAAAGTATGCGGTAAAAACGCAGCGCAATATGCAAATCCATCTGGGCATGTCGCTCTTGGCCCTGTTGGCAAGCTGGTGGCTCGGCATTTCTTACGCGGATACGCTGCTTGTCCTCGTTGTGATTGCGCTTGTGCTTGCCTTGGAGCTGATGAATACAGCCATCGAGACTGTTGTTGATCTCATTACGACGGAGCGGCATCCTCTGGCCAAAATCGCCAAGGATGTAAGCGCTGGGGCCGTACTCGTCGCTGCCATTCTCTCCGTGGTTGTCGGCATCTGTGTATTTGGACCTCCTCTGTACCACAAACTGACTGTATTCATGCACCTTAGAGCAGGTTAGGAAGGAGTCGCGAAGAACGGTAATGATGCATCGACTGCGAACGTCCTTGTTGACAGGATTTTTACTCTTGCTGCCTTTATTGGTCACCGTATATTTAGTCCGCTTGATGTTTTTACTGATTGATCGAACGATGGGTGGGTGGATCACCCAGCTGCTTGTCGCAACCGGATTTGCTACTCGACAGGAGGGGCTTATCCGGTTTCTTGGCATCTCCTTTCACGAACGGGTGCCAATCGTCGGGGTCCTGATGCTTTTGTTACTCTTGCTTTTGGCTGGTTGTCTGGCCAAAACACCGGCAGGCAGGTATCTGTTTCGCGGAATCGGGCAGCTCGCAGGGAAAATTCCGCTCGTCCGGGGCATTTATTCGACGGTGCAGCAGGTGTCGCAATCCTTTCTCGGCGATCGCTCTTCGTTTAAACAAGTAGTTCTGGTCGAATACCCGAGCAAGGGCATCTATACGGTCGGGTTTCTGACCGGAGACTCTCAGGGAGACATCCTGAGCTTCACCGGCCGGGAATACATCAATGTATTTTTGCCGAAGTCGCCCAATCCGACGAATGGCTGGCTGGCCTTAGTGCCGCGCGATGAAGTGACGTTTTTGAACATCCCGGTGGAAGAAGGGCTGACTTTTGTCATCTCCGGCGGAGTGGTTCCGCCGCATACATTCTCCCCGCCACTCGTTGAAAAACAAGAGAAATGAGGAGTCGTGCATGAATGATAACGAATTGATCGAGAAAGCGCTGGAAGGGCGCAAGGGAGCTTACGTGCCGTACTCGCAGTTTCCTGTAGGAGCTGCGCTTTTAACCGATTCAGGCAAGGTATACCTCGGCTGCAACATTGAGAATGCGGCGTACTCCCTTTGCAACTGTGCCGAACGGACAGCCCTGTTCAAGGCCTTTTCCGAAGGGGAGCGCCAATTTGCCGCGCTCGCGGTCGCTGCCGATACGCCGGGACCGGTCTCTCCCTGCGGAGCGTGCCGCCAGGTGCTGGCCGAGCTGTGCCCCCCTGACATGAAGGTGATCCTCGCCAACCTGAATGGCGAGCGAACGATCACCACAGTAGCAGCCCTATTGCCGGGCGCATTCACCAAGGAGGATTTACGTGGATAGAAACACGACGAAAAAATCGTTTAAATCCGGTTTTGTGACCATCGTAGGCAGACCGAATGTGGGCAAGTCAACGCTTCTCAACCACATCGTCGGCCATAAAATTGCGATTATGTCCAACAAGCCGCAGACGACGCGCAACAAAATAACGGCCGTCCACACGACCGAGCAGGGACAGGTGATTTTCCTCGATACGCCGGGAATTCACAAGCCCAAGTCGAAGCTCGGCAACTACATGGTCAACGTCGCGGAAAACACGCTGAATGAAGTCGATCTCATCCTGTTCGTCGTCGATGCGACGGAAAAGCGGGGGGCGGGCGACGACTATATCATCGAGCGGTTAAGCCAGGTGAAGACCCCTGTGTTTCTCGTCATCAACAAGATCGACAAGGTCCACCCGGAAGCGCTGCTGCCGATCATCGACGACTATCGCAAGCTGCTCGGCTTTAAACAAATCGTGCCGATCTCCGCGCTTGAGGGCAACAACACGGGCGCACTGCTCGAGTCCATTTACGCAGAGATGGAAGAAGGGCCGATGTACTACCCCGCCGACCAGGTAACAGACCATCCGGAGCGGTTTATCGTCGCCGAGCTGATCCGCGAGAAAGTGCTGCAGCTGACTCGCGAGGAAGTGCCTCACTCGATTGCCGTGACCGTCGAAGAGATGAAGCGCGGCGAGGACGGCAAGACGCTCTACATCTA
>CAMIVR010000117.1 GCA_946402065.1 uncultured Brevibacillus sp. | reverse complement strand
TTTGGCAGCGGAGCCGTTGTCATCATGGTGACGGACGAGCACGGTATCGTCACAAGATGCAAACAGATGGCTGGGGTTACCGTCTTTGCCAAGTTCCACGAGCTTCCCGGGCTCATTGGCAAGCCGTATGCAGAATGTCGCGTAGCTGCGCCCACCAAGCCCACACAGATTGCCTTGAATATGGCAATCGACAAGATTAACCAGGAACAGGAAAAACAACAACAACACGATCAGACAGAATTGACAGCAGTACAAACTGGATAATTGACGAGGGCCGCGGGCCAGGTGGAGAACCATCTGGTTTTTTTGTTGCCAAAAAAGCAATACACCACAGCAGCCTTCACACTTTGCCAGTTTCATTCCCGGGTACAACTGTCCCGAAAAATCGGCGATTCATTTTGAGAGGAGGACAAACATGGATTTCTTCGTACATCTTGCAGAAGGATTCATCGGTATGTTTCAAAAAGGTGGAGAAACATTTATTGGCTTGGTCACGGGTATCATTCCTACGCTTGTTTGTTTGATTACGGCTGTAAACGCTCTCATCAAATTTGTCGGAGAAGAGCGGATTGAACGCTTTGCCAGACTGTGCACCGGAAACATCATCTTGCGCTACACCTTGTTTCCTGTCCTGGCGATGTTCTTCTTGACCAACCCGATGGCCTATACGTTTGGCCGCTTTTTGCCAGAGCACCAAAAACCGGCATTCTACGACTCATCCGTTTCGTTTTGCCATCCGATTACCGGATTGTTCCCGCACGCGAACCCAGCTGAATTGTTCGTCTATATGGGAATTGCCAACGGCATCACCCAGTTGGGGCTGTCACTCGGACCGCTAGCCATGCGTTTCTTCCTGGTCGGGATCGTCGTCATCCTGATTCGCGGTATCGTGACGGAGTACATTACGAAAATGATGATTCGCCGCAGAGAGGCACAAGCATCTGCGTAAGATACAGAGAGGAGGAGAATTATGAGCGACTATCGTGCTGTAAAAGTATCGAAGGGTTCTGGCGGTTGGGGAGGCCCGCTGCAGATCCTGCCTACAGATAAGAAAAAATACATCGCTTCCGTGACAGGTGGGGGCATCCATCCGGTAGCGGAAAAGATTGCTGAGCTGACCGGCGGAATTGCTGCAGATGCGTTCAGTTCCAAAATCGAGCCGGATGAAATGGCCTGCGTCATCATCGATTGTGGCGGAACGGCGCGCTGCGGCGTATATCCCAAGCTGGGCGTGCTCACCGTCGACGTCACTCCGGCGTCTCCGTCAGGGCCGCTCGTCAACTTTATCAAAGAGACGAATTTTGTCTCCGGTGTAAAAGTCGGCCAGGTGGAACTGCTCGATGAAGCCGCTTCATCTGTCGAGCGTGCCAGCGTGGAAGAGCCCGTTGACAGCAACAAAGGCAAGAGTGCCAAACAGCTAAAAGACGAAGCGCGGGCGAAAGTAGCCGAGATGCAGAGCAAGCAAGGCAAGAAGCCGAATATTATTGAAAAGGTCGGCCGGGCCATGGGCAGCGTCGTCGGTGTGTTCTATCAGTCTGGCCGCGACACGGTCGAGCAAGTGCTGAAAAACGTATTGCCGTTCATGGCATTCGTCAGTACGCTGATCGGGATCATTTTGTACACAGGTATTGGCGATGTGCTGGCGCACGTCATTTCGCCGCTGGCCGGCAACCTGATCGGGCTGTTGATCATCTCGATCGTAGCAGCACTGCCAATTCTCTCGCCGCTGCTCGGACCGGGTGCGGTTATCGCACAGGTAGTCGGTGTGCTCGTCGGGGTCGAGATCGGACGCGGCAATATCCCGCCGCAGTTGGCATTGCCCGCCTTGTTTGCGATTAACCCGCAGGTAGGCTGCGATTTCGTACCGGTCGGCTTGACGTTGGGAGAAGCGAAGCCCGAGACGATTGAAGTCGGCGTGCCGGCCGTACTGATCTCCAGACAGTTCACCGGACCGGTGGCGGTTATTCTCGCCTACCTTGCCAGCTTTGGATTGTACAGCGGCCAATAATTTTATGTACCAGCTAGAGGAGGTTGCAACATGCACGTATTGTTTGAATGCACGGTAACGAAGATTGGTGAGATGGTGCCGGATTTTATCGAGGCGTCTACACTGATCATTTTTAACCAGGATGTACCCGAGGAACTGCATGACATGGCCGTTCTGCACACGAAGACAGAGCTTGCTTCACCCATCCAGACAGGCGATGTGCTAACCGTTGACGGCCAAGCCTTCCGGGTTACGAGCGTTGGGGAAAAAGCCAATGAGACGCTCAAGGACATCGGCCATTGCACCATCAAGTTCGATGGGGGCAGCCAACCGGAATTGCCGGGAATCATCCATGTCGAAGCAAAAGCGATTCCTGCATTGAATCCAGGCACTTCACTGACGTTCAACCGCGAGTAGAAATAACAGAAAAAGCTGTAGGAGAAGGAGAGATAACGATGCTGGGATTGAAAAAACGGTTAAGCGCACTTGCAAAAGACGGAGGATTAATTCGCGTAGGCTTGATCGGTGCCGGCCAGATGGGGCGCGGGCTGATTTCGCAAATCGAAGCGATGGTCGGCATGAGAGTGGTGGCAACCGCCGACCTGTTTGTCGAACAGGCGAAAAACGCCTACCTCAAGGCACGCGTTCCCGCTGCGCAGATTGCCGAAACCAACGACCTTGAAGAAGCGGACAAACGCATCGCCGCAGGTCAGGTTGTCGTTACCAGCGACGCCCTGTTAGTGACGCACTTGCATCACGTCGATGTCATCGTAGATGCCACCGGCATTCCGGATATCGGTGCAAAAATCGCCTGGAATGCGATCATGAACAAGAAGCACATCGTCATGCTGAATGTGGAAGCGGATGTGACGGTCGGCCCGCTCCTGAAAAGCATGGCAGATGCTGCAGGGGTCGTCTACACGGGGACAGCGGGGGATGAGCCGGGAGCGATCATGGAGCTGTACGACTTCGCCGATGCGCTTGGCTTTGACATCATTGCACTGGGTAAAGGGAAGAACAATCAGCTGAACCTCGCGGCAAACCCGGATACAGCAAAAGAAGAAGCCGCTGCCAAAGGCTCCAGCCCGAAAATGCTCGCTTCCTTCCAGGACGGAACGAAAACGATGGTCGAAATGACCGCAGTGGCTAATGCGACCGGCTTCGTTCCGGACGTACCGGGGATGCATGGTCCCAAGGCTACCGTACAGGAGCTGCCAGCGCTGTTGTCGCTTCAGGAAAACGGCGGAATTCTCGGCCGGACCAAAATCGTCGAGTATGTCAACGGTGTAGCTCCCGGCGTATTTGCCATCATCAGTTCGCAAATGGAAGAAGTCCACCATGAAATGACCTATCTCAAAATGGGGGACGGCCCCAACTACATCCTGTATCGTCCGTATCACTTGACCAGCCTGGAGACGCCGCTCTCAGTTGCACAAGCGTACTTTGACCGGACGCCGACGATCGCACCGTACTACGGAATGGTTGCGGAGACTGTGGCTGTGGCGAAGAAGTCGCTGAAAAACGGCGAGGCGCTGGACGGCATCGGCGGCTATACCGCCTATGGTCGAATCGTTACGGCAGCAGATAAACAGCGTTTGAACGCATTGCCGATCGGCTTGATCGGACGCAATGTCCGCCTGAAACGCGACGTTGAACTGGGGCAGGTTATCACCTATGACGATGTCGAGTTTACAGAGAGCAACATGATTCTGCAGCTTCGACAGTTGATGGATATGAACGCCAATCAATAGATGAAAAAAGGAAGACATATCCAAGGTCTTCCTTTTTTCATCTAGGGAGCAGCGAAGCTTTTTCAGTGGAGCTTCAGCCAATATAATTGGCAGCGTCTCGTTTTTATAATTGTGTAAAAAATCCGGAATGGGATTTGCTATAATAAAGGAAGATAATTTTTGCCGGTTGCCCTGTTTCGGGACCATGGATTGCAATCGGCAGGCTGAGATAGCTATACTTGAAGCGTCAGAGAAAACGTCTCGGTGCTTTTTGGAAAGAGGGGTTTCATGGAGAACTGGACGGAGAAACGAGAACTTGTACGTATCGCAAAACTGTACTATTTTACGGGATTGACGCAGGCGGAGATTGCCAAGAAAGTCGGTGTGTCGCGTCCGATCATCTCCAAGATGCTGCAGCGGGCAAGAGAGCTTGAAATTGTCGATATTATCATTAAAGATGAAACCGTGAATATGGTGGAACTGGAACAACAAATCGAGAGCATGTTTGGACTGGATGAAGTGTATGTCGTCCCCGTCCAGGCCAATGCCAGCGATGAGGTTGTCAAACAGGCGGTAGCCAAAGTGGCTGCCCAGCATTTTACGAAGTGGATCAAGGATAAGAAACGTATCGGCATTTCCTGGGGAACTACGCTGTTTCAGATGGTCAACGAACTGCCCTACGATAAGAACAAACGCATCAAGGTATTTCCCCTGGTCGGAGGAATCGGCCGTCATCGCATCGAGATTCATGCGAATCAGCTGGCGTACGAGCTGGCCAAGAAATTGGGGGGGACCTGTGAATTCCTGTACGCACCGGCGATCGTCGAGACGACGGAATTGAAAAAACAACTGATGGAATCGACAGAAGTCCGCACACTTCTGGAAGATCTGAAAAAAGTAGATATCGCTGTCCTGGGGATCGGGAATCCCTATGAATCGACAATGGTCGAGATGGGGTACCTGAAGCCGGAGGATATTGACGATCTGAAGCAGCACGGGGCGATCTGCGACATCGGTTCGCGATTTATCAACCGCAGCGGAGATGAGATCGACATGAGTCTCAACAGCAAGGTCATCGGCATTGAATTGTCCGCTTTGCAAAAAATTCCCTCGGTTATTTGTGTCGTTTCCGGAGTAAACAAGGTGGAGGCACTGCTTGGGGCGCTGAACGGCAAATACTTCAACAAGCTCGTCGTTGACGAGTTGACTGCGAGCGAACTGTTAAACCGGGCTGCAGGAGGGAAGAAAAGTGAACGAAACAAAGTTTGAAACAGCGTTTTACTGCATTCGTTGCATGTCTGATTCGCTGCACACGGTCGTCTACGTGAATGATATTTTGCATAAAGTGACCTGTCAGACGTGCGGGCGTGAGAGCGTGATCACACCCGATTTGCCTAAAGAGGTCTATATTCGCTATTTTGACCGCATCTTGTCCAAGCCAAGCCGCATTACAAAAGAGTTTAAGGCCGACCTGAGCCACTTTTTGTCGTCTTTGCCGTATCGCGTGTTGAGCAAACCGTATCGGACCTACCGGGAGTTTAAGGGCATTTTCAAGTACGTTCATAAAAATGACCCGCCGAAGGAAGAGTAGACGGCTTTAACAGCCTTACGGAATCAAGCAGCTTCGTGCAACTGTTGCGGGGCTGCTTTTTTCGTACACCAATCGCTTGTTGATTTTCAAATTTCAGGAATATATAGTTTTTGTATCGAGCCACTTCGTTTCATCCCTCGGACGGAATTCAACTGGAAAAAGCACTGTCCGGCAAACGATAATGGAAAGAGTCAATCGGAAAACGCTGTCGTGATCGCACGGGTGGTGCGGCTGTTATACGGACACTGTCTGTCCTCGTCCAGGCATGTGATCGCTGCTACCCGTTACTGGTATGGATCAGCCAAACGTCACAGCGAGTTTAAATAAAGGGCAAAATGCGGCAACAGAGGAGGATATGAAGTGAATGGTACACAGACATTGGGTAGGGGATTGGACATCCTGTTTGTCTTAGCGGAGGCAGATTCGACACTTTCGGTTGCGGAAATTGCGGAAAAGGTGGCAATCCCGGAAAGCACGGCCTATCGGCTGCTTCAGACGCTGGAGCAGAATGGAATCGTGGAACGGAAAACGAAAGGACAAATCGGACTTGGCTTGCGCATACTGGATTTGGCCAGAAGCCTGCATCAGCAGATTGACCGCGACCTGTACGTCATCGCCCGGCCGATCATGGAGAAGCTGACCGAAAACGTCGGGGAAACGTCGATTTTAACAGTCCGAACAGGGACGAATATCATCTGTATTCAAAATGTAGAAAGCCGCAGATTGATTCGCTTTGCAGTGGAAAACGGCAGGATTTTGCCGCTTCATCTGGGGGCTTCGGGAAAAGCGCTGTTGGCATTTGAAAACAAGCGAATCATTGATCAAATCGTCGCGCAAATCGACGACCGGCAGACAAAGGAAGCGCTGCTGACAGATTTGGCACAGATTCAGGCACAGGGATACAGCCTGACAGTTGGGGAAGTGGATCGAGATGTATTCGGCATCGCCGCCCCGATTTACGATAACTTCCAGCGTGTAACAGCCAGTTTGACCATTGCCGGACCGGCCGTGCGGTTATTTCCGGAGACGTGCCAGGAAATCGTCAATGAAGTCAGGCGGGCAGCCGAGCACATTACGCAAAAGCTGGCCAGGTTCCGTACATGATTTCCTGGTCGATCAGTGGGCAGACCGCACTGTTTGGGGGCGGACGAGCATTCACACCATATGATACTCCCGTACCCCGTAATTTTGCAGTGCAAGCAGCATGTCTGCGGCATCTTCCGACTCAATGACGACGGCAATTTTTCCTTTATCCATATTGGTGAGACAGTAGTTGCACTGCTCATCGTTAAACCCGTTTTGAATCAGCAGATCAATGGAATGGGCAACACTCTCGTAAGGATCATTGTTCGGCTTGGCGTTGTTCAGATACGTGATCGATTGAATCGATGTTTCCAGAGACAGCTGCTGGATGAGCTGTTCAGCCGACCGCTCATCGGAGAAAAATGTTACGATTGTAGCCACGTTAAGCTCCCCTTTCTACAATCAATATCTTTTGACAAGCGCGGGCATAATATGTGCAATCCCAAAGTGTCACGGATCATGGTCTTTTCATATTAGGGATGGTATACTTGTAAATGGTAAGTGCATTACATATCTTTTCTGACAAGGGGGTTCTATACATGGCAATTGTGAATGTGTCCGATCAATCGTTTAGTACAGAAGTAGAACAAGGAGGTACAGTCCTTGTCGACTTCTGGGCACCATGGTGCGGCCCTTGCAAAATGATCGCGCCAGTACTTGAGCAAATCGACAGCGAAGTCGGCACCAAGTTGAAGATCGCGAAGGTTAACGTTGACGATAATCCTGAATCGGCAGGTCGTTTTGGCGTAATGTCCATCCCGACACTGATCGTCTTCAAAGACGGCAAGCCTGTTGACAAAGTGATCGGGTTCCAACCGAAAGAAGCGTTGATGGCAGCTGTTGGAAAACATCTATAATTGTTATCGGAGAGAAGGAAGAGCAGCATTTGCATGGGTGTGCAGATGCTGCTCTTCCTATTCATGCCTCTCTTCCTTCTCCTCACTATGGTCCGAAGACGAGCTGAAAATCTGCACTGGTAACATTTCCACAGAAAAAGCTGAATTGCGGGGAACGTTTGTGCTACTATGAAAGAAGGATATTTATGTGGCTGGAGGAGGGGCAGTGTTGAGCAGTATCAAAGACAAGTTGGCTGTTCTGCCGGATAAGCCAGGCTGTTACCTGATGAAAAATGCAAATGGCGAAATTATTTACGTCGGCAAGGCGAAAGTGCTGAAAAATCGCGTTCGCTCTTACTTTACGGGCAGCCACAACGGCAAGACGCAGCTGCTCGTAAGCGAAATTGTCGACTTTGAATACATTGTCGTCTCCTCGGCGATTGAAGCGCTGATTCTTGAGTGCAATCTGATCAAGAAGCACAATCCGCGCTACAATGTCATGCTGAAAGACGATAAAACGTATCCATACATCAAAATTACGAACGAGACTCACCCGCGGCTGGAAATTACCCGCAAGGTGGTAAAGGATAAAGCGCGTTACTTCGGTCCGTATGCCAATGCCGGGGCCGCGCAGGAAGTGAAGAAGCTGCTGGATCGGCTCTACCCGCTGCGCAAGTGCAAGACGATGCCCAGGCAGGTCTGTCTCTACTACCATTTGGGCCAGTGCATGGCACCCTGTGTGTACGAGGTCGACCAGGCGGAAAATCAGCGCTTGGTCCACGAGATCGAGCGCTTTCTGGACGGCGGGCATGAAGCGACCAAGGAGCAGTTGACGGAAAAAATGCTGCAAGCCGCCGAAAATATGGAGTTCGAGAGGGCCAAAGAGCTGCGCGACCAGATTCGCAACATCGAGGCGGTGATGGAAAAGCAGAAAGTCACTTTCAACGATACGGTCGATCGCGACATTCTCGGGTTTGCTGTGGAAAAAGGCTGGATGTGTGTACAGCTTTTTTATATGCGTCAGGGCAAAATGATTGAGCGCTCGACGACGTCTTTTCCTTACTATGGCGATGAAGCCGAGGATTTCATGTCGTATTTGACGCAATTTTACTACGACAAGCAACAGGCGCTGCCCAAGGAGATCCTGCTGCCGGAGAAAAGCGAACCGGAGCTGCTCGCCCAGTGGCTGGGGGTCAAGGTCTTGACGCCCAAACGCGGCAAGAAGTATGAGCTGGTACAGATGGCCAACGAAAACGCGCGGATTGCCCTGGAAGAAAAATTCGCCTTGATGTCCAAAGACGATGCCCGCACCATCCAGGCCGTCCACAACCTCGGGCACAAGCTGGGGATCGGAACGCCGCTGCGGATTGAAGCGTTTGACAACTCCAATATTCAGGGTGCGGAGCCGGTATCGGCCATGGTCGTGTTTACGGAAGGCCGTCCCGATAAAAAGGAGTACCGCAAGTTCAAAATCCAGACGGTCGAAGGACCGGACGATTACGGTTCGATGCGCGAGGTCGTGCGCAGGCGGTATACGCGACTGCTCAAGGAGAACCAGTCCCTGCCGGACCTGATCGTAATCGACGGCGGCAAAGGACAGATACAGGCGGCGATGGACGTGCTGGAAAACGAGCTGGGGCTGTTTATTCCCGTCTGCGGTCTGGCGAAGGACGACAAGCACAAAACCGCTCAACTGCTGTTCGGCGATCCGCCCGAGCCGGTCGATTTGCGCCGGGACAGCTATGAGTTTTACCTTTTGCAGCGGATCCAGGATGAAGTCCACCGCTTTGCCATCACCTTTCATCGGCAGTCCCGCAGCAAGACGATGCTCAGCTCCGAGCTTGACAACATTCCCGGCGTAGGCGAGAAAAGGCGGAAGCGCTTGTTCCAGCATTTCGGCTCGCTGGCGAAGATGAAGCAAGCGGCCGTGGAGGATTTCCGCCAGCTCGGCATCGGCGACAAGCTCGCCAGGGAGATAATCAGCCATCTGCGGCAATTGGGAGAATAGTTGTACAGTAAGCCGGAATGTGATATACTGTATTGCAATTGAATATGAAGCCTCACTTCCTTGCAGGAGTGAGGTAGAGGCGCGGAAACCATCAGTACCCTCCTACCAGATCGGGAATCGAAGACGGGAGCGGGAAAGGGGAATTCGCCGAAGTGCATTGTGCCACCCAAGGGACTTTGTGCTGGGTCTGTACTGAACAAGTGCAGGACTGTCATCTGCGCAGCCACCCGTTGCGCCGATGGAGAGCTATCTCACACGCCAGGAGACACCTGTCTCATTGGCCGCGTGTTAAGGGGAGGAGGAACCGTCATGTCTACTAACGGCAGCGAGAGGTTACGTCCTTTTCGTTGCCTTTTTGCATTTTCGTACGAGTTAATGAACGATTTTCAGGAAAATATTGAAAGAGAGAAAATATACTAGGAGAGAGAAACCATGGCATTGATCGTGCAAAAATACGGAGGGACTTCGGTAGGAACAATTGAACGGATCCAGCGAGTGGCTGAACGGATTATTTCCTATAAAAAAGCCGGTCATCAGGTCGTCGTCGTCGTATCGGCAATGGGAAAATCGACTGATGTACTGGTGGATATGGCGAAGCAGCTCATGCCGCATCCGACCGAACGGGAAATGGATATGCTGCTCACTACCGGAGAGCAAGTTTCGATTGCATTGCTCGCCATCGCCCTGCAAGCGCGCGGATATGACGCCGTCTCACTGACCGGCTGGCAAGCAGGGATTACGACAGAGGACGTGCACGGCAAAGCGCGGATTTCCCGGATTGACAATGAACGGATGCAACGGGAATTAGCGGAGGGCAAGGTCGTGGTCGTCGCAGGCTTCCAGGGTCTCAGTGAGGCAGGCGAAATTACCACGCTAGGCCGCGGGGGTTCAGACACGACGGCAGTCACGCTGGCGGCCAGCCTGCAAGCGGACCGATGCGAAATATTTACCGATGTCGCAGGCGTCTATACGGCCGATCCGCGCGTCGTTCCGGCTGCCCAAAAGCTTGCGAGCATCTCGTATGATGAGATGCTGGAGCTGGCCAATCTCGGGGCAGGCGTGCTCCACCCCAGGTCAGTAGAAGCAGCGAAAAAATACAAGGTGCGGCTCGTAGTCAGATCGAGTTTTACGGATGAAGAAGGAACAAATGTAGAGGAGGCAGCAGATATGGAAACAGGGAGAGTCGTATGCGGAGTAGCCCATGATGAAGACGTGGCAAAAATCACTGTCGTCGGCATGCCGGCCCAAGTTGGGACATTGTCGCGCCTGTTTAATGCATTGGCAGTGAATCAGGTAAACGTCGATATTATCATTCAAAGCTCCTATGAAGCAAAGGCGACCAATATCTCCTTTACTGTCTCTGGCAGTGATTTGAACAAGGCATTGGATACACTGGAAGCGAACCGGGAAGAGCTCGGCTTTGAAAAAGTCGAATTCGAACAAGGGCTGACGAAAATATCCATCGTCGGCGCAGGCATGATCAACAACCCGGGAGTGGCCGCGCAGATGTTTCGGCAGTTGGCGGAAGAGGAGATTTCGATTAAAATGGTCTCCACGTCCGATATCAAGGTGTCGTGCGTCATTTCTGCCGAGCACACAGCCCATGCTGTCCGCGCTCTCCATACGATCTTTCAGCTCGATGCGAAGCAAATGGCAGTCGTACACGGGGTCTCGTAGCCGCCTGGCCAGGGCAATCGCATTAGGAAAACTTTTCCGCAAAGCGTGAGTCTAACCTATCAGTAAAAACTGATGGGAGCGAGTAAGTGATGAGCAACGAGTGGATCGAACACTTTTCGATATTACCTGATCCCCGAACGGGAAACCGAACGGAACACAACTTGACCGACATCGTGATCATCGCCATAACAGCAACGATCTGCGGAGCAGATGGGTGGGCCGAAATTGAGCGGTTTGGGAAACTGCGACAGGAATGGTTCGCTCAATTCCTTGAACTACCTCATGGTATTCCGTCCCATGATACGTTTGGCCGCGTTTTTTCCCTGCTTGCCCCGCAAGCCTTTGAACAAGCATTCTGCACTTGGACCCAGTCCCTGCAACAGAACAGCAAAGGGACAATTGTGGCGATCGACGGCAAAACTTCTCGTCGCTCTCATGATCGGCTTCATGATCAAAATCCGCTGCACTTGGTGAGCGCATGGGCTTCGGAAAACGGCGTCGTATTGGCCCAACGTAGTATTGATGAGAAATCCAACGAAATTACAGCGATTCCGAAGCTGCTGGACGATCTGATGCTTAAAGGCTGTATCGTCACCATCGATGCGATGGGCTGTCAAAAGGACATCATAGAAAAAATCCGGGAACGTGAAGCCGATTACGTGATTGGGCTCAAAGGCAACCAACCGCGCCTCCAGGAAGATGTTCGGGTCTTCTTTGACGATGCCTGCCAGAGCAGGTTTCGGGACATTCCTCACGAATATTGCAAGACGGTTGATAAGAGTCATGGCCGACTGGAAATTCGTAGGTATTGGCTTTGTCCGTCGTCGACCTCGATTCCGCAAGATCATGCGTGGCGTGATTTGAACGGAATCGGCATGGTCGAGGCAGAGCGTCACGTTCAGGATCAAGTGACGGTCGAACGTCGCTATTATATTTGCAGTTTTGACACAAACGTTCAGGAGTTTGCTCGGGCTGTTCGTGGTCATTGGGGCATCGAAAACAGCTTGCACTGGGTTCTGGATATGGCGTTCCGCGAAGATCAACTTCGCATTCGGATCAACCATGCTGCGGAAAATGCCGCCGTTCTGCGACACATCGCTTTGAACCTATTGAAACAGGAAACCTCCGCTAAATGCGGTATTGCAGCGAAACGGAAAATGTGCGGCTGGGATAATGACTATTTATTCAAGGTGCTTTCCCTTGCCGCTAAAAATGTCTAATGCGATTGCCCTGGCCGCCTGGCGAGCATCTATTGACAGACACCCCCCGCAAGCGTATGATAAAACCAAATTGAATCTGTACTCTTATCGAGAGTGGCGGAGGGACTGGCCCGACGATGCCCGGCAACCCCGATTTGCGGAGAGGTGCTAAATCCAGCAGACGTTTTTACGTTTGGCAGATAAGAGTGGGTGGCAGCTATGGACGAATACACCCTCTCTTCTGTTGCGGAAGAGAGGGTTTTTTATAGCTTGTGACATCGGTCGCGGGCGTAACGGCATCCAGCAGGCGCTTAGCCGGATCAAAGCGAAGGTCGTCAGCATTGCCATTACCAATGACTTGCTCTATACGGTTGAGCACCAGCAAAAGATGGCCGAGCTGATGCAGCAAGCCGGGCTTGACGTCGACTTTTTCACGATTGATTCCAAATACGGCCATGACGGATTTTTGGTCGAGTTTCAACGGATGGGCAGAATCGCAGCCCCGTATTTTTCCCGATAGCGACTGCAGGCAGACGTTGCCAGCGGTTTGCACGGGAGGTAGCAGCGAAATGGCGTTGGTAAAGCGCGGTCAGTGCAGTTCTGTGTGAACGTTCACTGACTTTTTTAGCGTCCATGGATGCTGATGAAAACCCGGTTCAGTAGTTCCACCAGTGGGCTCTTGTAAACGAGTGCTGGTTATAACGTTACGACGATTTTGGCTGTGGGCGGTTTTCCGGGGTTAGCCGGACACACTTCCAGCCGGGCGTGTACGGTTGACTGGCGCAGGCGGCTGAGCGCCCCGGCAATCAGCCCAGCTTCAAAGGACAGGGTGCGTTCCAGACGCTCTTGTGGAATCAGGGCAAACAGCGAGTGAGTGAGCGTGTAGGCAATTTCCTTGTCTGTTTCGTCATGCACCTCAAGCTTGCCGAGCCCCAAGCGGATGAATGGCATGATCAATCCTGCCGAAGTGGCAATTTCGATATCCTTGCCGATGTCGCGGCCAAGCCAGTAGAGAATCGGCGCTTCACTGTCACCGAGGAGCCTCGTCGTCAGTGTTTCGCGCAGCAGGTGATAGCCGACGTAGGGCATATTCATCCCTTCTAGCTGTGGCAGGATATGGGGAGATAAAAGCGCAGTGAGCTGATCCTTTTCACGCAGCATGGCATTGTCTCCTTTCCTGGTCGATGAGAATGGATAATAACGGCTTTCGACATGCGTGCTGCCAGGCCGATGCCAAAAAGCGCAGAGAAGACGTTACATCCGGCCGCTTCAGCCGCAAGCAGGGAGCAGGCTTGTCCGGAAAGTGTAACTCGCTCGTTATACACTGTTAGTAGGTTCACTATAAACATATGAATCAGGATCACCGAACATGACAAAAATAAGACCGTGATAGAGGTGATAGGATCGATTCAAATGTGATTATTCTAACAATGGAATTAGTCTAACCATTGGCTTGACGCTTAGGAACTACAGGAGTACAATTGGTTTTGGTCACAAATTGTCTATTATTTTTACGTTTTTTGCGACATTTTTTGACAACGCAACGAAGCAGTGGAAGCTTCCTTTTTATACGTGGGAAAAACTGTCTAATACGTAGAGTGATAGGCAAGGATAGGAGCATGAAATTACATAAATTTCCGAAGGGGGGACCCATGTATGGCGAATAGCCATCAATTTTTGAGTCGTAAGCTGCATTCTTTGCTGGGAGTAATTCCCATAGGTATTTTTGTGCTGTTTCACTTGGTAATTAACCATCAGTCTACCAAAGGTCCGGAAGCGTTTAACAGCGCTGCGGCAATACCAGAAAGTCTTCCGTTCCTGATTGTCGTGGAATTTGTCGTGATCTACATCCCGATCTTCTTCCATGCGGTGTATGGAATCTATATTGCGTTTCAGGCCAAAAACAACCTTGGCAACTATGGCTACTTCCGCAATCAGATGTTCTTTTTGCAGCGGATTACCGGTATCATTACGCTGATTTTCATCGCGTGGCACGTTTATCAGACGCGGATTCAGCTCGCGCTTGGCAATGTAGAGCTCAACTACGACATGATGCACAACATCCTCAGCAACCCGGCAATGTTTATTTTCTATCTGGTCGGTACACTCTGTGCGGTGTTCCATCTCTCTAATGGACTCTGGTCGTTCCTCGTGCACTGGGGTATTACGGTCGGTCCGCGCTCGCAGCGTATCGCTACGTATGCGACCATGATCTTTTTTGTTGTCGTTTCCATCATCGGCATTCGTGCGTTGACCGGCTTTATTTCATAGGAAAAGGGGGATATATCCATGGCAAAAGGTAAACTTATCATTGTTGGTGGCGGTCTGGCTGGACTTATGGCGACCATCAAAGCTGCAGAAAAAGGCGTGTCGGTAGATCTCTTTTCCCTCGTTCCCGTAAAGCGGTCCCACTCCGTCTGTGCGCAGGGGGGTATCAACGGCGCGGTAAATACGAAAGGTGAAGGGGACTCGACGTGGGAGCACTTCGATGACACCGTATACGGGGGGGACTTCCTGGCGAATCAGCCGCCGGTAAAAGCGATGTGTGACGCTGCTCCTGGCATCATCTACATGCTCGACCGGATGGGCGTTATGTTTAACCGTACGCCGGAAGGTTTGCTTGACTTCCGCCGTTTCGGGGGAACCAAGCATCACCGTACGGCATTCGCCGGCGCAACGACCGGACAACAGCTGCTGTACGCATTGGACGAGCAGGTGCGCCGCTTTGAAACAGAAGGTTTGGTCAACAAATACGAGTATTGGGATTTCCTTGGCGCCGTCATTGACGACGCGGGCGTATGCCGCGGGATTACTGCCCAGAACCAACGCTCCGGTGAGATCAAAGGCTTCGTAGCTGATGCCGTCATTCTCGCGACAGGCGGTCCCGGGATTATCTTCGGGAAAACCACCAACTCGATTATCAATACAGGTACAGCGGCTTCTGCTGTGTATCAGCAAGGCGTTATTTACGCAAACGGCGAGTTCATTCAAATCCATCCGACAGCCATCCCAGGGGATGACAAGCTGCGCCTGATGTCCGAGTCGGCACGCGGTGAAGGCGGCCGGATCTGGACGTACAAAGACGGTAAGCCGTGGTACTTCCTCGAAGAGAAATACCCGGCGTACGGAAACCTCGTACCGCGTGACATCGCTACGCGTGAGATTTTTCACGTCTGTGTAGACATGAAGCTGGGTGTTAACGGGGAGAACACCGTATACCTCGACCTGTCGCACAAGGATCCAAAAGAGCTTGATGTAAAACTTGGCGGTATTATTGAAATCTACGAGAAATTCGTCGGTGACGACCCGCGCAAGGTTCCGATGAAAATCTTCCCTGCCGTTCATTACTCCATGGGTGGAATGTGGGTCGACTATAATCAAATGACGAATATTCCCGGCCTGTTTGCCGCAGGTGAATGCGATTACTCACAGCACGGTGCGAACCGTCTGGGTGCCAATTCGCTCTTGTCGGCGATCTATGGCGGGATGGTAGCCGGTCCGAAAGCGATTGAATACATCAACGGATTGAACAAATCCTCCAGCGATTTGCCAAGCACCTTGTTCGATGGCTACGTACAAAAAGAACAGGCGAAATACGACAACATCCTGAAAATGGATGGCACCGAAAACGCGTACGTCATTCACCGCGAACTGGGCGAATGGATGACCGACAACGTAACAGTTGTTCGCTACAACGACCGTCTGCAAAAGACAGACGACAAAATTCAAGAGCTGATGGAGCGCTACAAGCGGATCAACATCAACGATACGCAACGTTGGAGCAACGCAGGCGCCGCCTTTACCCGTCATCTCTGGAACATGCTCGTACTCTCCCGTGCGATCACGATCGGGGCACTCAAGCGGGATGAAAGCCGCGGGGCTCACTACAAGCCTGACTTCCCGGAACGCAACGACGAGCAGTTCCTGAAAACAACGATGGCGAAGTTCAACCCAGAGACGACAGCACCTGAGATCTCGTACCAAGATGTCGACGTATCCTTGATTGAGCCGAGAAAGCGTGATTACTCTCAAGATAAGAAGGGTGGTCATTAATCATGTCAGAAAAATTAGTGCACCTGATCATTACCCGTCAGGACACACCTGAGAGTACGCCTTATAAAGAAGAGTTTAAAATCCCTTACCGTCCGAACATGAACGTCATTTCCGCATTGATGGAAATTCAGCGCAATCCCGTCAATGCACAAGGGCAAAAAACAAAGCCGGTCGTTTGGGAGTCCAACTGTCTGGAGGAAGTCTGTGGCGCGTGTTCCATGGTCATCAACGGCAAACCTCGTCAAGCGTGTTCGGCCCTGATCGACAAGCTGGAGCAGCCGGTGCGCGTAGCGCCGATGACGACCTTCCCTGTTCAGCGGGACCTGAGCGTTGACCGCAGCCGTATGTTCTCTGCGTTGAAGCGCGTCAAAGCGTGGATTCCAATCGACGGTACGCATGACCTCGGACCTGGTCCGCGCATGCCGGAAGTCGAGCGCCAATGGGCTTACGAGCTGTCCAAGTGCATGACCTGCGGAGTCTGCCTCGAAGCGTGCCCGAACGTCAACGATAAAACGGCGTTCATCGGTCCGTTTGCGATTTCTCAGGTTCGCCTGTTTAACGAGCATCCGACTGGCGCGATGAACAAGGGCGAGCGTTTGGAAGCGCTGATGGGCGAAGGCGGTATCACAGAATGCGGCAACTCGCAAAACTGTGTACAATCGTGTCCGAAAGGCATTCCATTGACGACGTCGATCGCTCACATGAACAAAGAAACAACCAAATATGCAGTCAAACGGTTCTTCTTCTCGTAAGCGAGAGAGCCGAATACGCAAACCCTCAATCGACATTAGTCGGTTGGGGGTTTTTTTAGCGATAAAGGGTGAAAGTATATCTTTCGCTATTGGACTGGGCGATAAGCTTCGTTCTTCTAACTGTCCGCAGAGCTGCAAAGATTGTGGGTGGAGGGAATAAATGGAATGGACAAAAGCGAAAAGGGGCATACTTTAAGCAGTCGATTACACTCGTGACAAAACGTGTGCCTACCAGGCGTACGTTGCGGCGCTGTATGGCGGTGGCCGAGCCACATGCTGCCCCTATCATGCCATCCATCGCGATGGCTTGTGCTGTTTTGCCTACTTCAACATATACGGAGGACTCGTTCTGTATGGTGTATGTCCTGTTAGTCATTTTGCTGATTGTCGTGATTCTGCCGCCTGTCGCTTTTCTGGGCTACATGTACGCCTTGTCAAAGGAACCCAAACATTCGATTATCCGCGCGCATCCGTTTCTCGGATGGGTGCGCTACTTTCTGGAAAAAATCGGTCCGGAATTCCGCCAATACTGGTTCGACAGCGACACGGAGGGGAAGCCGTTCTCTCGTGACGACTTTGTCGGCGTCGTGCTCGCTTCGAAATACCGGACGGACATCATTGCGTTCGGGGGCAAGCGCGACTATGAGAAGCCCGGCTATTACTTGTCCAATTCCATGTTCCCGAAATTGACGAGCGAGCTCAAGGTGGATAACGACGAGCTTGTCCCAGGCAAAAAATACGAGATCGTAAGAGAAGGCATCTTTGCCCGGCAGGAAAAAATGATCGACCAGCAAATCAAGCGGTGGCTGCTGCACGATGACGATATCATCGTTGTCGGGGAGGGGCGCAGGCATCCCTGGCGGCTAAAAGGCATGTTTGGCGCTTCTGCGACCTCTTACGGCGCCGTTGGCGAGCATTACATCCAGTCAACGGGCAGCGGTGCGTTTATGGCCGGCGGCTCTTGGATCAACACAGGCGAAGGCGGCGTTGCCGATGTGCATTTGGCCACGGGCGTCGACGTCGTCTCGCAGATCGGGCCCGGGATGTTTGGCTTTCGCGATGACACCGGCCGCTTCTCGATCGAGGAATACAAGCAAAAAGCAAACATCCCCAATATCAAGGCATTCGAGCTAAAGTTTGCCCAGGGCGCGAAAATTCGCGGCGGCCACCTGGAGGGCAGGAAAGTTAATGAAAAAATAGCGGCAGCCCGCAAAGTGCCCGTGGGCAAAACGGTCAATTCACCAAACCGCTTCGAATTTTTGACCAGTCCGCAAGAAACGCTTCGCTTTGTGCAAACCTTGCAGGAAGAGGGCGGCAAACCGGTCGGCATCAAAATCGTCGTAGGCGATCCGCAGCGGCTCGAACCGTTTTTTCAGGCGATGATCGACATGGATATCTACCCTGATTTCATTACCGTGGACGGATCGGAAGGCGGCTCTGGCGCAACCTTTAAGGCGATGGCTGACGGCATGGGGCTGCCTCTCTATCCCGCACTGCTGATCCTCGATGATACCGCAAGGAAATTCGGCGTGCGGAACCGCTTCAAAATCTTCGCCTCAGGCAAGCTCATCACCCCGGATAAAGTGGCCATCGCCCTGGCGCTTGGCGCAGACTGCGTGAACTCGGCGCGCGGCTTCATGATGGCGAACGGGTGTATTATGGCGATGCAGTGCCATACCGGCAAATGTCCGACCGGCATTACGACGACAGATTCCAAATATCAGGAACCGCTCGCTCCGGAGGAAAAGCAGTGGCGTGTGATGAATTATATTCTGCAGCTGAGGGAAGGCGTATTCTCTCTGGCCGCAGCCTGTGGCCTGGAGAGTCCGCGGGGCTTGAGCCGCGAGCATGTGGTGTTTACCGGCGAAACCGGCCGCAGCATGCGAATCGTTGATCTCTTTCCTTATCCCGAAGCCTCTCAGATTACGCAGTGAATGAGTTATGTAGGAACGCAAGGAGGTGTAGAGCATGGAACAGAAAAAGACAACCATCAAAATCAACGACAACGGCTCCATCCGGGTTACCGGAGACGTTGAGTTGCTAGATGGAAGTGGTGCGCCGTACGAGATTGGAGCGTCCTTTTCGCTTTGCCGCTGTGGTCAGTCCGGCAACAAGCCGTTTTGCGATGGCACGCATAAAGCGATTGGCTTTGAAAGTGCACCGCGGGCGAAATGATTTTGCTTTAACCATTCTCGAAAAGTGTCTTGTGAAACCACAGGGAGCGGGGGAAAACCGCTTCCTGTGGTTTCTTTTCCTTTGTTCAAAGATAAGCGTTAAGTGGAGGCGAGGGGAATCGCCAAGAAGAGAACACTCCGCAAGTGACAGCGCCACATGGAAGTATCTCAAGGCCGACTCCGCCCCGCCCCAAAAAGTGACGCCAGCCTTCGAAGCGTATTCCGAATACTTTTCGGGGACCCCAAC
>CAMIVR010000116.1 GCA_946402065.1 uncultured Brevibacillus sp. | reverse complement strand
CGCCGCGTCGCTGCCGACGATGAGCGCCTGTTTTTACTGGCAGAGGCATTGCGCCGCGGCTACACCATGGAGACGCTGCATGAACTGACGAAAATCGATTTGTTCTTCCTGCACAAGCTCGCCAACATTATCGCCATGGAGAAAACGTTGGCAAGTTCACAGTTGAACGGCGACAATCTGTATGTGGCCAAACGGATGGGCTTTACCGACAGGAAGATTGCCGAACTGGTTGGACAGAGTGAAGAGGCTGTCCGCAGCCAGCGTGAACAGCTCGGTCTGACACCTGTCTACAAAATGGTCGATACGTGCGCAGCCGAGTTTGAAGCCGCGACGCCGTACTACTACTCGACCTACGAACAGGAAAATGAACGGATTGAGACGGGCAAAAAACGCGTCATCGTGCTTGGCTCCGGACCGATCCGCATCGGTCAGGGGATCGAATTCGACTATGCGACCGTTCACGCCGTCTGGGCGCTGAAAGAAGCCGGCTACGAAGCGATCATCATCAACAACAACCCGGAAACTGTCTCGACAGACTTCAATACGTCAGATCGGCTGTACTTTGAGCCGCTGTACATCGAAGACGTGATGAACATCATCGATCAGGAAAAGCCGGAAGGGGTCATCGTCCAATTCGGCGGACAGACGGCGATCAACCTGGCCGATAAGCTGGCCAAGCGCGGTGTGAAAATCCTCGGAACCAGCCTGGAGAACATTGATGCGGCAGAAAACCGCGAGAAGTTCGAGGCGCTGCTTCGATCGCTGGATCTCGCCCAACCGCTCGGCAAAACCGTCATCTCGGTGGATGAAGCGGTCGCAGCCGCCGATCAGCTCGGCTTCCCGGTGCTCGTTCGCCCTTCGTACGTGCTCGGCGGTCGAGCCATGGAGATCGTCTACAACCAGGAAGAACTGGTCGCTTACATGAAACAGGCTGTGAAGGTCAATCCGGAGCACCCTGTCCTGATTGACCGCTATATGCAAGGAACGGAGGCGGAGGTCGACGCGATTTGCGACGGGGAGAACGTACTGATTCCCGGCATCATGGAACATATCGAACGGGCGGGGGTTCACTCGGGCGACTCGATTGCCGTCTATCCGCCGCAGTCGCTCTCGACTGAAATCAAGCAGGAATTGATCGAAATGACGACCAGGCTGGCCGTTGCCCTGAACATCAAGGGCTTGCTCAACATCCAGTTCGTCATTTATCAAAACCGTCCGTACGTGATCGAAGTGAATCCACGCTCGTCACGCACAGTGCCGTTCCTGTCCAAAGTAACGGGTATCCCGATGGCCAATATCGCGACGAAAGCGATTCTCGGACAATCCATTTTGGAGCAGGGCTTCCAACCGGGCTATCATTCGGAGGAATCGACCGTCTCGGTGAAGGTCCCTGTCTTCTCCTTTGCCAAACTGCGCCGCGTCGACATCACGCTCGGACCGGAAATGAAATCGACCGGCGAAGTGATGGGGCGCGAACGCACGCTGGCAAAAGCGCTGTACAAAGGCTTGCTCGCTGCGGGTATGAACATCCCGACCAAGGGGACGCTGCTCGTTACCGTAGCAGACAAGGACAAGACAGAAGCGCTCGACATCGTCAAAGGCTTTCTGCACGTCGGCTTCAAAATAATGGCCACTGCAGGTACAGCCCGCTATCTGGAGCAAAACGGCTTGCAGGTGACACAAGTGCAAAAGCTGTCCGACGGCAGCCCGAACTTGCTCGACATGATTCGGACAGGTGAGGCAAACATCGTGTTAAATACGCTGACCAAAGGCAAAACGCCACAGCGCGACGGCTTCCGGATTCGCCGCGAAGCAGTCGAAAATGGCGCAGTCTGCCTGACCTCGCTGGACACGGCAAAAGCGTTGCTGCATGTACTCGAGACGATTACGTTCCAGACCGAAGCGATGCCGCAGCAGCGTTTGGGCAAAGCAGTCGTCACATTGTAAAAAAGGAGGGGGGAACCAAATTGAGCGAACGCACAAACGACCTCAGCAAGAGAATTATCCTCGCCCTCGATTTTGCTTCTCCAAGCGAGGTATATCACTGCCTTGACCAGCTGGCAGATGATGTTCGCTACGTGAAAATCGGCATGGAGCTGTTTTACGCTGGTGGTGTCGAAATCATCCACGTACTGAAGGAACGCGGCCTGCAGGTGTTCGTCGATCTCAAGGTTCACGACATTCCCAATACGGCAAAAGGCGCCATTCGCAGCCTGGTTCATCATGGCGTCGACATGGTCAACGTTCACGTCGCCGGTGGCGCGAAAATGATGGAAGCGGCACGCGAAGGCTTGGAGCAGGGAACGCCAAGCGGCGCTCCCCGGCCTTTGCTGATCGGCGTGACGATGCTGACCAGCACCAGCCAACAGACGATGAATCAGGAGATTCTCATTCCTGGTTCTGTCGAAGAAACCGTGACGCACTATGCTCTGCTTGCCAAGCAAGCAGGACTTGACGGCGTCGTCGCCTCGCCGTTGGAAGTACCGGTGATCAAGCAAGCGGCAGGCGAATCATTCATCACGGTCACACCGGGCATCAGACCGGCTGGCAGTGACAAAGGCGACCAAACGCGGGTGACAACGCCGGAAGAAGCATTCCGCTTGGGCAGTGACTACATTGTCATCGGTCGGGCGATTACGACGGCACCCGAGCCGCGTCTGGCATGGCAAAACATGATCGATTCGCTAAAAGAACGGGCCTAACCGTTCTTTTCGTGCGTTGTCAACAAACCGTAGGATAGATCGGCAGATACATTTTGTTGGAGGAGAGGAAACAAGCGATGAGTAAAGTAGAAGCCAATACAATTGCCGCGCAGGTAGCAGCTGATCTGCTGCAAATCGGCGCCGTGCATCTGCGCCCGGATGAACCGTTCACCTGGACGTCCGGGATCAAGTCACCCATCTATTGCGACAACCGGATTACGATGTCGCATCCAGCCGTCCGCAGGCGGATTGCCGAAGCATTTGCTGCGACTATCCGCGAGCGCTATCCTGACGCGCAAGTCATTGCCGGAACCGCGACCGCCGGCATCCCTCACGCTGCATGGGTGGCTGAGCTGATGGACTTGCCGATGATTTACGTGCGTGACAAGGCGAAAGGCCACGGTCGGCAAAATCAGATCGAAGGCAGCCTGCAAGCCGGACAGAAAGTTGTGGTCATCGAGGATTTGATCTCGACCGGCGGCAGCTCGCTGAAGGCAGCGCAAGCGGTAAGCGCAGAAGGGGGAGAAGTGCTTGGCGTGGTTGCGATCTTCTCGTACCAGTTCCCGGAGGCAGAAGCCGTGTTTGCGGAAGCTAACATCGACATGACGACGCTTTCGCAGTATACGGCGTTACTTGCAGCTGCCACGGCGGCAGGTGTGATTACCTCCGAGCAGGAGCAGTTTTTGTCCGCGTGGCGGCAATCGCCAAAGACGTTTTACCAAGAGCGTGGATAGTAAGTCAAAACAAAACAAGCAAGCAGCCTGCCGCCAGATTGGCAGCAGCTGCTTGCTTGTTTTCGCTCATACAGTTATTTGAAACGGCAGCATCAATCCCTTGCGACCAACTTCTCGAGACCGCCCATGTATTTTCTCAAAGCCTTTGGAATCGTAATCGAGCCGTCCGGGTTTTGATGGTTCTCGAGCAGCGGGATCAAAATACGCGGTGTTGCCACTGCTGTATTATTCAGTGTATGGCAGTATTCGAGCCTGCCGCTGGCATCGCGATACCTGATATTAGAACGGCGCGCCTGAAAATCCAGTACATTTGACGCTGAATGCGTCTCACCGTAAGAGCACCGGCTGGGCATCCATGTTTCGATATCGTATTGTTTGAACGTTTTTTGCGCCATGTCGCCAGCGCACACTGCGACGACGCGATAAGGCAGTTCCAGCAGCTGCAAGATGTCTTCGGCGTTCTGCACGATTTCCTGAAGCAGTTGCTCGGAAAGCGCAGGATCATTGGCACAAAAAATCACTTGCTCCACTTTTGCAAACTGGTGGACGCGATAGAGCCCGCGAACATCTTTGCCTGCCGATCCCACTTCACTGCGAAAACACGTCGAGACAGCCGCCAGCTTGATCGGTTGATTCAGCACATCGATAATTTCATTGCTGTAGTATGAAACCAGTGGGACTTCCGACGTGCCGACCAACCACTTTTCCTCATTGGCAAGCTCATACGCCTGGTCCTGTCCAAGCGGGAAAAACCCGGTATTGACGAGAGCCTCTTTGCGGACCATCAGGGGAACGTCCAGCACCGTATATCCACGCTGGCTGAGCAACTCAATGGCTAATTGCTGAACGGCACGATGGAGGTATACTCCCGCCCCTTTGAGAAAATAATTGCGTGTTCCGGCCACTTTCACTCCGCGCGGGATATCGATGATTTCATGGGTTTCTCCCAATGCTACATGGTCCTTGATGGCAAAATCGAACCGGCTCGGCTCGCCGACGCGCTTTATCTCCACATTATCGGCATCCGAACGGCCGATCGGGGTATCGTGAGAAACGATATTCGGGATGAGCAGCATGAGCTCGTTGCAGTAAGCTTCTGCCTCCATAAGTGCCGATTCCGTTGATCGTAACTGGCTGTTGATCGCTTTTGCCTGCTCTTTGAGCTCCGGCAGCTCTTCCGTTGTTCCTTGATGCACGAGTTGACTGATGAGCCGAGACAACTGGTTTCTTTGATTGCGCAATGCCTCCGCTTCTTTCAGGAGGTTTCGCTTTTTCTCTTCCCAGCTGATAAATGCAGGGATAGAAACCGCAATGCCCTTTCGCTCGGCAATCGCTTGAATCAAATCCTGGTTCTGTCGAATAAATCCAATGTCTACCATACACCGCGCTCCTTTTCCGTGAAAATGCAAAAAGCTCCCTGTCCTTTGGGACGAGGGAGCTCTCTCGCGGTGCCACCCAACTTGAACGAACAGCTATTCACAGCCGTTCGAACCACTTGGTCCGCGATAACGGGCGGGTCCGGTTAACTTAGGGAGCACATCGTCTGCACTCTTGTCGAAAACGCCTCCGAGTTGGATGCTCTTCATCGGCACAATGTCGATCTGATGATTTTTTGGATGTTGCAAGTATATCGTATGCGCAAGCAAAAGGCAATAAGCCGTTACGGACTCAGATCGCTGCTTATGTCCGCATCATCTGGTTTTTCAGCAGGTTGCGGTACATGACGAGCATCGCTACGCGCCACGGAACGATCATCCCATACGCCAGAACGAAAAAGAGTCCTGCCGTTTGCATGGGCGAAAAGCTGTCGCCAACCCATAATTTGATCGCAAAGCGGATGATCAAGAGCCCGAGCAAGATCCCGAAAAATGCCTTGGAACGTCGCAAATAAACGTCCTGCCCAACCATCTCAAACCGAGACGTGACGATCAGTGGAACCGAGAACATGACGCCGACGAGAAACGCTGTCAAATCGTAGGCGATCGGCGTGATCGTTTCGGGCGAGAAAAACATCAGAAATCCGGTGGACATGAACAGCGGCGGAGCGATAATTTTCATGATCGATACAGGCTTTTTCGAAGCGCGCACCCGAACGATAATCACCGCTGTCGCCATTAACAAGGCAACAATCATTCCCATTGATGTAGCAGAAAGCACATGCATGCGGGAACCTCCTCTCATCTATGGACGTACAATCAGACGTAAGCGGCCTGACAGGTGGTCGATGGTTGGAACGCGATAAAGCTACCTTGTTTATTTTAGCATAACCACATGCAGTTTTCTATACCCGACAAACGTGTCGAAATGCCAAATCTGCCTATGCGGCCTGGTCTGTGCTGTCATGCTGGCGAACGTCCAGCCCATGCCGCTTGCCGTACAGGCAGGAAGCAATTCCCATCACGAGCGTCACGAGTGCAACGGCAAGCATGTAATTGCTAATACCGATCAAGTCAAGACAGGCTCCCGTTGTCAGCAGCGAGATTTGCAGCAGCACGCGCTCCAGCATCCCTTTAAAGGAAAAGAACCGGCCCTGTGCATCCAGCGCCAGGCGCTTTTGAAACACCGTTGTCACTGCTGGAAAGAAGAAGGCGATACCGGCGCCGAACAGTGCAAATGAACCGAGGATAAAAGCGCGATTCTCGGCAAATGAGAGCCCGACTTGGGCCAGGGCAAAGGCAAACAGCAGCAGCGACGAAAGCGTTACGAGGTTGCGGTTGCCGATCACTTGTTTGGAAATCAAGCCGGCGAGCAAAATACTGACACCTTCAAAGGCGTAAATGAAGCCCATCAGCTGGGAGGAGTGATGGATCTCGCTGTATTTCAGCACAAGCAGATTGAATCCGCCCAAAAACAGCGTAATCATCAGTGTATTGACCAGTCCGACGATGACGGCCGGGTCTTGGCGGATGAGGGAAAAGACTTCGCTAAAGCGGATCATTTGCTTCATGCGGGCCGGGTTCTGCGTCTCTTTCGGGATAATCAGAAAGAACGTAAAGATCGCTAACAGCAGATTGGCAGCAAGCGAAACAAGGTAGACGCTGCCCAAGCTTAACGAAGCGACCATCACCCCGCCCAGGGCTGTACCGCCGATACGCGACAACGTGACGATGTTCAAATAGACGCTGTTCGCCCGCAAAAGCTTGTCAGGGGTGAAAATCGCCGGCAATGACGCCTGCACCGTCGGCAGGTAGAAGGCGTTTGAGGACTGCTGGATGACCAAGGCGACGACCATCCACACGATGGATTCGCTGGCGATCGCCGGCAGCATCATCAATGGACTTAGGCAGCGGACAATACTGGAGACGATGAGAATCTTCTTCTTATCGTATCGGTCGATGACGACGCCGGCTTTGGGGGAGAGCAGCACACTGGCGATCAGGCCGGTCATCAAAATCAGCGCTTTGTGAAAATCCGACGGTACGAGGTGCTGCATGAACTGCAGATTGCCGATGATAAAGACCCACAGACCGGAACCGGCAATAACCTCGCCCAGCATCAAGAGTAAAAACGAACGGTTGCGGAGAAGAATACTCCCACCTCCCACAGGTAAAGCCTGTTTTGATCAAAAACTTTTGACTAAGCAAGTATACCATTGAGCCATTTTTTTGCCTATATCATTTCCAGATGTGGTTGCATGTGCCAGGCCAGCAGCGGGCATATTATAGTGTAGTCTGTTCAAATGGCGGAAAAAGGCGGTTTGAGAATGCCGGAAAAGCGATTGTTGCTTCTGACGACTATCTATAGCTTGATGGCAACAATGGCCGTTTTGTTTGGATTGGTTGTACAAAAAAGCGTCGTTGTCACGTTTGTGGCGTTTCACCTGATCGTCTGCCTGGGGATGCCGCTGTTGCAGGGATATGCGGAGGGACAGCTGAAGGAACGCTGGCACGAGGCATGGCGGAAATACTTTAAAAGCGCAGAAGGGGTTTTGGTCGGACTCGTCAGTGGCATGGGGCTTTGTCTCATCGCCTATGTAGCGCTTTGGCTGCTCGTCCGGCAAGGGTTGGATACGGAGCGGGTGCGAAGGATCTTGGAAATGTGGGGGATTACGTCGAGCTGGTTCTGGATTTTTGCAACGTATATGACAGTCGTCAATTCACTGCTGGAGGAAATCCTGTGGCGCGGCTTTATTTTGCAGCGATACAGCGAAATACTGTCGAGCCTTCAGGCGATCGTGGTGAGCAGCGGATTTTTTGCCTTGTATCATGCGATTATCGGCGGTGTGCTGTTCGGCTGGATATGGGGATTGCTGATTACGGGCGCCGTTTTTCTGGTCGGGATGATGTGGGGCAAAATGAAAAGCGGTTACGATTCGATCTATCCGACATGGTTGAGCCACCTGCTCGCTGACCTGGGTGTGATGGCGGCTCTCTGGGCAATGATTTTCTAGGCGAGGGCTAGATCAGCTATTCTGCCGCTGCTGCTGCTTCTCAAGCAGCCGGGCTGTACGCTCCATAATCACTTCACTGCGGTCTCGCCTGCTGTGTTTGTTGCAGAGGTAGTCGTCGGCGAGATTGCTCGGCACACCGAATTGGCGGCCTTGTTCGCGGCAACGAGCGTGACAGGCGGCGAGCAGCGCAGGATCGCTGATGGGCAGGATGATGCTGGCATACGGCTTGTTTTGCTCGATAGTCTCTACGTATTCAGTCAGCTGAGGGATGAGCTGTTCATCATCGAGGCCTGCCTGTTTCAGCTTCATCGGCTCTGCGGCAAGCAGCGCAATCGCACTGCGAAGCATTTTCGACGCCCCTGGAGCATTGCCCCGGCGATGGTGATACATAGCGACAGAAAGTTGAATCATACCGACCCAGAAGCGCTGTGCGTTCTTCTCCGGCAGGCTTTTCCAATATTCTTCGAGTACCTCATGGCATTCAAAATAATCGCGGTCGGCATGAAAATGAACAAGGTAGCGTATATACGGGTCTGGGTACACGGCACGGGCTCCTTGGTTGCCTGCTAAGAATGCTGGCAAATTTGTCTGTTCAGCTTTATTATATAGATGGTATCGTACTTTCGGCAATTGGCGAAACAGAGGAGAAGAGGGAAGAGAATGACAAAAGAAGAGATTTTGCAGCGTCTGGAAGAAAAGCGCATGCAAGAAGTCATTGAATTGATAGAGGACGCAGAATCAGGTGATCTGGAAGAGCTGGAACTGGTAGAAAGCCTGGGGCTTTTGGCAGACGAGACGTTGAATGAAGCGGTGCTGACGCTGCTTGCCAGCCTCGGTGTGAAAATCATTTACTTGCGTGCAGAAGATTTTGCAGATGACGAAGAGGATGATAAAGAGTAAGCGGAGAGTCTCGGTAAGCGGACTCTCCGCTTTTTTTAGGCCAGCGTGCTATTTCTGAGTCCAGACGCGGTTCTTATTGCGCGTCGGCGGGAACTTTTCGCCTTTTTCCAGCTCGATGATCATCGGATCTTGCACACCTGAGCCAGACTCACCGATTTCCATGTAAACCCCGTTCTTGGGAGACTTGTCCCCTGCTTTGAATCTGCTCTGTTCACCCACGCCATTGCACCTCGCTTTCAACAAGTAACTGTAAAAAAAGCGGAACGGATCTGGCACGCATCTTCCGCTTAAGGAGCGCATCGAGAGCGTATGCTTCGGAAAGCAGGCAGTGTCGCCCGCTTTGGCACACTATTGTTAGTCTGTCCCGTTTAGCGCTGTTCATCCACCTATACAACGGCAATATCGATTGATATACTTATTGATATACGATTGAACTCAAGTGGGGGAAGAGAGCAATGCTGCGTATTGATTTGCAAAAAGATTCAAACATATCGTACCACGAACAACTCTATCAGCAGATTGCATCGCTGATTCGCAGCGGTGATTTGCCGCCCCATGCCCACCTGCCGCCGGTGCGTGATTTGGCCGCTCACTTGCAGGTTAACTACAACACAGTCCGCAGTGTCTATCTGCGCTTGCAGCAAGAAGGTCTGGTCGACTCTCGGCAAGGAAGAGGAACGACAGTCAGCAATATCGTCAAAGACCCGTCGTTGTCGCGCAACTCTGCACACCTTGCCCTGTTGGCCAAAGAGACGATGCACAAAGTAAAAGCAATGGGATACACCATTGATGAGTTTTTCCGGGTGCTGTCCGTCGTCATTGATGAAGTCCGGCATTTGCCAGTGCTTTTTTTACGCTTTACCGAGCTGGAGATGGCCGAATACTGCCGCTTGGTGCAGTACCATCTGCCCAGCGCGATGATCGAGGGCTGGACGCTGGACAATTTCTGGAAGCGCTTGGAGCAGGAGCTTCAATTTCTTCATCAGTACAAAGCGATCGTAGTCCATCCGTCCGTGCTGCATTCAGTGCGGCAAGCTCTGCCGCCGGAAATTCCGATCGTCAGTCTCGACTTTATTCCCGACCCGAATATTGTCATACCGGAGCTGGACGCGTTTCCTCGGGCGACGAAAGTCGGGCTGATCTGCGCCACTGCCCGAGGGGCAGAAAGCATGATCGATGATCTGCACAACGCAGGCATTACCCATCTCGATTTATGTACAATCGAGACAAACCACCCCGATATTTTTGAGCACATCGCTTCCTGTGATGTCGTGTATATTTCCAAGCCGGGCTACATGACGAGGCCGCAATTGCTGACGCTGCCGAAAGTGAAAGAGTACCGGGAAATCCCTGATCATCACGGTATCAACGAACTGCGTAAAATCGTCGCACACTAGGCAGTGGGGGAGCTGCTTGCGTCTTCCAGCCGGAAAATAAGGAAGGGAAATCTATCAAACGTGGCAAACGCTGATTTTCACGACGAATAGTCAAATGTACCATTCCCAATACCCTCCGCCAACATACCCTGTTACTGTAATCAGTGAGGGGGTGAAGCTCATGAGTTGCGGATGTCGGAAATCTCATTGCAAAAAGCATTGCCACTGCGTGAAATGCTGTAAGAAAAAACACTACAAGCAAGTCTGCGAAATGGTGCCTTACTACAGAACACACTGCACTAGCTGCCACAAGCACGGCCACGGCTTTAGAGGCTATGACTCCTCCTCTTCCATGTCTATGCACCACCACCGTATGTGGGATGGAATGGGTGGTTGGTAAGAAAACAAAGAGCGCCAATAGGCGCTTTTTGTTTGTCGATAGGAAATTATAAAAATTCCTATCGACATAAGCGGTCGGCTAAACGCCACATCCTGTGGCATCGCCGACACTCGCACATCCTGATCATCGCAACTAAGGCTACGCCAAAAGGCTTGGCGTAGCCAAGTTTTCAAATTATCAGCAAACTGGCGGATGAACCTCGACTGCGAAAATATCAGAAAGTTTGGAGGATTCAAATTGCAGATGGCGAAATTACTCATTGTCTAAAGCGTGGAGTGAGTAATCAAGCAAGGGGGAGAGGCGATGTTATCGGGTATTACGGTTGTCGATTTTACTCGGCATCTTGCTGGACCTTATTGCACAATGCGCTTAGCCGATTTAGGCGCAGAGGTGATTAAAATTGAAGCGTTTCCCGGCGGCGATCCGATCCGTACGCTAGCTCCGGGGGGAGTGGATAGCAGCGCCTATTTTCTTTCCGCCAATCGCAACAAAAAAAGCATTTCACTCAATTTGCACGACCCGGAAGGCAAAGAGATTGCGTTTGCTTTGGCAGCTCAGGCTGATGTCGTCATCGAGAGCTTTCGGCCGGGCGTCATGCAGCTGCTTGGATTGGATTACGCGGAAATACAGCAGGCCAGACCTGATCTCATCTACTGCTCCCTTACAGGCTACGGGCAGTCTGGACCGATGCAGCAGCTGGGGGGACATGATCTCAACTATCAGGCAGTGAGTGGCTTTTTGGCGGTCAATCGGGATGAACTGGCGAGACCGATTCTGGCTGAGGTCCCGATCGCGGATTTTGCCACTGGACTGTACGCTGCTGAACAGATTTGTGCGGCCCTTGTACAGAGGAGCAAGCGCGGTGTTGGTACATACCTGGATATAGCATCTGTGGACATTCTCAGCTCATGGATGGGCATACATGCGCTGCTCGCGTCACAAGGGCAGGACGGGTTGATGACCGAACAGTCCAGAGCGATGATCAATCACGGATTGTATGAAACCGCTGACGGTCGCTACGTGGCCTTGGCTGCCATCGAAGAAAAATTCTGGATCAACTTTTGCCGCACCGTGGGCCGGGAAGATTGGGAAGCCTTGCATAATTTGCATATTGATACCCATCCTGACATCCATGAGGAGGTCAAAGCGCTTTTTTTGTCCCGCACACAGGCCGAATGGCATGAGCTGGGGTGTGAAGTGGACTGCTGTCTTACGGCTGTTGAGGAAATGGATACGTGGCTGTCGAGTCCTTATGTCACAAGTCGCCAGCTCGTTTTCACACTGGAAGGCCATGCCGGCGAAAAAATTTTGCAAGTGCGCACCACCCAGGCAGAGCAGCTCGAGCACATGACAGCGCCGCCGGTGCTGGGGGCCGACACCGAAGCGATTTTGAGCGAGAAGCTGCAGTTCACAAGCGATAAAATCCGTAAATACGAGCGGCTGGGGATCATCCCCAAACGCGTTGACTAACCGGAGTGGCGATGCCACTCTTTTTACTTTCCTCCGTACCAGTCTTTCTGTAAAAATGATTCGTCTGGATTGTTTTTGTTTGTATAGCGAGCGGGAAATAGGTCAATATATCTATCCTAGTTTTCTCCATTTTTTCCGATTCCTATAGATAAGACTATGTAACTACATAAAGGGGGCAGAAACATGCGTTTGTCTTTTTTTAGTAAAAACCTACTCGCTTCCAGTTTGAATATTGTCATTATTGCAGTTGTATTGATTGCCGCCAGCTACCTGATTCAAAAAGAACTGATGGTTCAGACGCTGAATGCGCAAGCGCGGGGCTTTAGTTCGCTCGCCCTCAGCCAACTGGATCTTGCGGATGTCAAGGAAGCGATGACCACTCATGATTTGAACAGTCCTGTGCAGCAAAAACTCACCAAGCTCTTGACCTCTTTTCACGACAAAAACCCAAACATCGCCCAAGCGTATCTGTTCAGCACCGAAATCGTCAACGGCAATTCATCAATGGTTGTCGCCAGCCCGCAAAACATCCTCGAACTGGGATTCAAACCAGGGGACTCCATCGAACAATCCCCTTTCGTGCTTGATTTAATCAAGCAAATCGTCCAAACGAAAAAAACGGGCAGCAGCGAAATATACAGCGATGTGGTCGGCTCCTGGATTACCATTGCCGAACCGATTCTCGATGAAAACGGCAAAGTCTTCGCATATTTTGGCATCGATCAGGATGCCAGTCTGGTACAAAAAGGGCAAAATGACCTGTTGCTATACACAGGCATCGTTTCCGCCATTGCGCTTGTTCTCATCATTGCCATCCAGTACTCTTTGCTCCGCAGACTGCTGTCTCCGATCAGGCAAATGCATCAGGCCATTTCCCAAGTGAGCAGCGGCAATCTGAATGTCATGCTGAAGGCGGGCAGCAAGGATGAAATGGGCGAACTCGCCAGCAAGTGCAATGAAATGTTTCAGCATCTCCGCGAGATCATTGCCGGTGTTCAGGAAAGTGCAGACAAGGCAGTTGTTTCGGCAAATGGGCTGGCGGTGAGTGTCGAACAAAACTCCCAGGCGCTTAACCAGATCAGCTTGACCATGCAGGAGGTTGCGAGCGGGGCGAGCTTTCAGGAGCAATCGGCAAACGAAGCGTCACGTGCGATGGAAGAGATGACCATCGGGATTCAGCGGATTGCGGAAACGTCTGCGCGAATGGCCGATTCCTCCAGTGAGATGGCAGAGCAAGCGCTGAACGGCAATGAATCCGTGCAAAAGGTGATCAGGCAGATGGATTCCATCCGCACCAGCGTGTCTCGTTCCGCTTCGGTGGTCACCGCTCTCGACGGGCGCTCACAGGAAATTGTCCAGATTGTGGATGTCATTACCGGCATTGCTGCGCAGACCAATCTGCTTGCCTTGAACGCTGCGATAGAAGCGGCACGGGCGGGTGAGCAGGGACGCGGCTTCGCGGTCGTCGCCGATGAAGTGCGCAAGCTGGCCGAGCAGTCGCAGTCGTCTGCCAGTCAAATCGCCAGTCTGATCGAAGAAATTCGCGAGGAGACGACACAGGCTGTTCAGGCGATGAACAGCGGCACGGTGGAAGTGGAACGGGGGATGAAAATAGCGACGGAAACCGGGGAAACATTTCACGAGATCCTTGCGGCAACACAGCGTGTCGCACAGCAAATTGAGGACGTCTCTGCAGTCGCCGAACAACTGTCGGCCGGCTCGGAAGAAGTTGCTGCATCGGTGACCGAATCTTCGCGGATTGCCCAGGCTTCCGCAGAGGGGACGAGAGGAGTCGCAGCTTCTTCTGTTCAGCAGATGTCATCCATGAAGGCGATTGCGGCAAATACAGAGCAGCTTACAGAGATGGCTGAAGAGCTGAAACGGTTAATTCGGAAGTTTACGGTGTAATAGCTGGAAATTTTTTCATTTGAGCCTTTGCTGCATCTGTGTTACGATATGTGTGTAATTACAGCATATTGGCTTGTTTTCCTGCGATGTTCGTTTTGGCTCCGATGTTTTTAACCTTGCTTGTTTCGAGGGAGACAGAACTTTGCGATGTATGTCAGGCCCACCTCCTTTGCGGACGCATGGGAAGGCAGAAGCGTAGACGAGTCACCCACCTGTTAGATACAGGTTAAAGAAACATAGTGCCAGACGGCAGAGCGGGTTTGCAAAACTTACGATGTACTGTAGACGATAAGGCCCACTATCTCTTGAACAGAGGTAGTGGGCTTTTGTGTGCAGCTCGCGATGGGGGAGCCTGATCAAGCTTACTGTTGCAGCCCGCTGTTCCCCTGATTCTGGTTTTGCTGCCCGTTCCCTTGATTGACGATCGTCAGGTTTTGCTCGAGATCTTTCAGCTCTTTTGCGTCCTGGATCACTTGGTACATTTGCAGGAACGTCGCTTTCTGACCTTCCGGAATGCCTTTGATGCGCACCGTCATTTCCTGCAGGTTCTGTTGACCCTGCTGCCCTTGTTGACCCTGCTGATTTTGACCCTGACCTTGGCTCTGACCGTCTTGGTCTTGCGGGCTGTCATTCGTTAGAAAGCTGAACAGATCCTCTGAATCGTCGCTGTCAGATTGACCATTTTGACCGTTTTGCTGCTTTGGGCCGTGTTTGCCTTTTTGCTGCTGATCATCCTCAAATAAAATGCTGAATTCATTCAGGTCTGTTTGTACAATCCCAACCACATTCATCGTTTGATCCCTCATTTACACGTGGAAGTTTTCTCCTGAAGTGCTCGCAAACGTTGCCAGTATGTGATCTTAGTATGAACGTTGGGGGAAGCAGTATGCATGCAAAAATTGATCAGGCGTTCGTTTTTGTCGATCTCGGCTTATTTGAGGCGCTGTACGATCGATTCGTCCGGCGTTACATAGAGTGTGCGCTGCTGTTCATAAATACAGAAGCCCGGCTTGGCCCCGCTCGGTTTTTTTACATGGCGAACCAAGGTGTAGTCGACAGGCACCTGGCTGCTCTCCCGGGCCTTGCTGAAATACGCTGCGAGCATAGCGGCTTCCTGCAGCGTTTGCTCGGAAAATTCCCGTGAGCGGATGACGACGTGTGAGCCGGGAATGTCTTTCGTGTGCAGCCATGTGTCGCTTGCAGCAGCCAGCTTGTTTGTCAGGTAGTCGTTTTGCCTGTTGTTTTTCCCGACGAGGATGGCAATCCCTTCACTGGACGTGAATTGTTCCAGTTCGGGACGCTGATCCTTTTTCTTTTTCATCTGCCGCTGCTTGCCGCGCATGCGGACGTAGCCTTGCTCTGCCATCTCTTCGCGAATTTCTTCCGCCTGCTGCAGGGTCGCCAGCTCAAGCTGGACGAGCAGACCATCGAGATAAGCGATCTCTTCCTGGGCTTTGCCGATTTGTTCGGCGACGATTTGCAAGCTGTTTTTGGCCTTGTTGTAGCGCTTGTAGTACGCCTGCAGGTTCTCTGAAGGAGTCAGCAGCGGATCGAGCGGGATGTCAATTGTCGCGCCATTCTCGTCATACCAGTTGACGACGGAGAGCAGTGTGTCGCCGCGCTTGATCTGATGCAGGTGAGCAGTGATGAATTCGCCGTACAGTCGGAACCGCTCTGCATCTTTTGCTTCGACAAGGGTCAGCTTGAGTTTTTCAATTTTCTTTTCGTTTTTTTGCTTTTCTGTCGTGACGATGCGGATCAGGTCGTGCACCTTCTGTTTGACCACATCGCGCCGGGACTTTTCCTGGTAATAGTTTTGCAGGCATTCGCTGACAGAACCGAACGGAGTAGCTTGACCGCCTTCCAGATGGGTCAATGGCACTACGGAAAAGTAGGCTTTTTCCTTGTAAATGACGGATGTCGGCCGGTACTGATGCTGGCGAATCTGTCCAAACAGTCCGGAAAAAGCGGACCAGAGCCTGTCGCGGGTAGCGAGATCGGCGCGGAAGAGGATTTCCCTGGCGATCAGCGGACTGACGCCGCTGTAAGTATCGACGATTTGCTTGTCGAGCCTGCCGCCATTCCAATCCATGCGCTGCAAAAATTCCTGTTCGCTCGTGTGCAGCGGGTTGAGCTTTCCCTGGTCAGGTGGGGCGACATACGTCTTTCCGGGCAGGACCTGCCGATACTGGCTGATCGCGTGCGAGACGTGCTGGGCGCTGTCGAGAATCACGTTTGTCTGTGCGTCAAGCAAAATGATGTTGCTGTGCTTGCCCATGATCTCGACGACAATCCGCTTGCGGGTGACATCGCCCAATTCGTCGCGGGATTTGACATCAATATGAACAATCCGTTCCATCTCCACTTGGGCAATGGCTTCAATCATTCCGCCCTCGCAATGCTTGCGCAAGAGCATGCAGAGCATCGGGGCTTCCTGCGGATTCGTAAATTCCTCACTCGTCAGATGAAAGCGGGGATAGGTGGGGTTGGCTGAGAGCAGCAGCTTGTGATTTCCCCCTTGGGCGCGGATGACCAAGACGATGTCGCTGTCGTGGGGCTGGTGAATCTTGGTGATTCGTCCGCCGGTCAGCTTCTTCAGCTCTTCGGTTACCGCGCGTGTGACAATACCATCAAACGCCACGTGTGTTCACCTCAAAACTTGGATTGTCTCCTAGTCTAACACATGGAAGATGACAGCCCAAGCGAGAACTTCAACAGCAAAGGGAACGAACGTTCGCCTTGTGCCGGTGGTTTGCCGCAGGCGTGTCAACGGTTTCCGTTTGGATCGATGTCTGTTGACACTGCCAATGTTTGTCTCCTATAATAAGTTAACGATTTTCTGTGGATGTGAGTACATGATACGGAGCATGACAGGGTATGGAAGGAAGGAGTCGACCTGCGAAAACGGCGGTCGCCTCACGGTAGAAATGCGGGCGGTCAATCACCGCTTTTGTGAGCTTGTCGTCCGTCTGCCGAAAGCATATGCCATGCTTGAAGATCATGTCAAAAAAGTTGTCGCACAAAAAGTTCTTCGCGGCCGCGTGGAGATTATGATTACCTTGGAGCAGCCAGCAGCAGCGGACAGAGCATTTTCTGTCGATTGGGAGCTGGCTGAACAGTATGTCCAGGCAGCGCGGCAGCTGAACGTACAGTTTTCGTTGAAGGATCCGTTGACGGCAAAAGATATCCTTTCGTTTCCGGGCGTTATCGGACAGGAGGAGGAGAATTTCCTGCCAGTGGAAGATGTGGCGGAATGGCTGATCGCGACCGTGCAGGAAGCGACAGGCGAACTGCTGCGGATGAAGGAAGCAGAAGGTGCACATTTGCAAACGGATATCGAGCAGCGTTTGGTTCAGATCGAAGGCTGGGCGGAGGAGATCAGGCAGTTGGCTCCGCAGAGCGTACAAGAGTATCGCGAGCGGCTGAGGCAGCGTATTTCCGAGTGGCAGGCTGACATTCCGCTGGCTTTCGAGCAGCAGCGGATCGCCCAAGAGATTGCGCTTTTCGCCGAGCGTGCCGACATCAGCGAAGAGACGACGAGGCTGTCGAGTCATTGCGAACAGTTTCGCGAGCAGTTGAACAAGCGGGAAGCGGTTGGACGCAAACTTGATTTTTTGCTGCAGGAGATGAACCGGGAAGCGAATACGATCGCATCCAAAGCGGCTCATTTATCCATCCAGCACTATGCAGTAGAAATAAAGACAGAGCTAGAAAAAATCAGAGAGCAGGTTCAGAACATCGAGTGAGGATGAAAGGATGGACCGGGCAAAATGGCTATAAAATTAATTAATATCGGCTTCGGGAACATAGTGAATGCGAACAGGATTATTTCGATCGTGAGTCCCGAGTCAGCGCCAATCAAGCGGATTATCCAAGAGGCGCGCGACCGCAGCATGCTCGTCGACGCTACATACGGCAGACGCACACGCGCTGTCATCATCACGGACAGCGATCACGTCATCCTGTCAGCCGTACAGCCGGAAACGGTGGCACAACGCCTGACGGCAAAAGATGACGAGTCCGATGAATAAAGCAGGAGTTGAACGTGTAATAATGGAGAATGACAAAGGCTTGCTCCTCGTCCTCTCAGGACCGTCAGGAGTAGGCAAAGGGACCGTTTGCAAAGCGTTGCGGGAGAAAATGCCCCAGCTCGTATACTCCGTCTCGGCGACCACCCGCGCTCCGCGCGTCGGTGAGACAAACGGAGTGAATTACTTTTTTAAACAGAAGTCTGAATTCCTGCACATGATTGAACAGGATCAGCTTCTGGAGTGGGCCGAATACGTCGGCAACTACTACGGTACGCCGCGAAAGTTCGTAGAAGATACGCTGGCCGAGGGGTATGACGTCATCCTGGAGATTGAGGTTCAGGGAGCCTTGCAAGTGAAAGAGAAGTTTCCGCAGGGGATTTTTCTCTTTTTGGCTCCGCCTGACTTGGCCGAGCTGGAAAGCAGAATCGTCGGTCGCGGCACGGAGACGGAAGACTCCATCCGCAATCGCATGGAGATGGCCCGGCATGAAATCGAGCTGATGGACAAATACGATTATGTCGTCGTCAACGATGAAATTGAGTGCGCTTGTGAAAAAATTCAAGCGATCATTACCGCGGAGCATTTAAAGAAAGACAGACAAATTCACAAGTTTCGGAAATGGCTAGCAAAGGGGGTGTAAACCAGATGTTATATCCGTCGATTGACAAGCTGACAGCACAAGTGGAGAGCAAGTACACACTCGTCACAGTCGCTTCCAAACGTGCGCGTCAGTTGCGTGAAAACAATAATTTGCAGCTAGACAAGCCGCGTTCGAAAAAATTTGTCGGTCAAGCATTGGAAGAACTGATTTCCGATAAACTGACCTATGAGAATAACGAAGTTCGCAAATCGTTATGAGTACCGTCCCGCTAAAAACAACCTCGTGTCAGGTTGTTTTTTTCTATTGAGGTGAGAATCGGGAGAAAATATACTGTGAGAGAGAGCATCCGGGACAGTTCGTACGGATGGCTGCCACACTGTTTCATCCCGATTGGTGCAGATAAAGATAGAGAGCTAGGGGGAACACGACCATGCAAGCAGTAAAGGACAAGACGATCCTTCTCGGTGTAACCGGTGGAATAGCAGCCTATAAAGCAGCGACAGTAACGAGCAAATTGACCCAGGCAGGTGCAAAGGTGTACGTCGTGATGACGGAAAATGCGCTGAAGTTCATCCAGCCGCTCACGTTCCAGGCACTTTCCCACCTTCCTGTCTACACGGATACGTTCACGGAGCCGAATCCGGAGGTGATTGCGCATATCGATTTAGCCGACAAGGCTGACCTCGTCCTCATCGCTCCGGCAACGGCCAACATCATCGGCAAACTGGCCAACGGCATCGCCGATGACATGCTGACGACGACGGTACTGGCAACGAAGGCCCCGGTGATGATTGCCCCGGCGATGAATGTGAACATGTACGATCATCCGGCCGTACAAGCCAACCTGGAGCGGCTGCGCTCATACGGCTATCGCCTGATCGAGCCAAATGAAGGC
>CAMIVR010000115.1 GCA_946402065.1 uncultured Brevibacillus sp. | reverse complement strand
TCAAGGACGATGTCGCTATTCTCAAAGAGGATGTCAATGTCCTCAAGGACGATGTTTCTACTCTCAAGGTTGCTGTCGACACTCTTACTGAGGATGTAGATGCTATCAAGATTAGTCAATTGGAAATGGTGGAAGTGCAGAAAAACTATCACGCCGAATTGAAAAGCGAACTGAAACACTTCAGTGTGATCCAAAATCAACATCGATTTGCCATTGATGAACTCTCCAGGCGCTTAACCTCATGATTGATTTTTTAAACAACTGTTTAAGTTAAAAATTTCCATTTTATCGAAGGGGGAAATTTCCTCCTTCTCGTTTTTTCCCCATAAGAAAACCTTCCGTCACGGTTTCCCGGTCGGAAGGTTTCTTTGTGCGTTGTTTATTTTACTTCGCCGACGGCTGGAATCAGTTTTTGGTCAGCCATTACGCGTGCAATCAGGATAGCGGCGTCACCGCGCAGCATGTTTGCATTAGGATCAAACGTGTATCCTTTCTTCGGATCGTTAATATCTATTGGTGACCCAACAATGAACTTCTTCTTGGCAATAGCTAAAACAGATGGTTTAGCATAATCATTAATCAAGGTAAAGTCTTTAAACAATTTTTGTAAATCCTTGTCTACTTTAGTGCCAACTGTTTCTAACTTTAATTGCAGAGCACGAGCAAGTATCACAGAAGCCTCTTCCCGTGTAATCCGTCCATTTGGTTCAAATATACGAGGACTTGTCCCACGGATCAACCCCAATCGCGAAGCTGTTTCGATATAACGATAATCCCAAAGTGCGCTCTGGTCAATTACTGTCGGAACGTCGTCGAAAGAAGGGTACGCAGGCTTATCAACCAACGGCAATTGCAGGGCTCTCACAACCATTGTAGTAAATTCTGCACGTGTTGTATTATCATCTACTCCAAAATCACCTTCACGTTTTGGCTTGATAACACCTTTACTATACATCGCTTCAACGTGATTGCGTGCATAAGGATGGCGGCTTACATCCTGAAATGAATCATTCAGCTTGGAAACCACATAATAGCCAAACCGATCGAATGGAATCTTAATCGTGTGCTTGCTCGCATTAATTTGTCCACCAAGATTTTCCCAATACTGGTACTCAGAGTCGAAACGCATAACAGTAATGTTATTCCCCGCGCCACTTACAATATTTGGATCGTATGCTAATTCAAGCGTTCCTCGTTTGTTAGGCACGAGCACCCTGTTCGAAGGTACTCTGTCATATGAAGGCAAATCTCCTAGCTGATGCGGTAAGATACCAGATGTGACAGGATCGTATGCATCCGTATCCGGATCGTCGGCAAGACCTCCGTCAATCCAGTACACTTCGCTTGCTTTGACAAAGTGCTTATCATAAGAACTGTCAAAACGAACTCCAAGCTCATCAACCAATCGTTTAAAGTTCTTCGGTTTTGGATCGACATAATCGTAACGATCCACTACACCATCTTTGCTATTGGCGATTGCAAACAAGATGTTATGCCCTTTAAACAATTGTGTTCTTAAATTCTCCGGGACGCTGTAATCAATTCGCCGCAAATATGTGTCTTTCGGGAAAGTCAAGTTTAGCTTGCCATCAAATACTTTATGGCTTGGTTTCATCTCCTCTAAATATTGAGCACCTGGCATGTTTGCCAGAGCGTAGAAAATATCGAACGAATCGGTAATTGTATCTTTGCCCCGGGTGATGGTAAAGGTAATTTTGTTCGATTTATTTGGTTTCAAGCCTTTTACGATAGCCTTGAATGCATGATAGTCTATGCCGTCATCTATATCGTTCATCTTGCCGTCATAGTTCCCGTCGAAATCATAAGGTTCTGCTTCTTCCTTGTTTACAACAACTTTATCGGCACCTTCTGCATAGATGACTACTTCAACATAGTTTTGATTCATTGTCGCTTGTTGCGGCAGAATGGGTCTCAATAATTTGTAAGGTATACCCGAAGTTCCTACTTCAAGACGATAGGAAGCAACCGAATTGCCGCTTTCAAAATTATTGTAAACGTAGAAGTTGTACACAACTTTGCTTCCATCGGCCGGAAGTTTCTGGTTTTTCAACACAAAGGTGAAATACTGTTTATCAGGGTCCGAGTTGTTTTGATAAGTCACGGACAATCCCGTCGTTGGATCTGTACCACTATATGAGCGGCCATCCTTATCTGTAAATCTGTTCGTTTTCAGGTCCCATTCCCATGTTTTGTTATCGAGCCCACCCTTAATGACGAGCTTGTATTGCCCTGCTGCAATACTAGATTTACTACGGTTATCCGTGATTTGGGAAGCAGTGCTGCCCAGGTTGATAAAGTCAAATGAACCGGCAATGTTCATGTCTGCTTCTTTAGTCGTATAGCTGCCATTTGCTCCGTTAAATCTTTTATCTTTTTCTGGTTTATCTTTGTCAGTACCGTATGGGTAGATTTCTTCTCCTTTTTTCGGAATTTCCGGCAGGTTGATGGAGAAGAACGTAATCGTGTAGTTCTTTTCGTAACGAATCGTCTCTTTACCGTTGTCATCTTTCCCCTTGTAAAGGATTCGCAAAGTGTTTTGACCATCGATAAAATAATCACGAATAGCCTCACGCTTTGCTTTATCCGAACTGCCAGGAATAGATGAACTAGTTAAATCCAAACCGAAACTGTTCTTTTCGGTTGAGCTTTTTTCTATGATCGGTATCGGCGTATTGTTGACGTAGAGGAACACGTTCTGATTGCTACCGGAGTACACAAGATCACTCGCAGCTACATTGCTGATCGTCCCTTTAAAATCCTTTAATTTGTTCTCGATGATCGCGCTGCTGTTGGAATCGTCGGTCGGATCGTATTGGATTACAGTGTTCTCGGTAATACCTTCAAATTTGACAAAAACGCCAGACACTAAATTAATATTGACAGTTGTCGTTAACGAATCAAATTTGATTTGTAAGGTTTGACTCCCATCAAACGGTAGTTTGGTGATCCAGAACCACACTTCACGAGGATCTTTAGTCACCCCCGTGTCAAATATTTTAGTACTGTCTACAGCTACGTTGGAGCTGGAAGGGAATGAATCGGATTCCTGTTTTTTCGACCGTACTTCAGGTGTTCCTGTAAGTGTTGTCCCTTTTGGTATCGTCAGCTTAACAGCAAACGGAAGTTTATTAATCGTCATGCCATCCGTTAGACTAGATGCGGTCTTGTTAAGCTTAGCTTCAGTTGCGGGATACTCCTCCGCTGTATTAACTTTAACGGATTCAATATACGGAGCACTATTACTCTTTAAGTTATAGCCCAAATCTGTCTGTTCTGTACCTGTATAAAGAGTTGCGCCACCCGACGTTCGCGATTTCTTTGAATCGAATGCTTCCAGTTGAATATAGCGATTCCCATTAAAATTGAGCGATCCACTTGGGAAGGCGTTAGGAATATAGCCGTCTGTAGTGCTAGCATCTCCATTGAATGCAAAATCAAAGACGAAGTAGGGATCACTGTCCGAATAAGTTACACCATCTATTTTTTTCAAATTAAAGAAGTGTCTCCCCAACTCGGTCATGTTCTGGCCATAGTATATGGCTCTGGCAATAGTCGGGTCCAGGTTATCCGGGTCGGGATTCGCGGTTAAACCGTCACCGTGAAATGTCCCGCCAATCAATACATTTGCCCCGCCATTAAAAACTGGGGTAGTACTTGAAAGTGGTGTTCCATCAGGTTTAATTAGTTGAAGCAGGTTAATGTATGTTGACGATGTATTTCCAACCCCTTCATCCGAACGGTGTTTCGTCAATTGATCATTAAGTCCCGTAGCTTTGTTAAAGGTAATCTCAAGCTGTTTGGCAGATCCATTATAAAGCATCGAATACTGCGCAGATGCTCCTGAGGCAGAATCTTTCATGCCCCCAGTGGATGTCATCGTAGTACCGTCATCCTTTTGCAAATTGATCATGGTATCAATTCGACTCATCGAATAATTCGTCGCGTTCCCTGCGAACAAATAACTTGGAATGCTATCCTGTAATTTCACAATAATCTGTTCACCGGGATCAACACCGCGAGTACTGCCGGTAGCAGCATTTGCCTTTACATACGCCTCTGTCACATACGGATGAGTATGGTCAAAAGATCCCGCAAGGACTGCTCGTTTCAGATAATCCGGCCCTGTCATGGAAATCTTATTTCCCGAATCACCAGCAGTGACTACATCAGTAACCAATTCAAAGCTGAATACATTTGCTAAAGCTGTGCTATCAGCTGACCCAATGCTAATCTCTAATTGAGTATTGTTTCGATTTACACCGTTTACCGTGCTTGTCTTCCATTTACCTGTTGAGTCAGTCAAGGTTATATAGGAGCTGCCATTGTAGAATTTTAAGAAAGCATTCAAGTCTGCAGCAGTCATATCCCCTGCTCCCTCGACTGGTGCAGAAAAACGGATGACAATTTTATCGTTGGGATCAGGGTTTACAGGATCAGCACTAAGCGCTGTTCCACTTGTCCCTGCCAGACGATAAGCAGCCTCAATGCGCATTTTTTCATTCACACTTGTCTTAAAATCATTGGGAACAATAACTTTCCCACTCAGATTGAATTTTCCCGGCTGATCTTCTGAGCTCTGGCCAACAAAATAATTACTTAAAAGACTTAGATCATGCTTATCGTTTCCTGTTTCCTGCAGGGAGACGTCATAAAACGTTACGCTACCGTCAAAGTAGACAACTTCACGGGATACTTCAACATTTTGTGTGTTGTTTTTCACGATGAACTTCAACAAATTTTTTCCTTTTTTCAACTTTACCTGATTGAGAATAAACGAGTCGCTGCCATCTTCTCGAACGGGCGTACTTCGACTTTCATTGTTTCCAAAAAGCACCATGACTTCACGGGCGTTAGGCGCCTTTCCTTGTATAGTGAATAGCCCTTTGGCCGTGTTGCTAGCGTAGTCATTCGTAACGACGTTTAATTTGGCGTCACTAAGCGGCAACTGATTTGAATTGCCTAGAATCGCAAGGTCATACAAAATAGGGGCATCGACATACTCAATAAGTGGCAATGCCTGTTTGATCTCCGAAGCACCACGCAACCCGTAAAAAGTAATTCTGTTTAGGCCCGGATATAGCGGTAAATTGATCACTGATATCTGAGTTCCGTCAGTCGAGACATTTATTCCCAAGGCACTCTTGTCACGCTTCTCCAGAACGGTAGCATTAGAATCTTTTGACGACATCCGTTCTACCGTGTAGGTGATACCTGTCGGAGCAATGTTATTAATTGTTCCTGACAAAGAGATCCGATTCGAGTTTACCGCAGTGGGAAGATTGCTGAAAATGAAGCTTTCTCCTGCAGCTTGCGACCCACTCGGATAAAGCGGCAACATTGTAAGTACCAACGCTAGCATTAGAAAGTAATTGAGCAGCTTTCTAAACATAGTTCCCCTCCTCTGTTTTATTCTGTGACATAGACAAGTCCATTTCTCTTTATCTTATATCGGCATTTGAGAACGCTGAAATTAGAGTCTGTCGACCTAAAAATTACTAAAATATAATTAATCACTTGAAAAAATTATGGATTAAGTCAAATTTATAAAATGGCCTCTAAAAAGTACCAATTACTGACAGTTCTAATTATAAAGACTCTATTCAATACAGACTCTTTTCTTTTAGGTCAGTAGTATCTCAAGTTATTTCACTTAACTAAAAAAGGGGAAGCCGCAGCCTCCCCGATAATTCTACTTTTTACTCCGGCATACTCCCCGTATAATTCGACTGCGGCCGGATAATCCGATTATTCGCCGCCTGTTCCAGGACGTGAGCGCTCCAGCCGACGACGCGGCTGATTGCGAAGGTCGGGGTAAACATCTCGTCTTTCAGCCCGACAGCGCGCATGACGGCTGCGGCAAAAAATTCGACGTTCGTATGCAGCTTGCGGCCCGGCTTGTATTCATCCAGCAGTTCCAGCGCCACCTTCTCGATATGCGTCGCCAGATCAAACCACGGGTCGTCTGCAGATAATTGCGATGCAACGACGCGCAGGGCAGTGGCGCGCGGATCGATCGTTTTATAGACGCGGTGGCCGAAGCCCATCAACCGTTCGCCATTTTCCAGCTTATGGCGCAGCCACGGTTCAGCGTTTTCCTTCGTGCCGATCGCTTCCACCATTTCGGTCACCTCTGATGGGGCGCCGCCGTGCAGCGGTCCTTTCAGTGCGCCAATCGCCGCCGTGATGGCCGAAATCAAATCGGAGCGGGTAGACGAGACGACTCTCGCGGCAAAGGTCGATGCATTCATGCCGTGCTCCTGCGTCAAAATCAGGTAAGCGTCCAGTGCCCGCACATGTGCCGCAACCGGTTCTTTGCCCTGCAGCATGTACAGATAGTTGGCCGTATGCTTCAATGCGGGATTGGGCTCGATCGGCTGTTTGCCAGTCAGTCGGGCAAAGCGATAGGCCACGATGGTCGGCATCTTGGCCGTTACGGAAATCACCTGATCGATCGTTGGCGGCCAGCTGTGGCCGGACTCGCCCAATAGGGACACTGCCGAACGCAGCACGCTCATCATATCGACATCAGCGGGAATGGCATCGATCGCCGCTTTGACATGCGCAGGCAGTTCACGTTGAGCAGCGAGCTTATCTTCCAGCGCCTTGCATTCTTCAGCTGAAGGCAGATGGCCGAACCACAGCAGGTGGGCCACTTCTTCAAACGTATGGTTGATCGCCAAATCACGCGCCCAGTGATTGCGGTAAACAAGATGGCCATTGATACCGTCGACCAGACTGAGGTCTGTCTCCGCCACTACAATCCCTTCCAGACCAATCGCAACAATTTGTTCACTCATCGTCTCCACTCTCCTTTTGTATGTTTGGCAACCTGCTGTCCAACCAGTCTGCTGTTCTCGTCGGCTCAGCACTGAAGCGAGGCCGACAATGTATCTGTCTGTTGCTTTTCTACCTAACGGTTATGCGAATGACTTGACGCGAAACGGTTCCGGATCAATCAGTTGAGGCAGTCATGCTCACCCGCTGATGATACCGCTGGCAAAATCTTTGCCGCTCAGGTCAATAGCTGGTTTTTGCTCCATTATAATAAGTATATCAGTACTTTTTTAAAAGCATAAATAAAATAAATCAGCACGATTAATTACAAATCATAATCAATCAAATTCAGACCTCCCCAAAACATTGAACCACTTGCTCTCCCTATTTTACAGGTGCAAGTGGCGGGTATAGGCTGTGCAAAATGGCGATAAACCGTTCTGCCGTATGGGACATGCCCAGTTTTGGCGTGACCAGGTAGGACGCGACGGTCGGCAGCTCAATTCCTGGTGTCTCCAGCTCGATGAAGCGATTTTCAAACAGCTCGCGGATAATGGCCGAGCGAGGCAAAAACGAGACGCCCAACCCTTCCTCAATGAAGCGCTTGGCGATGTCCACATGCGATACCACCATCGTCCGCAAGCTTAGCCCCCTCCTGCGCAGCAGCAGCAGCAAATCGTCCCAGTAGACGGGATGGTTATGCGTCAAGACCCGTTTGGTCGACAGTTCTTGCTCCCAATCGGGCAGCGGCGATTCCATGTCTCCCCCACTGTGCGGAACAGCAAACACGATCGGGTCGGTTTGGATGAGAAACGCGTTCACCTGCAGCTCGCCCGGAATCATTCGCGACAGGCCCAAGTCTGCCTGACCGGATTGGACCATCGCCCCGACTTCGACTGAGTCGGCAATTTTGATGGAAATGTCCACATCCGGATAAAGCTTCGTATAGCGATGCACCAGGTGCGGCAGCGACGTCCTGGCGATGATCGGCGAGGCGACGAGCTGCAGCGTTTCCTTATAACCCTGCCGCCAGGCGAGCAAATCCTCCAGTCCGCTGTTCCACTGCGCGAGCAAGCTTTTGGCATAGGGCAAGAACCGCGCCCCAGCCGGGGTCAGCTTCACTCGTTTGCCGACGCGGACAAACAGCTCAATGCCCAGCTCTTTTTCCAATGAGCGAATATGCTGGCTCACAGTTGGCTGGGCGATAAACAGCGCTTCCGCTGTCTGGTGAAAATTCTCGTTTGCGGCGGCAATGACGAATGTCTGTAAAATGCGAAAGTCGATAGCTCATCACCTCCATCGTTACTGTGCAGCCTGTTTATGGGCGGAGGGTTTGCAGACGCAGAAACGCCCGCTCTGCCTGGACCATAATCTGCTCCACAATATCGGCAGCGCCTTCTGTCTCCTGCAGCATGGCGACGCCTTGGCCGGACCACAGGGACATGTAGTCAGCATCATTGCGCTTCGCTGCAGCCGTCCGAATCTCCCGGGTGAGCTGATTTTGCAGTGGATAGGGCAGCGCTGCAAGGTGATTGGCGTACGCCGACTCAATTAAACGATTGTTTAAACCACGTGCCGGCCGCCCGGAAAATGCTCGTGTGATCCGCGTATCGGTCTCATTGGCGGCGAGTATCCGCTGGCGGTAGGCGGTGTGCGTGAGACTTTCCCGGCAAGCGAGGAACCGCGTCCCCATCTGGACTGCATCTGCTCCGAGAGCCAGAGCGCTGACGAGGCCGCGACCGTCCATAATCCCCCCAGCCGCGATGATCGATACGTCCGGAAGCGAATCGACGAGCAGAGGAACGAGCGGCATGGTCCCAATGCACTCGCCATCCCCTGTTTCTCCGACGTGAAACGTTCCGCGATGGCCACCGGCTTCGCTTCCCTGGGCAACGATCGCGTCGACCCCCTCGTCAGCCAGCATAAGCGCTTCTTCTCTCGTCGTAGCCATGCCGATCAGCTTCATTCCAGCCTGACGGGCAGCGACGCCATACTTGCCTGGAAGCGAAAAGGCACAGCTAAACACAGGGACTTGCTCCTCGAGGATGACGGCAAAGCATTCATCCACTTCGTCGATCAGATCAGGCAGTTCTCCGGACCAACGTGGCAAACCGACTTGCTCGCGAATGTCATTGAGCCAGTCGACCAATTCACCACTCACTTCCGGCTGCTGCTCAGTCGAATCGTACAGCAGCAAATTGACCGCGAACGGTTTGGAGGTCAACTGTTTAATCTCGCGAATGGCCTGGCGCAATGCCTGCGGACTGATGTAGGCACCGGCGAATGTACCCAATCCCCCCGCTGCCGACACGGCTGCAACCATCTCAGCGGACGTAATCGATCCTGCCATACCTGCCTGTACGATCGGGAACTGAACAGAAAACGTTTCACAAAAGCGCGTGAAAAATGTACCCATATGTCTCTACCCCCTGTCTAAAGTCCTTCTGTATGTTCAGACCTGCATCAAGCCGCATTCGTTTCACCATTTCCTTCCTTTCTCGGGGAAGGATTAAAACCATATATCCTTGTAGTCGACCCAGCCCATCGCATTGAGCGACACGCTTTTTAACGACGTATGAAAGATGGAGATTTGCCGCAAGTGAAACAACGGCAAAACCACGTACTCCTGAAGCAAAAGCTGTTCAATTTCCCGCAGCATCGCCATCCGCCCTTCATTGCACCCCCAGTAATGCGCCAGCGATGGCTCAAAGGTTTGTTTCTCTGCATTATAACGTACCAGAGTATCAAATGGTTGCCTGACGGGATGCGACTCGGTTCGGCGGCCGACGAATGCGGGATCCAACTCGGGAATCGGCCGATAAAACGGCAGGCGGAGCGCGGCGAGCAGATCAGCGCCTGGGTCACCTTAACGGCAAACGAACAATGGCTAACCCCGTCCTGATTGCAAGACGGGGTTACATCTAAGTATTACTGGACAATCGCATCCCTTTGGCTAACCAAGAAAACCCCCTTGTTCAAATACAACCATTTCTCCGACATCTATAAAGCCAAAGCGCTTATAGATATTTTTCCCATCCTCTGAGGCCTGCAACACTACCGGTTTCCGTTTATCCTTTGTCTGATGCAGCAGGAATTGAAACATCTCACTGCCATATCCTTTACCTCTGAACGATTCTTTTGTCATCACATCATAAATACCATAACTGTCTTTGCTTTCTATTAGTAAACCGGTCGTTACAGTCATTTCACCTATGCATCCAATAAACATGTGAACTGCTGAACCTAATTTTACTTGTGAAAACTTATGAAAATAGCTTTCTAACGCATCTTTTTCTGGCGTGCCTGCAAACAGGCTCATAAAAACCTCTATATATTTCAAGAGCTCTTCATCATTTCTCACATGCGAAATCGTAAGCTGATGGGAAATTCTTTGACCAACAGAAAGCGTATTTTCCAGTTTCATCATGACATTGCGTTCTGCTTCTTTTAGGCCGTATTCCTGCATAAGTCTTGTCCAGTCATCGTTTAAATGCTGAGCATCAATCCAGGTACTAAAGGGATATTCTTTAAAAGAAAAATTATCGATTCCATGTCTGATTTTATCTGCATTTTTGATATTCGGAGATTTCACCAATAATACATTGAACGTATCAGTGGGAATTTCTGTATTCGCTATGACGAAATCTTCTTCCTTTATAAGCTCTCCACTGACTGCATGCGTAAATACTTTTAATTTATCTTCAAAATTGTCTATAACTAATTGTTGATCTGAAATCATGCTTTTGCACCTCCAATGAGATTTAGTGCGCGCTCTTTTTTTATTATAGGATCAATTACATTCTAAAAAAACGGCGTTCACTGTATTTATATCCTCCCATAATTTTCTGAAAACATCCAATCCGGGTAGAAATAATACCATTCGTTTGAGAACAGTGGCCCTAGATTCCACCAATTTTCACCATCCTGAGCTACTCACAAGCCAATACCGCAGCCAGGGAATCGCCAAGAAGAGAAAAGCGCAGCTTTTTGACAGCGCCTACCGAGACTTCGGCCAAAAAAAACGGAACATCTTTGCGCCCCACCGACATCCTTGAGATACGTCCCTCGAGGCTTTTGGGGCGCAGTTCCGTTTTTTTGGCCGCAGTCGGCCTTGAAAACTTCCCCGCGGGCGATGTCACTTGCGAAGTGTTCTCTTCTTGGCGATTCCCCTCGCCTCCACTAACGCTACGTATAATAAAACAGGCATCCCTTGGCAGTCGCGAATCGCGAATACACTGCGCAAAGGATGCCATGTGCGAACCCTGTTTTCATGAACGGCTTATTGCTTGACAAACAACGGCAATTCCTCAAGGAAAATGATGTCGCTGCGCTCTGCGGCACTGCCTTCGGCAAGAATCGCTGCCTTGGCGACAACTTCTCCCCCTGCCGCTTTGACCAGCTCCTCGATCGCGGAAATCGATTCACCGGTACTGATCACATCATCGATAATGGCCACGCGTTTGCCCTTGATAACGGCCGCGTCCTTGCCATCGAGGCACAGCACCTGTTTCTTCTGCGTTGTGATCGACACGACTTCATTGACAAGCGGTGCATCCATATAAGGCTTGACGCTTTTTCTCGCCACGATGTACGACTTCATGTTCAACTGCCTCGACACTTCATAAATCAGCGGGATACCCTTGGCTTCCGCCGTAATCAGCACATCCACCTCCGGCAGCTTGGCTGCCAGCAGCGGAGCCGTCGCGCTGACAATCTCCGTATCGCCGAGAATGACAAAGCTGGCGATGCTCAAATCGTCGGTAATCGGGATAATCGGCAGCTGCCGAACGACCCCTGCGACTTCCAGTGTGTAGGTGTTTTTCATCGCTATCTCACTCCTCGCATTGCACATGTATTGGGGAACCCAGCTTAGAATCCGCCGAAAAAGCTGATAAAGAATTTGATCAGCAAGCCAGCCAGCATGCCGAAGAACGGATCCGTAATCGCCGTGACCGTCATCGTCACGCCGCCGATCAGGCTCGACGAAGCATCGCCTCCGGTCAAAGCCGCCGCAGCGTTGCTCGGCGCCGTGACAAGCGTTCCCAGAACGAACAGGAAGCCCGAGATCGACTCGCTCGGAATGTACTTGCCGATTTTCGGCAGCAGCCCGGCAAACAAAATCGCCGCGATCAGGGCCATCATCAGCACCCCGGACCAGACTGGATGCGGCGCACTCGATGTAGCGGAAATAATCGCTTCGACCGGACCGCCTCCAAACAAGGACGACAGCATGTCTGCCAAACTGCTGATAACCGTCAGAAAATCGACGTTCACATCTGTCTGGGCAATTTCGGCATTGATGCGTCCAAAGGCGATATTGGCCCCGATATTCAGACACACCATCGCCAGGGCACCGCGCAAGATTGTCGGATTCATCGTCAGCTTTTGCAGCTTGAATCGCTCTCTTTCCGCGACGAGCGGCTCCGAATCTTTTTTCGCGAAGTACGCAACGATACTGGAGATGACCACAGACGCCGTAATCGTATAGACGAGGTCTTTCGTAAACAGGTAGGTCACAAGCCCGATGGCGATCGACACGTAGCCGACCAGGCTGTTTTTGCGAGCCATATCCAGCGATACCTTGGCCAGCATGATCCCAACCCCTGCCATCATCCCGCTGGTGATGACCGGACCGATAAAATCAATGATTTTTTCCAACAGCCCGAACAGTCCGATGATCAAGAGGAAAAGCGCGCCGAAAAAGACCATGGAGAGCCGCTCACGAATATTTTTCCCCATCGTCCCTGCGAGCGTAATCGTCTCTGCCTGGAACGAGACGACAGCTACAGAGCCCATGACGGAGTTGCCGACGGCCCCGACTAGAAACGCCATCGCGGTCGGTACGGAGGCAAACCCGAAAGCAAGAGCCAGCAAGCCCTGCGGCAGACCGTTCAATACACCGCTCAACGCTGCCAAAATGTCCTTCAAAATGTCCACTGCCATTACTCCCTTTTTTGCTCACAAACACCCGGACATATCAGTTCAGAAATCTTCCAAAAGCAAAAAAAAGAAAAAAAACTGGTCGCTTCATGAGAGACGACCAGATTACGGCTGCACCATACATCTGCTTTTCTCACCATAGAAGGGGAATTTAAGGTTACCCCGTAGAGACTCCCGGACCATATTTCCAGGATTATATGAGAGCATATTCGATTTTAAATATATTGAAAAAAGTTCAAACTACATTCGTTAAAATAGCACATTATCCGACAATATACAATTTAAAAAATGCCCAGACGAATTGCGAAAGCCTAGTTTTTCTTGACGTAAACTTTAAGAAAGTACAAAAAACTCCATTGCCGGGTGCGGAACGACTTTTCAGGTATAAATTTCTTGGACAAAGCATAAATAAGAATGGTTTCGATTTGCCAAACCTGTTACTATAATGGGTGGAGGCCTGCCTGTCCCATTGGTCCAAGTCTTGTCGCTGGAACGGAGGTATTTACTTGCTACATCGATTGCGCAGTTTCCTGTTTGATATCCTCGGGGTCTTGCTGATCGGATTGGTTGTCTGGTGGTTTGTCGCAAGCCGGAAAACAGGGATTCTCCCGGCTACGTTCTCGGTATCGCCGCGTATTTTGGATGTCAAAACGCTGTTTCTCAGCATCCTGTTGGAAGCCATCCCCTTTGTGCTGATCGGCGTCTTTTTCTCCGCCCTGCTCCAAACATTTGTAACAGACGAACAAGTTCGACGCTGGACGCCGAAAAATCCGCTGGTCGCATTGCCGTTTGCCGCTCTGCTCGGCTTTCTGTTTCCGGTTTGCGAGTGCGCGATTGTGCCGATTGTCCGTCGCTTGATACATAAAGGAATGCCCGTCTACGTCGGGATTGTCTTTCTGCTTGCCGGTCCGATCGTCAACCCTGTCGTAATGGCGGCAACCTATACGGCGTTTCAGCGCCAGCCGGACATGGTGATCTACCGCAGCCTGTTTGCCTTGATTGTGGCGATTCTCACCGGGCTGTTCATCATGCTGTTCGTTCGCAAAAACCCGTTGAAGGTCGGCATAGAACGCGAGATCCGGCACGATGACATGCACCGGGCCAGCTCGGAAAAACTCGGCACCACCTTCAGGCACGCCGTCGACGAGTTTTTTGACATGGGCAAATACCTGATCTTTGGCGCGTTGGTCAGCGCTGTCCTGCAGGTTTACTTTTCCCGCGAGACGCTTACGGAAATCGGGCAAACACCGCTCCATGCCCATCTCGTGATGATGGGGCTTGGGTATGTGTTCTCGCTCTGCTCAGAGGCCGACGCCTTTATCGCCGCCTCGTTTGCCGGTTCATTCAGCAAAAGCTCGCTCCTGGCCTTTCTCGTCTTTGGCCCGATGATCGACTTTAAAAACACATTAATGCTGCTGGGGACCTTTCGTTTTTCGTTTGTGCTAAAACTGATTGCCATCGTGACGATTCTCGTATTGGCGCTAACACTTTTCTTTCCATTGTGAGGAGGGGACGAGATGACGGAAAGACTGCATTATTATTTGCGCAGCTTCATCCTGCTCGGATTTTCCGGCTTGCTCGGGAAGCTGCTGATCTCAGGCGATATCAACCTGTACTTGGCTCCAAGACTGCAAACGCTGTGCTATGTCACGCTAGCCATCCTCATCATCCTGACTGTTGTCAGCATACGGCAAGCCATCGTCGGGGGGACGTACGAGCCGTGCGATTGCGGCGAAGCTCATCGCCTGCCGCGCCAAGCCTGGCGGTCTGTGCTCATCTACGGGTTGTTCGTGCTGCCGCTGCTCATGGGCTTTATGTTGCCGGAAAAATTACTGGGCAGTGCCGTTGCGGAGAAAAAAGGCGTCAACTGGCTGTCGCGTGACCTGAGCCAATCCGGTGGCACTGGTTCGACGGCAGCCGATCAGCCGAAGCCACAGGCCGCGGGTACTGCCACTGTTTCGCCAGCGGGCGATCAGCAGTCTGCGGAATCGGCCACTGTTTCGCCAACGGGCGATCAGCAGTCTGCGGTTTCGTCCGCCGATTCGCAAGCAGGCAATCAGCAGCAACTGACCGGTCAGCCGCCTGCCGCCGACGCGAAAAAGCAAGCCGCCTCAGCGCTCTCCGACAAGGAGCTGCGGAAAATGTTTGAATCGGGCTTCGGCGATTTTTACGCGGATCGGGCTGTAGCCATGTACAAGCAGCCGGTCATCGACCTGAACGACAAAATCTTCCTCGATGGCACGACCATACTCGATTTGTTTATAAAGGAATTCGACAACCACGGGCTGAAGACGATGGGCTTCGTCTATCGCCAGCCGGATTTCAAGCCGAACCAGTTCGTCGTCGCCAGATTCAGCGTCTCCTGCTGTACGGCTGATGCGACAGTCGCCGGGCTGTTGGTCGAAGCACCTGACGCCGCCAAGTATCCGACAGACAGCTGGGTCGAGGTACAGGGCCAGCTTCACATGACGTCCATCAACGACAATGAATTCCTGATGCTAAAAGCAGAGCAGATCAAGCCGACGAAAGCTCCGAAGGATCCATATGTCTACTACGACTACTCAAACACGGCAAAATAGGCCGGACCGTATGGGAGGGAACCAGGCAATGAGAGTTGGCGTTTATATCGTTACGGGTTATTTGGGCAGCGGCAAAACGACGCTGTTGCAAAAGCTGCTGGCCTATTTACACGAGCAGGGCGGCAATGTCGTCGTAATGATGAATGAGATGGGCGAGCTGGACATTGACGGCGAACAGATTCAAGGCATGGGCTTCCCTGTTCGCAAGCTGCTGGACGGCTGCATTTGCTGCTCCATTCGCGGCGAATTGACAGAAGGGCTGACTGAGGTTCTCCACACCCTGAAGCCGGAGCACATCATCATCGAAACAACCGGTGTCGCAGACCCGATCGATGTCGTTGACGCCTTGACTGCGCCCGAGCTGTACGACCAGATCGAGCTAAAGGGCACCGTCAGCGTCGTGGATGCTTCCCGCTACCTGGAGCTAAGCTCGCGGTTTCAGACGAGCGGCGCTTTGGTGAAAACCTTGCGCAATCAAGTGAAGTACGCCGATCTCATCGTCCTGAACAAAACCGATCTCGTATCTGAGGCCGAGTGTGCCAAAGTCAAAAAGAAGCTCCAGACAGACAACGGCTTTGCGCCGCTCTACACCACTGTGCAGGGCGAGATGGACTTTGCCGAGCTGCTGGCCGTGAAGCGGCAGGCAGTCGTCGCCCAGACAGATCGTGCGCATGTAAATACGGTTCAAATCCAGAAAAACATCGGCCGCCGCTCGCCGTTTGACCTGGTGAAACAGACGCTGGGCTTGCAGACGGCGCAGCCCTCGCTCTACAACAGCATTGAGTCGTTCGCCTACCATTTCACCGGACCGGTAAAGGGAAACAAGTTCGAAGCCTTTTTACTCGGATTGCCCAAAACGGTTTATCGGGCCAAAGGCTATGTCGCATTTGCCAGTCAAACAGGTGTCGTGTCGTTCCAGCATACGGACAATCAAGTGATTTTGGTGCCTTATGCGGACTTTGCGACGAAGGAAGTTGCCGTTTTCATTGGCGAAGGGCTGGACCAGGCGAAAATAATCGCCGACCTGGAAAAGTGTTATGCGTAAAGAAACAGCCTAGCTCGCATGTTATCGGGCTAGGCTGTCTGGTTGTCATGAGTCTGCCTGTCTTGCTGTCTTGCTGTCTTGCTGTCTTGCTGTCTTGCTGTCTTGCCGTCTTGCGTTCTGCCGATCAGTCTGCCCAGTTCGGCTCCGTCCTTAACGCTGGCGGACTTTCGCTGTATCGATGGCGAATGGCAGGTCGTTTACTTGGTTTCCCGATGCAGCGTCACTTTTTTCAGGCGCGGCGAATATTTTCGCAGCTCCAGCCGCTCCGGATTGTTCCGTTTGTTTTTCGTCGTAATGTAGTTGCGGTCTCCCGATTCGGTGCATTGCAAAGTAATGGTTACACGCATTGTTTTTCCTCCTCCTTGTCTGTACTGGACAACCGTTGGTTCATTCGCGCAACTAACGACTCTCCACCATCATTTCAACTACCGCGTCGCTGGTCGGCAATGGATCAGCCAATAAGCGCCAATCCTGCCGCATTTCCTCATGTGTGAGCAGGCAGGCGTCCAGCGAGCGGATCAGTTCGCCGCGGTCCATGCCAATCCCGATCAGCACGAGCTCATTGATCCGGTCTCCGTATTGGCTGTCCCACGTCTGGGCCCATTCCGGATCTTCCGCCAGCGTCAGCCGCTTTTCCTCTTCCGGCAGCGCCGCTACCCAATAGCCGGCGGCCCCGACCTGAATGGACGGACCCGCCTGGCTCAGCGTAAAAGCAAGGTCATTGCGCGTCGCCAGCCAGAGAAATCCCTTGGCGCGGACGATCTCCTCCGGCCACGCCTCCAGCCACGCGTTCAAGCGCTCCGGGTGAAACGGGATTCTCCGCCGGTAGACAAACGAAGCGATGCCGTACTCTTCCGTCTCTGGCGTGTGCTCTTGCTTTTGCAGCTCCTGGATCCACCCTGCCGACTGGCTCGCACGTTCAAAATCGAACAGTCCGGTATTGAGCATTTCCTTGGGGTCAACCCTGCCATGCTCTGACCGGATGAATCGGGCAGTCGGCTGCAGCTTGCGCAGGACTCCTTCCAGCTGGTCAAGCTCCTCGTCCGCGACCATGTCGCACTTGTTGAGTATGAGCACGTCGCAGAACTCGATCTGGTCGATCAGCAGGTCAACGACTTCACGCGTATCATCAGCCCCGACTGCCTGATTGCGCTCAAGCAGGTTCTCCCCCGAGGAAAAATCGTGCCAGAACCGGTAGGCATCGACGACCGTAACCATCGTGTCGAGCCGACAAATCGCCGACAAGTCAATCCCGTTCGCTTCGTCCGCATAGGTGAACGTCTGGGCCACCGGAACCGGCTCGCCAATGCCTGTCGACTCGATCAGAATGTAATCGTAGCGCCCTTCGTTGACCAAGCGCTCGACCTCCTGGAGCAAATCTTCCCGCAGCGTACAGCAAATGCAGCCATTCGACATCTCTACGACCTTTTCATCGACCCGGGACACACCGCCTCCATCCTTGATAAATTCAGCATCGATATTTACTTCACTCAAGTCGTTCACAATTACCGCCACGCGCAAACCGTCGCGATTATGTAAAACGTGATTGAGGATCGTTGTTTTGCCTGAACCCAGATACCCGCTCAAGACGGTGACGGGTATTCGCTTGTTTGGTGGTTGCATCGCTCACTGCCCCTTTCGGCCATTTTGTAAAACGTAATAATTCTTATTTACAGATGTATCCTACTTGATCAGACAACTAAAGTCAATACAAATCGTAATTATTACGGTTTGTGTAAATAAAAAAACAAGCAAAAAAAGAGAGTAGACCACCCTCAATTCTCGCTTATGCTACGACACGGTATATAATTTCACACCTGCATCCCCAAGCGTGCTTGCCCAGGGATACATATGAACATCCCTTCGAAACTGCCGGATATGCCTCGCAAATAACCATTCTGTTATCGTCATCGATACACTTTCCTGCACTCATATTTTCTTATTCCAAATCAGGAACAGAATCCAAAGGGAACACCGGTCGAGCGATAAGCTTGTAATGAAAAGACGAAAAGTCACATGTAGTTAAACCGGGTATGACTGCTCGTCCAGCTATGCTGTTGCCCGACTCGGATTTGAGCGTTGGTGCGAGCAAGGCGATCGGATCGACCATGCCGCGGTACTCAGCACGCTGGGGACGATGCGAAATTGGAAAGAGAAATCGTGAGCTACCATCAATGTCGCTGGACAAACGCGACTGTTGAAGGCCGTCACAATCGCATTAAAGCGTTTCAACGTCGCCATTACTTTACACGAAATCCCCAATCGTTATAAAGCAGGTATTCTTATCGAATGCAACCGCCACCGGTTGATATACTGACAGTCAAGCACTGATTTTGAGATTGAGCCAGTTTTTTATTGCAAGAATACGCTTAGATGCAGCAACTGACGACTTGTAAATCAACAATTTTTCCAATTTCGCATTAAAATAAATAGTTACTCCCACAGTAAATCTGGCGCTAGCAAAAAATGTACAATAAGTATCATAATTCCTGTTAAGTTACTCGAAGTGAAAGACTTTCGACAAATATTCATGATAGACAACTGGTGAATCAACGATTTTCCCGGTTGTAATCATATGTTATTATTATTTTTTGAATATTTAAATTTTTACCAACTGTTGTATTTTGTAAATAATTGTGTTTATATGGGAAATGAAGTAAAAAATACTATCGGAGGATAAATTATGAAAAAAATTCCATTGTCGGTTTTTACTGGTTTAGCTACTTTATCCATAGGAGTAGCAACTATTCATGCAGCTACTGTGACCCCTCTTTCACCAGGTGATGAATTCTATTTTAATAGGTATTACTCTGCTGTTAGTAAAATTGGAAAGGAGATCTTTAGCGCAGCGGCAACAGAAGGAACTGGTAAGGACCTGGCCAGAACTAGAGTGTACTCCTATTGGTATGTTAATGGTCAGTTAATAGATACCGATTCTAATTCTGGCGTTACAAGTGCATTTGTTGAGTTTACCTCTGATTTTAATACAACATTTACTGTTAATGCTAATACATAATGTCCATCAATTGATGGGATAAGTTGTCCTGCT
>CAMIVR010000114.1 GCA_946402065.1 uncultured Brevibacillus sp. | reverse complement strand
CGGTCGCGCCCCATGCTTTATTTCCCCAGGCAACGACGGTGCCGTCCGTTTTCAGCGCCAGTGAATGGTCACTTCCCGCGGCGATCGATACTACTTGGTTTCCGTTCCCCTTTTGGGCCGCATACGCCAATTGAGGACCATATGGAACTGCCACGCTCAGCAGCAATATGAAGGACAAAACAAGTTGGACGATCTTTCGCCGTTTTATCAACAACAAGATCTTCACTCTCCTTTCTCGTAAAAAGATCTCCCTATTGGCATAGAGACGGTACTCTTTAATTCGCTTCCATGTTAGCAAAACGAAAGCATGAATTATCTTAAAACATTCTTAAAACTCTACATTTTATGACAGTTTCTGCGTTATACTTATATTGAAAATACTAGTAACCAAGCGGGTGACTTATGGTAAGAAAGCATATTCTTGTTGTAGACAATGAACCGGAATTGCTGGATCTTGTCGAGCTCCATCTCGTACAATCCGATTTGCGCGTCACCAGAGCGGATTCCGGAATGGCCGCGTTGAAGCACCTAAGCGAAACTGCGTTCGATCTCGTTATTCTGGACATCATGATGGACGGAATGGACGGCTTCGCGGTGTTGGAGCGAATACGCGGCGGCGCGATGGAGATGCCCGTCATTCTGCTGAGCGCCAAACATGAAGTGGACAGTAAAATTCACGGGCTAGGCATCGGAGCGGACGATTACGTCACGAAGCCATTCAGTCCCTCTGAGCTGGTCGCCCGAGTGCTGGCTCATCTTCGCCGGGCCTATAAAACGGTGCCGATCGAGCAGGTGATGTCGTATACGTTTGGGAATCTGACGCTTAACCCGGCAGCGCAACTTTTATATAAAGAGAAACAAGTCATTTCGCTCTCCGCCACGGAAACGAAAATCCTGTTAGCCCTGATGAAGCGCCCCAATCAAACGATTGCGAAAATCCGATTGTTCGAGGAAGTTTGGGGTCATTCGAATTATGATGAGAATTCTATTAACGTCTACATGAACTTTTTGCGGAAGAAAATCGAGGAAGACCCCCGCAACCCCCGTTACATACAGACGGTGTGGGGAGTGGGTTATCTTTTGGCAGGCGATCCTATATGAAGCTGAAGACCAAGATGGTGTGGATTATCGCGTTTTCCGTCCTGCTCACGATCATTTTGCTGGTGGTGATGATCTACACGTTCACTGCCTTGTTTGTGTCCGGATATAATCATGTCAAACTTCAGGAAATGAGCGTGCAGCTTTCCGAACGGGTCAAACAAGCGCACGTGCGGAATGAAGATCAATTAACCGAAGAACTGAAACGGTTCGGGAGCAATTATGAAGGAGTCGGAATGGAGTTATTCGGAAGCGACGGAAAACTGCTGTATTCATCCGCGAACCGGACCGAATCATACTCCCTTCAAGACATGCTGGTGCGTTTCACCAATCAGCCCGGCCGTATGTTCCAAGGACAGGACGCCTCCCTGGTTTACGATATCGCTGCTAGCGGAAACCGTTATTTTGTCGTTTTTGATGTGAAAGGGGAGGCGCTTCAGCAAGTCCAACTATTTCTGTATTTAAATCAATATTCTGCATACCCCTTTTTAATCGCCCCATTGCTCTTGATTATCGTTTTGCCAGCGACGGTTGCGTTTATTTTTATCCTGTTCGTCACGCGCAGGTTGAGCAGATTAAATCAAGCGATGCGGAATGCCGATTTGCGGGAAGAGCCTGTTCGTTTGCAGGATAGATCCGGCGATGAAATCGGAACGCTGACCCGTTTATTCAACGAAATGTCAGATAAACTATATCGGCAGTATATACACACTCGTCAAATCGAACAGTCCCGCACCAAGCTGGTTAGGAACCTCTCCCACGATTTGAGGACACCGCTTTCAATCATTCAAGGATATGCGGAAACGCTACAGCGGGGCTCAGTGCATGATCCCGATACTCGGGTCAGGCATTCGACAATCATCGTGCAGAAGTCGGAATACATGAACGGATTGCTTCACCAGTTGTTTTGGCTTGCCGAACTCGACGATCCGTCGATGGCATTCCGAATGGAACACGGCTCCATCAATGTCCTCCTGCAATCGATTATCGCGGAATACGTGCTCGTCTTGAGGGATCAAGGTATCGAATGGCAAGCGGACTTGCCGGAACAATTCGTTCATTTGATATACGACCCCGATTCTTTGGCACAAGTGTTTCGTAATTTGATCGACAACGCCATCCTTCACGGCGGCGAAGGCAAGTTTTTGGGCATCCGATTAAGGGTAGTAAACGAAACTGTACAGATCGAAATCGAGGATAGAGGGAAAGGAATACCGGCGGAGGAACTTGAGCGCATTTTTGACAGATTTTATCGGGTGGATAAAGGCCGGCGCAGCAACGGAATGGGCATCGGCCTCTCGCTGTCGCAAGAAATTGCGGTCAAACATGGGGGAGGGATCACCGTGCGCAGCGTTCCGAATGAGCGTACTGTATTTACGTTAAGCTTGCCGTTGGTAGCTGAGCCGAATCAGAAGCGACTTCACATGTTGGATGTGCTGAAGCAACTATCGTAACTTTCAATGAGTCCCTTTACATTATGATTGTATTTGTTATCAAAAAATACGGCCGACTGCGGCAAACGTCATTGTAAATTAATTTTAAGACCTCAACTTTCGCAGAGCCAAAATTGCCCTGATTCCTTGAGACTCTTGGCTTCAGCCTGCGAGGAATTGACAAACGTACATCCGGCTACAAACGTCGAATGGGCTCTTTCTCTTCGGAAATTTCCGAAATGAGCGTAAATGAAAAAAAACAACAGCATCGATGAATAGGGAACACCCCATTCGCGATGCTGTTCTTTTTATGACCATTCGGTTATATTGCTAGGCAAGCTCGCGAACGAGTCGGCCATTGGCCTCAATCTTGCCCTTGGCAAGTTTGCCGATCACTTCAATCAATAGCTGATGCTCGACCTGATGGATGCGTGCAGCCAAGCTGTCGGCAGTATCGCCCTGCTCGACAGCTACCGGAAGCTGGGCGATAATCGGGCCGGTGTCGAGACCGGCATCGACGAAATGAACCGTGACGCCAGTGACTTTTACCCCGTAGGCCAGTGCTTGACCGATTGCATCCTTGCCTGTAAACGCAGGCAACAGCGACGGGTGCAAATTAATGATTCGCCCTTCATAGGCACCGAGCAGCACCGTACCGACCAGGCGCATGTAGCCAGCCAATACGACGAGCGAAATGTCATGCGCTTGCAGCTTTTCTACAATGACAGCTTCAAACGCCGCTTTGTCGGCAAACGCCTTGGGGTCGAACGTAAACGTCGGAATCCCCAGATGGGCTGCCCGTTCATTGACGTACGCATTCGGCTTGTCGCAGATCAGCAGAGCTACCTCTACGCCGGGCAGGCGACCGTCGCGCGTCGCTTCCACAATCGCCGCAAAGTTGGAGCCGTTCCCCGAAGCAAACACCGCCAGCTTTTTCACCACGACACCCCGCTGTATTGCACAGAGCGCTCACCGGCAGCAATCGTTCCGATCCGGAACGCCTGCTCGTCAAGCTGCTGTAATGTTTTCAAAACATTTTCCGCGTCCTCCGCTTTGACGACCAGCACCATGCCAATGCCCATGTTGAACGTGCGGAACATGTCGGCAGGCGCGACCTTGCCCAGCTCCTGAACGAGTGTGAAAATCGGCTGAATCGGCCATGTACCGTATTCGATGACCGCCTGTGTGCCTTCCGGCAGAACACGCGGAATGTTTTCCGTAAAGCCGCCGCCCGTGATGTGGGCCATCGCTTTGATCTCGTACTCGGCAAGCAGCGCGAGGATCGTTTTGACATAGATGCGCGTCGGCGTCAGCAATTCTTCGCCGAGCTTTTTGCCGAGAACCTCGACATGCTCATGCAAGGAAAGGCCATTGTCGGCCAGCAGCACTTTACGCACGAGGGAAAACCCGTTGCTGTGCACGCCGCTTGAGCTGATGCCAATCAACACGTCGCCTGCTGTGACAGATTGGCCGGTAATCAGCTTGGACTGGTCGGCCACGCCGACGGTAAAGCCGGCGATATCGTACTCGCCCTGTGCATACATGCCCGGCATTTCCGCCGTCTCGCCGCCGATCAGCGAACAGCCGGACTGGGCGCAACCGTCCGCGATCCCTTTGACGATTGCTTCGATTTTTTCCGGGATGACTTTGTCACAGGCGAGGTAGTCGAGGAAAAAGAGCGGTTCCGCCCCTTGCACCACGACGTCATTGACACACATCGCCACCGCATCGATGCCGATCGTGTCGTGCTTATCCATGTCAAAAGCGATTTTCAGCTTGGTCCCTACGCCGTCCGTTCCGGAGACGAGCACAGGGTTTTCGTATTTGCTTGTATCCAGTTTAAACAGCGCTCCGAAGCCGCCGAGGTCGGTCATGACTTCCGGGCGAAACGTGCGCTTGACGTGCTTTTTCATCCGTTCGACCGCTTCATTGCCCGCTGCGATATCGACACCGGCCTGTTTGTACGCGTCGCTCATGATCTCACCTACTCCCCTCTTAACACTTGTCTTTTGGCAGTGCTGCCTCGAATTCTACTTCTGTCGGGTACTGCCCGGTAAAGCAGGCGAGACAATGACCGTTGTTCGGTGCCGAATCCTTGCGGCCAATCGCTGCGATCATGCCCTCGACAGACATGAACGACAGCGTGTCAGCGCCGATAAAACGGCGGATTTCTTCCACATTTTTCGTACCGGCAATCAATTCGTCCCGCGTCGACGTGTCAATGCCGTAAAAGCACGGATTCATGACCGGCGGCGAGCTGATGCGCACATGGACTTCCGTCGCCCCCGCTTCGCGCAGCATCCGCACAATCCGACCGCTCGTCGTCCCTCTGACGATCGAATCGTCGATCATGACGACACGCTTGCCTTCCACGACCTTGCGAACGGCCGACAGCTTCATGTGCACGCCGCGCTCGCGCAGCTCCTGTGTCGGCTGGATAAACGTGCGGCCGACGTAGCGGTTTTTGATCAAGCCCAGCTCGTATGGAATGCCCGTCGCTTCGGCAAAGCCGATCGCAGCGGAAATACTCGAATCCGGTACACCCGTGACGACGTCTGCTTCAACCGGCGCTTCCACGGCAAGCTGCTTGCCGAGGCGTTTGCGGGCCATGTGCACGTTGATGCCGTCGATATCGCTGTCCGGACGGGCGAAGTAAATGTATTCAAACGTACAGATCGAACGCTCTGTCTTTTCTGCAAATGTGCTCGTATGAATGCCGTTTTCATCGACGACAGTCAGCTCACCCGGCTGTACATCGCGCCAGTACTCGGCTCCGATGATGTCAAAGGCGCAGGTTTCCGAAGCGACCACGATCGCGTCGCCCAAGCGCCCCATGGAGAGCGGGCGCAAGCCGTTCGGATCGAGGGCGATGATTAATTGCTTTTCATTCATGACGAGCAGCGCGTAGGCGCCTTTAATGTGCTGCAAGGCGTCTTTGACCGCACCAGGCAAATCTTTGCATTCCGAACGGGCGATCAAGTGTGCAATCACTTCTGTATCGCTCGTCGTCGAGAAAATCGAGCCTTTGGCTTCCAGCTCTTTGCGCAATACCGAGGCGTTGACCAGATTGCCGTTGTGAGCAACCGCCATGCTGCCTTGCGAGTAGCGGAAGAAGAGCGGCTGGGCGTTTTCAATCTTGCTCGATCCTGCAGTCGTGTAGCGCGTATGGCCGATGGCGATGTTGCCGCCGAACTTTTCCAGATCGCCTTTGCCAAATGCCTCGGAGACCAGGCCCATCCCGCGGTGTTTATACCATTTCTCGCCGTCTGAGGCACACATTCCCGCGCTCTCCTGCCCTCTGTGCTGGAGGGCGTGCAATCCCAGATAAGTCAGTTGTGGTGCATCCTTGTGGTTGTAAATGCCAAATACGCCGCATTCTTCGTTCAACTTATCCCAAATCACCCGATCAAGCATGGAATCGCATCCCTCCAAGCGGCCTTCAGCTCTGCAAGCGGGGCTTTGACAGCTTCCTTATCGTTTAGTGTGATCGTCAGTTGTTCACCGCCGGTCGTACCGATTCGCGCTGCCGGTACACCGAGCTCCCCTGCCATGGCAAGCACTTTGTTCGCGTGCTCGGCTGGTACGCTGAGCAAAATCCGCGACTGCGACTCGCTGAACAGCGCTACGTCAGGGCGCAGGTCAGTCGTGAGCGATACGGTCGCACCGATATTTTCGCCGAAGCACGATTCCGCCAATGCGACAGCCAGACCGCCTTCTGACAGGTCGTGCGCCGATTGCACAAGGCCTTCGCGAATCGCCTTCAGCACGAGCTTTTGCACCGCCGCTTCCTTGTTCAGATCGATTTGCGGCGGACGGCCGGCGATGCTGCCGGTCACCAGCTTTTGATACTCACTGCCGCCCAGCTCTGCAAAGGTTTCCCCGAGCAGAATGATGGCATCGCCAGCTTGTTTGAAGGATTGAGTCGTAATATGATCGACATCGGCAATCAAACCGACCATGCCGACGATTGGCGTCGGATAAATTGCGTCGCCGCTGCGTTCGTTGTAGAAAGAAACGTTTCCGCCGATAACAGGTGTCTCCAAAGCCCGGCACGCTGCGCTCATCCCGTCGACGGATTTTTCAAACTGCCAGAACACGCCTGGTTTTTCCGGGCTGCCGTAGTTGAGGCAATCCGTGATCGCCAGCGGTTCTGCTCCCGAGCAGACGACATTGCGCGCCGACTCGGCAATCGCAATCGCACCGCCGACTTCCGGGTCGAGGTAAACGTAGCGTCCGTTGCAATCCGTACTCATCGCCAGCGCTTTGCGCGTGCCGCGAATGACGACGACAGCAGCGTCAGAGCCTGGTTTTACCGCAGTTGAAGCGCGAACGATGTGGTCGTACTGCTCATACACCCAGTGCTTGTTGGCAATTGTCGGCTGGGCGAGGATGTCTTTTACTGCCTTGGTGAGATCGTCTGCTACAGGCAAGTCAGTCGTATCGACGGCTGCATTTGCTTCGTAGTAGGCAGGCACTTCGGACGGCTTGTGATACACAGGCGCGTCTTCAGCGAGACTGTCTACCGGCACGTTGGCGACGACTTCCCCTTTGTGCAGCAAGCGCAGGTTGCCGTCATCGGTAACCTTGCCGACAACAGCGGAGTGCAGGCCCCACTTGTCAAAGATCGCTTTCACTTCCGCTTCACGGCCTTTTTCTACAACGACAAGCATCCGCTCCTGAGACTCGGAGAGCATCATTTCATATGGCGTCATCCCAGCTTCGCGCTGTGGCACGAGGTCGAGGTTCATTTCAATCCCGTTGCCAGCCTTGGAAGCCATTTCCGCGCTGGACGAGGTCAATCCGGCTGCGCCCATGTCCTGGATACCGGCAACTGCACCTGTTTCAATCAGCTCCAGGCACGCTTCCAGCAGCAATTTTTCCATAAACGGGTCGCCAACTTGGACGGCTGGCCGTTTTTTCTCTGATTCTTCGTTCAGTTCCTCGGAGGCGAACGTCGCTCCATGGATCCCGTCGCGGCCTGTGCTGGCACCGACGTAAATGACCGGGTTGCCGATTCCTTTGGCGACGCCCTTTTGGATTTTATCGTGGTCGATCAGACCGACGCACATCGCGTTGACGAGTGGATTGCCTTCATAGGTCGGGTCGAAGCAGACTTCCCCGCCCACGGTCGGAATCCCGATACAGTTGCCGTAACCGGCGATTCCGGCAACGACGTTTTCAAACAGGTATTTCACCCGCGGCGTTTTCAATTCGCCAAAGCGCAAGGAATTGAGCAGGGCAACCGGACGAGCACCCATGGAGAAGACGTCGCGGATGATTCCGCCTACGCCTGTCGCAGCTCCCTGGTACGGCTCAATTGCCGACGGATGGTTGTGGCTCTCGATTTTAAACACGACGGCCTGGTTGTCGCCGATGTCGACGATGCCCGCGCCTTCACCCGGTCCTTGCAGTACGCGTGGTCCTTTGGTCGGAAAACGGCGGAGGACAGGCTTGGAATTTTTATAGGAACAGTGCTCCGACCACATGACGCTGTACAGCCCGGTCTCGGTCCAGTTGGGCTTGCGGCCAAGCAGTTCGACGACGCGTTGGTACTCTTCGTCAGTCAGGCCAATCTCTTTATATAAACGCTGTTCGGCAATTTGCTCTGCGGTAGGTTCTTTATGCTGTGACACCGTTTCGTTCCCTCCAAGTCTTTAGGATCGAGGTGAAGATACGCTTTCCGTCGTCAGAGCTCATCCAATCATGGACGGCCCGCTCCGGATGCGGCATCATTCCCAGTACATTTCCTCGTTCGTTCGTAATACCGGCGATATCGTCAATCGAGCCGTTCGGATTCTCCCCTGCGTAGCGGAAGACGATCTGCCCGTTGGCTTGCAGCCTGGCAAGCGTCGCCTCGTCACAGAAGTAGTTGCCTTCGCCGTGCGCGATTGGCACCTGAATCACTTCGTCCTGTCCGTAATCGCGGGTAAATGCCGTCTGGTTGTTGCTTACTTTGAGCTTGGAGAGGGTGCAGCGGAATTTCAATGAATTGTTGCGCAACAGCGCCCCTGGCAGCAAGCCTGCCTCAACCAGAATCTGGAATCCGTTGCAGACGCCCATGACCAGTTTGCCTGCTTCGGCTGCTTTGATGACCTGCTCCATGACCGGAGAAAAGCGGGCTACTGCACCACAGCGCAGGTAGTCGCCATAGGAAAAGCCACCCGGCAGCAGGATGACGTCATAATTGGAAAGATCGGTCTCCGAATGCCACACGTAGTCGACCGGTACACCCAAAATGTCTTCTACGGCATTGTACATGTCTACATCAGCGTTGGAACCGGGAAAAACGATGACAGCAGCGCGCATGATCAGCCCTCCACGATCTCGAAGCGGTAGTCTTCGATGACGGTATTGGCCAGCAGCTTTTCACACATTTCTTTCACGCGTTCTTCTGCCTGCTCACGGTTGTCCGTATCGAGCAACAGCTCCATGTATTTGCCGATCCGCGCTTCACTCACCTCGTCGAAACCGAGCGTGTGCAAGGCACCTTTCACGGCATTTCCTTGTGGATCCAAAACACTTTCCCGCAGTGTAATATAGACAATCGCTTTACGCATGATATTCTCCTCCTATACGGCGCAGCATTTCTTGATAAGCCTCTTCTACGTTCCCCAAGTCGCGGCGGAAGCGGTCCTTGTCCAGCTTCTCCTTCGTCTTGGCATCCCAAAAACGGCAAGTATCCGGCGAAATTTCGTCAGCGAGCAAAATCGTTCCCTCTGGCGTACGGCCGAATTCCAGTTTGAAATCTATCAGCATCACGTCGCGTTCCGCCAAGTACGGACGCAGGATGGCATTGACTTGTTTGCCCAGCTCTTCCAGTGTGCGCAAATCGGCTTCGCTGGCGAGGCCGAGCATACTGATGTGGGAATGGTTCACGAGTGGATCACCGAGATCATCGTTTTTATAGTAGAACTCTACGACGGTTTGCGGCAGCTCTGTGCCTTCTTCCATGCCCAGGCGTTTGGCCAGCGAACCGGCGGCAACATTGCGAACGACAACCTCCAGGGGGATAATCTCTACCCGCCGGACCAATTGTTCATTGGCGGACAACTGCTCGATAAAGTGGTTTTCGATCCCTTTTTCTTTTAGCATGGTGAAAAAAATAGAGCTAATCCGGTTGTTCAACTCGCCTTTTCCGACGATTGTTCCTTTTTTCTCTCCATTAAAAGCAGTCGCATCGTCTTTGTATTCTACCCAATAGACATTTGGTTCAGAAGTCCGATAAACTCGCTTGGCCTTCCCTTCGTAGAGTTGTTCTTGTTTTTCCACCACGATGTCTCCTTCCCACCATGAAATAATGAGTTAGTTAGTCATTTCACGAACATTACATTTTGATTAAAACACAAATATACGCTTTTTTCAACGAAAACAGAGAAAATCACTTTCGACAAATGTTCGGATTTTACTGGCGGATTTTCTTGCGATTCGTCGGCCTTTTCGTCTTGTGCTACACTAATGAAGAGCTTGCAAAAAGCAAATCGCACTGAGGTGAACTGTATGATTCCATTTGAATTGTCCTTCCCCACGCGGATTTTGTTTGGCGAAGGTGAACTGGCCAAAATCGGACAGGAAGCGTTGAAGCTCGGCCAAAAAGCGCTGCTCGTCACAGGGGGGAAATCGGCCAAAGCGACCGGGATTTTGGATAAAGCCATTGCTTCCTTGCAGCAGGTGAACCTCCCCTACGTCTTGTTTGACCGAATTGAACCGAATCCGCGCACGACGACGGTTGATGCCGGTGCAGCAATGGCCAGGGAAAATCACTGCGATTTCATTATTGCCCTTGGCGGCGGTTCGGTTATGGATGCAGCCAAAGCGATTGCCGCTGCGGCGCTGTCCAATCGGCCCATCTACGACTACATGCGGGGAAATCCGGCGAATCTGTGGCGAGAACTGCTCCCGATCAAGGAAGCGCTGCCGCTCATGTGCATCCCGACCGTTGCGGCGACTGGCTCGGAAGCGAACCATGGCAGTGTCTTGACCCACTGGGAAAGCCATGAGAAATCATCCATTAACGGACCGGGCATGATCCCGAAAGTCGCCATCCTCGATCCGACACTGACGTATACAGTCCCGCCGCACATCACAGCCGAGGCTTCTGCTGATATCTTTTCCCATCTGTTCGAGTCTTACTTGATCAGCAACTCCACCTCACATGTGCAGGACGGCTTCTCCGAATCACTGATTAGAAACGTCGTCCATTTTGCTCCGATCGCCATGCGTCAGCCTGATCATGCCGAAGCGCGAGCGACCTTGTTGTGGGCCAGCACGCTGGCGATTAGCGCCTTCACTCGTGCGGGACGCGGCATCGCCGGATACCCGCTGCATCAGGTCGAGCATACGCTGAGCGGTTACTACGACATTGCCCACGGGCGTGGCTTGGCGATTTTGGCCATTCCGTACTTTCAACAGATTATCCTGCAGGATCGTCCGGAGCGGCTGGCACGGATGGGCCGCGAGTGCTTCGGGGTCACGGAAACAGACGACATCGCGGCGGCACAGGCGACGATCCCGGCCGTTCAGGCGTGGTTTGCCCAGTTGGGCATTACCCAGCGGCTTGCTGATTTTTCCATTCCTCGCGAAGTCCTGCCAGATTTGGCTGCGGAGGCGGTTCGCATCGGCGGTAACGGCAGCGGCTATATCTTAGGCTCGCGTCAGCTGAAAACCGAAGATGTACTTGCTATTTACGAAGCGTGCTATTAAACTCGAAGTGACCTTTTTCCAAAACCAACCAAACGAGGTGTTTGATGACATGGATCCACGCGTAAAAGAACTGGCCAGTCGCTTGATTCGTTACTCGCTCAATCTGCAAAAAGGGGAGAAAGTCCTGATTGAAAACATCGGGCTGCAGGTCCCCATCGTCCGTGAGCTTGTCCGCGAAGCCTTTGCGGTCGGTGCCCTCCCGCTCGTCACGATCAAGGATCAGGAAATCATGCGTGCGCTGATTCAGGGCAGCAGTCCGGAGCATATGGAGCTGTTCGCCAAACACGAGCTGTCGCGGATGCAGGATGTCGATGCCTACATAGCCGTTCGCGCCTTTGAAAATATTAACGAGTACTCCGATATCGCCGAGGCACAAATGGGGTATTACTCTCGCAACTACTATAAACCCGTCCACCTCGACGAACGCGTTCCGAACAAGCGCTGGGTTGTCCTGCGCTACCCGAACCACTCAATGGCGCAGCTCTCCAACATGAGTCTGGAAGGCTTCGAGAACTTCTACTTCTCCGTCTGCAATCTGGACTACGCCAAGATGTCGAAGGCAATGACACCGCTCGCCGAATTAATGGAGCGGACAGACCGCGTGCATATCGTCGCACCGGGTACGGACCTGCGCTTTTCGATCAAGGGCATTCCGGCGATCAAGTGCGACGGCAAACGCAACATTCCGGATGGCGAAGTGTACACCTCGCCGGTGATCGACTCTGTCGAAGGAACGCTCGCCTACAATACAGCCACCAACTATCACAGCATGTCGTTTACCGATGTCCGCCTGACCTTCTCCAAAGGAAAGATCGTCGAAGCGACGAGCAGCAATACAAAAGCACTGAATGAAATTCTCGACACGGATGAGGGAGCACGCTACATTGGCGAGTTTGCCATCGGCTTTAACCCGCACATCCTCCATCCGATGCAGGACATTCTGTTTGACGAGAAAATTGCCGGCAGCTTCCACTTCACGCCGGGCAATGCGTACGACATCGCCGACAACGGCAACCGCTCCTCGATCCACTGGGACATGGTGCAAATCCAGCGTCCGGAATACGGCGGGGGCGAAATCTGGTTCGACGACGTGCTGATCCGCAAAGACGGACGCTTCGTCCTGCCGGAGCTACAAGCGTTGAATCCGGAAAATCTGGTATAGATTTAGATTCTATCAATAGCAAAGGGACCGTCTCGATCATTCGGGAGACGGTCCCTGTTGATTTTCCCTGCTTTTTTGCACCTGTTCACGCCCTTGGGCTAGCCTGCAGCTTTTCCACCAACTCAGTAATGGATGGTCGTACCCACGCTTCATTCGCAAAGCTCGGTATCTGTTTGGCTACAAGGCATTCCATCGCTGCATCGTTGCAATTTTTGTCCGGACTTAAAAAGTACACCTGTGCGGCAGGATCGCTGAACACCTTAATCCCCTTCACATACAGCCTGATATAGCTTTCCAACAGCTCGCGGTTTCGTCTGGCGACCATCTCCGCGTTGGATTTGATCGCTCCGCCGGTCAATTTTCTCACATGCTTGACATCCAGACTGTCCATCAACGACAGGACGAGAAAGTTGATCCGGTCAGTGCTGATTCGATATGACTGGCACAGCTGCCGCGTCACCTTGTCGATGTGATGATACCAGACGCTTCCCCGACAGCCGTTCAGCGTAGGATGGATTTTCAGGACGGAAATGATGCTGTCGTCCTTGTGAAAAGTGAATACCATCCCGCTTTCGTGGACAATCGTAACACCTTCAAGCCTTTCCTGAAAAAATTGGCAAATCCGCTTCCCCATCGCTGTCTGCAGTCTTCGCAATGACTTGCGCTGCTGGTTTTCTCTCCGTCTCGTTTCTTCTTCCTCCAGGTAACTCTGGATCAGCATCCGGAAAAACTCCGCTTCCATACAATCCAGACTGTTCTGCATCTCCTGTTCCCCACTCTCCACTCGATTGTTCAGCGCATCAGCTTTCTTGCCTTTCTCTTCCCTTACTTCAACTGGTCGAGCGCCAGATTCAATTCCAGCACATTCACCCGCTGCTCCCCGAACAAACCGAATTGCCGCCCTGCCGTGTGCTCATCAATCAGTGCGTTGAGCTTGGCTGGATCGATATTTCTTTGTTTCGCGATGCGCGGAACTTGAACCTTTGCCGCCATTGGCGTAATGTGCGGGTCAAGACCAGAAGCAGAGTTGGTCAACAAGTCTGCCGGAATATCGGCTTGCTTCACATCAGGGTTGGCAGTCAGGAATGCTTGCATATCTTTCTGCACGCGCTCGATCAACGCCGGATTGGATGGGGCGTAGTTGTTAGAGCCCGATCCCGCTGCGTTGTTATCAATAGAAGAAATACGTCCGCTAAAATACTTCGGGTCTTTGAACGTCTGACCGATCAGCGCCGACCCGACTACGTTTCCATTCGCATCCGTCAACAAGCTGCCGTTTGCCTGGACAGGCATCAGCACCTGTGCAAGCCCAGTCATCGCCAGCGGATAAATCAAGCCGCAAAGGACGAGCAGGACGAGACTTACGCGCAAATTTACCAACATGCTATTCACCTTATCTTTCACGTGATTTTTTATATTAGACCAAGTGAAGCCCAGACAATACCAGATCGATGAGTTTGATCCCGATAAACGGAACGATGATCCCGCCCAAGCCAAAGATGAAGAGGTTTCTCGTCAACAGCTTCGTCGCACTCATCGGCACGTATTTGACGCCTTTCATCGCCAGCGGGATGAGCAGCGGAATAATCACTGCGTTAAAGATCAGCGCAGACAGGATGGCGCTCTGCGGCGTTGCCAGCCCCATGACGTTACATGCGCCCATTTGCGGGATCGCCAGCATAAACATGGCGGGAATGATCGCAAAGTACTTGGCAATGTCATTGGCGATCGAGAAGGTCGTCAGCGCCCCGCGCGTCATCAAAAGCTGTTTGCCAATCGCGACGACCTCGATGATTTTGGTCGGGTCTGAGTCCAGATCCACCATATTAGCTGCTTCTTTTGCTGCAATCGTGCCGCTGTTCATCGCCAGCCCGACGTCCGCCTGAGCCAGCGCCGGAGCGTCATTCGTCCCGTCGCCTGTCATCGCAACCAGCTTGCCTTGCGCCTGTTCGCGGCGAATCACGGCTATTTTGTCTTCGGGCTTCGCTTCGGCAATAAAGTCGTCCACGCCTGCTTCACGGGCAATCGTTGCCGCCGTCAGCGGATTGTCTCCTGTACACATAATCGTGCGGATGCCCATCCGCCGCAATTCTTCAAAGCGTTCTTTCATGCCTGGCTTGACCGTATCCTTGAGATAAATCAGTCCGAGGATGCGGTTGCCCTCGGCGACCGCGAGCGGTGTACCGCCTTCTGTGGCGATCTTGGCGGTCTGGTCATCCAAATCTCCGGGAATCGTCCCTCCAAGAGCGGTGATGTACGCTTTGATTGCATCGACCGCTCCTTTGCGGATGATCCGTCCATCGGGAAGGTTGGTTCCGCTCATCCGCGTTTCCGCTTTGAATTCAACGCTTTCTGCACCCGGACATTCGAGGCTGGTTAAAGTGATACCCAACTGCTTCGCCAGTTCAATCACAGAGCGTCCTTCTGGCGTGTCGTCGTAGATGGAGCTTAGCGCAGCTACCTGGTTCAGCTCTTCCTGCTTCACGTTGCCAACCGGTGTAAACGACGACGCCATGCGGTTTCCGTGGGTAATGGTCCCTGTTTTATCGAGAATGATCGTGTTGATGTCGCCCGATGCCTCGACTGCTTTGCCCGAGGTGGCAATGACGTTAAATTGCGTGACGCGGTCCATCCCGGCAATCCCGATCGCAGACAGCAGGCCGCCGATCGTCGTGGGAATCAGGCAGACGAGCAAAGCGATCAGCGTCGCAACCGGAATCGCCGCATTCACGTAGCTGGCGATCGGCTGAAGTGTCGTACAGACAATCAGGAAAATCAGCGTCAAGCTGACCAACAACGTGTTGAGCGCTATCTCGTTTGGTGTCTTTTGCCGTTTGGCCCCTTCGACGAGGTTGATCATCCGATCGAGGAACGATTCGCCCGGGTCTGTCGTGATCTGTACTTTTATCCGGTCGCTGATCACCCGGGTTCCACCCGTCACCGAACTGAAGTCGCCGCCCGACTCTTTAATCACGGGAGCCGACTCACCAGTAATCGCCGATTCGTCGACCGAGGCGATGCCTTCGATGATCTCACCGTCGCTCGGGATCAACTCATTAGCCTCGACAATGACGATATCGCCCTTGCGCAGCTCGGTTGAACTGACCTGCTTGACGGAGCCATCCTTTAGCAGCACAGTGGCTTGGGTATCCTTCCGTGTTTTCTTCAGACTGTCTGCCTGTGCTTTTCCTCGCCCTTCCGCCAGCGCTTCGGCGAAGTTGGCGAACAAGATCGTAACAAACAGGATGACGGAAACGACAGCGTTATAGCCCGGATCAGATGCCCCACCGAACAATGACGGCATGAGCGTCAAGAGCAGTGTCACGACGAAGCCGACTTCTACGACAAACATGACAGGGTTTTTGACCATGACTCGCGGATCCAGCTTTTTAAACGAATCGATTATGGCGACCCTCAGCAGTTCATTGCTGATGGCCGATTTTCGCTCTCTACTCATCGAAATGTACTCCTTTACCCTTCATGATTTTTAATGTAAGGTTAGCCATTCGGCCACCGGACCAAGAGCGACGACCGGAAGAAACGTGAGCGCCCCGACCAGCAGCACGACAGCCAACAGAATCACCATGAACGTACTGTTGTTTGTTTTAAACGTGCCGATCGTCTCAGGCACAGGTGTCTTCGCCAACAGCGATCCGGCCACCGCGAGCAGCGCAATCATCGAAATGTACCGGCCAAACAGCATGACCAAGCCGGTCGCAATGTTCCAGAACGGCGTGTTGTCGCCCAATCCTTCAAAGCCGGAACCATTGTTGGCTGCTGACGAGGTGAACTCGTAGACGACTTGCGAGATGCCGTGGAAGCCCGGGTTCGAGATCGCCGTTGATCCCATCTCCGTCGCCAGGGCAATTGCCGATGGCACGAGAATGATCAGCGGATGGACGAGAATCGTGATGGCGATCAGCTTCATCTCTTTGGCCTCGATTTTGCGCCCGAGGAATTCCGGCGTCCGCCCGACCATCAACCCGGCGATAAAGACGGCGAGGATCGCGTACATCAGGATATTGACAGTTCCGACACCATCTCCGCCAAACACGCAGTTCAGCATCATTTCCGCAAGCGGGACAAAGCCTCCCAGCGGTGTCAGTGTATCGTGCATGTTGTTGACCGTCCCTGTCGTCGCTGCTGTCGTTACGGCTGTGAACAGGGCACTTTGGGCAATCCCGAAGCGTACCTCCTTGCCTTCCATGCTGCCTGCTGCTTGCGACAATCCGGCATGAGCCAGCGCAGGGTTGCCATGTGACTCATTGGTGTAAGCAATGCCCAGAAAGACCAGAAACACGACCGACATTGTAGTAAAAAGAATCCAGCCTTGTTTTTTGCTGCGTACCATCCAGCCGAACGTAAAGGGCAATGAGGCCGGAATGAGAAACATCGAGATGATTTCCAAAACGTTCGAAAACGGCGTCGGATTTTCAAATGGATGCGACGAGTTGACTCCGAAGAAGCCGCCGCCATTCGTACCCAAATGCTTGATCGACTCAAGCGCAGCGACTGGTCCACGGGCGATCTGCTGCAGAGCGCCCTCCACTGTCGCCGCGGTAGCAGTCGGCTCCAGTGTCTGCGGAACGCCTTGCGAGACGAGCAGCAGCGTGACGATTACGGCCAGCGGAAGCAAGACACGCGTATGGGCACGGATCAGGTCGACATAAAAGTTGCCGATGCTTCTCTGCCCGGTCACCCCCCGCATAAAAGCGATAGCCAGAGCGATTCCGGTAGCGGGCGTGGTAAACATCAGGAAGATGATGACCAGCATTTGCGACAAATACGAGAGCCCCGACTCCCCGCTGTAATGCTGCAGATTGGTATTGGTTAAAAAGCTCGACGCCGTGTTAAACGACAGAAGTGGCTCCATCCCGGCAATCCCGCTCGGATTGAGCGGCAGAATCCCCTGCAAGCGCAAGAGCAGATAGGCGATTACAACCATCACCAGGTTGCTGAACAGCAGCGCCTTCGCGTACTCTTTCCAGGTCATATCGGTTGTTCGAATCCCTGCCACTTTGTATATCAATCGTTCTACTCCGCCAAACACTTTATCGAAGCGCGTCGGCTCAAGCGCGAAAGAGCCCGCCAGATAACGCCCCATCAAGACAGCCGACACAAGAACCACGCCCAGCACCACGGCTATTTGTAAAAAATCCACAATAGTTCCTCCTCAAGTAATCTTCATGACCTCAACTAATACTTTTCAGGGTAAAGCAATGCATGAAGCAAATATAAGGAAAGCCCGCCGACCAGGATCAGTAGTAAAATCATTTATCTTTCCCCCCATTGTCTCTTACCACGCGATCGCAAAAGACGATGATTCCGTAGAACACGGCAAACGAACCACCTATCAAAAGGATTGAAACGATATCCACCATCAACGCTCCCTTTCAATGTGCAAAAATGTAACCGAATTAAAGCCTGCTTGAAACTGCATCAATTTGCTCAGCCTATCCATTCCTCCCAAACAACAAGGTTTTGCCTGGCAGGCATTCATTCGTCCTCTCGTGACGCCCCACACCATGCAAGGCAATACCAGAGGACAAAAAGAATAGACCAATGTTTACTCTCTCCCCATGGTGAATCGAACACAGCTGCAGGCCGGATCAAAACAATGGGCATGCCATTGCCTTCATTCCCTGCAACGCTATCGTGTCTTCGATTCAACTGTTGGAGAAAAAGCACTCATTGGTCTACCTAACGCCAAGCCAGCTGTCGCCTTCTTTGCGTTCTGTCTCCCGTCCTTTTCTTGAACAGTTTTTCAATTGTAAGCAAACAAAAAAGACCATGTACGTCCCGAGCGAGAATACCCCGCTCGAACAAGGTGGTCTAGTGACCTCCTCCGCTTTAGCTTACGAAGTTAGCTGTCGGGTAGGATGGCGAAGAAGTCTGTTCTCATCCCTTCTACATCTGCTGCAGAATTAACCCCAAAAGATTGGTTCCTCCGTTCCCGGGTGCCCCGGGATTCAGCCGCTTTGCAATTGTTTGTTAAGGCTTATTATACGACGAGTATTATTGCCTGTTAATATCCTGTTCCTGACAAAATCGTGCGAATTACGCGTGCTTTAATCATGGCGTGAATTTGTTTCGTGCGCTCATAAAGTAGCTCTTTTTTTCATCTGTTTGCACCATTTTCCGACCTGCCATCGAGTGTTTTTGCCATCATTTCATAATCCCTCCTTTCAGCCCGCTCCCTGCTATAAAGCTGCATCCGGTACCAGCCAGCCGTACTCGCTCAGTCCTTCCTTGCTTGTAATCACATACGGAATGCCGCTCTGCCGGTAGAGATGGGCGTCGAGATTGTGCTGCGTCAGCACAAAGACTTTGCCCGTAGCGGATTGCTTCAGGAAAGCCACAACATCGAAGCGCTCCTCCAGCTCGTCAGGGAAAATAAACATGCGGTCAAAGGTGCCCAGAAATTCTTCCTGTTCTTTGAGAAAGGAAAAACTGGCCGGCACAAACCCGATGGAATAGTCGCTCTCTTGGGCTGACTTTCGGCACGTGAGAAAATACATGTAGGTCTGCGAGCGGTCACATTGAGACAGCTGCTGCTGTGAGTCGGTAATCGCCGAGACAAACGAAAAGAACGCATCCCCTTTGCCGAAAACAAAAATATTTTTCATCACAAATCCCTCCAATATGATTGCACAGAAAAAAGAAAACCGATGCAGATCACTTCCCGGCATGGAAATCCCGACTGGTACAAAACCAGCGAGACACCATGAGAAATGAAAACCGCATCGGTCTACAGAATGCCCAGCAGGCCGAGCCCGCTCTGCATTCAATCTACCTGTGTGTTTGTGAAAGCCTGCACCGGCTGCAAGCCCTCGCCTGATACTGCTAATTATAGTCCTTTGCTGCATTTTGAAAAAAACCGAAAATGCTTTAAATTAGCCTTGAATTGACTGTCGTTGTCCGTTACGCAGATTTACCTGCTTCTCCTGCAAGCATCGTGATTTATTGACGCTTTTTCGCAAAAAAATATTTTTTCACCTGCTCTTCAGCTTTGCTCTCAGCTTATCTGCCTCAGCTTGGTTTCCTAATTTTTCATTGGCCTGAATCATTAACTCGTAATCATATGGAAGCGGATCTTTGATTTTTTTCAAGTAAACGAGCGCTTTCCCGCTATCGCCCCGGTCGTCAAACGCAATCCCGTGCATCGTCATCAACGCCAGCGCCCGCAAGGCATACGGGTTATCCTGCTC
>CAMIVR010000113.1 GCA_946402065.1 uncultured Brevibacillus sp. | reverse complement strand
AAGAACCGCTGCTTGTGCACAAAATTGGAAGCGCTGCCGAACGCAAAAAGAAAATTCACGAAATGTTGGAAATAGTCGGTCTAAACAGCTACCACGCCAGGCGCTACCCGCATCAGTTCAGCGGTGGCCAGCGGCAGCGGATCGGCATCGCCAGGGCGCTCATGGTTAATCCCAAGCTGATTGTCGCAGATGAGCCCGTATCGGCGCTCGATGTCTCCATCCAGTCGCAGGTGCTCAATCTCATGCAGGATCTTCAGCGGGATTTGGGCTTGACCTACTTGTTCATCGCCCATGATTTGAGTGTCGTTCGCCACATTAGCGATCGGGTAGGCGTGATGTACCTCGGCCGCATTGTGGAACTGGCCGCAAAGCAAGCCCTTTACGACAAGCCGCTGCATCCGTACTCGCAGGCACTGCTCTCAGCGGTGCCCAATCCAGACCCTGATTTGAAGACAGAGCGAATTATTTTACAGGGGGATGTGCCCAGTCCGGCCAATCCGCCAAGCGGGTGTACGTTTCACACGCGCTGTCCGCATGTAAAAGACATTTGCCGCAGCACTCGCCCGGAGTTTAAAGATGCAGGCGAAGGTCACTACGTGGCTTGCCACTTGTATGAGCAATAACGTCAGGGGCGTTGTCCGGAAAAGGGGGGATGCCGCAAAATTACTTCACAATTTTGACGAACGATACCAAGTAAAGGGGGACTATCCTGATGAGAAAGAGATTGTTATCAGCAGCATTTTCAGCCTTGCTGGGGCTCTCGCTCGCCTTGACCGGTTGCGGTGGCGGGGCGCAGCCGGAAGCCAAGCCACAAGACACGACCGCGCAGCCGCAAACCTCGGGACAGGCACCGGCACAGCCCGCGCCGGCCAATAACGGACCGAAACAGTTGATCGTCGGGCGCGGCGGGGATTCGGCGGGCCTCGACCCGATTACGATAACAGACGGCGAATCGGCACGGGTAACGATGAACGTGATGGAGACACTGGTCAAGTACGAACCGGATAATACCAAGATCGTTCCTGGTCTGGCCGAAAAATGGGACATTTCGCAAGACGGTCTGACGTATACATTCCACCTCCGTCAAGGCGTGAAATTCCATGACGGCACAGATTTCAACGCAGACGCGGTAGTCTTCAACTTCGAACGCTGGATGGACAAGAGCAATCCATATCATAATGGCGAATTCCCGTATTATAATGACATGTTTGGCGGCTTCAAGGGCGACAAGGATCACGCCATCGCATCCGTGAAAGCGGTTGATCCGAACACGGTTGAATTCAAGCTGAACCGTGCGCTCTCGCCGTTCCTGAACAACCTGGGCATGTTCCCGTTTGCAATCGGCTCACCAGAGGCAATCAAAAAGGACCCGGCCAAGTTTAACGAATCGCCTGTCGGCACCGGACCGTTCAAATTCGTCGAATGGAAGCGCAACGACTCCATCACGCTGGAGAAAAATCCGGACTACTGGCAAAAGGGCTTGCCGAAGCTGGATAAAGTCGTATTCAAGGTTATTCCGGAGAATACAGCCCGTCTGACCGCGCTAAACTCCGGCGAAGTCGATCTGATCGACGGCATGAATCCGGATGACGTTCCGTCCGTTAAAGAAAACAAAGATTTGCAATTGTACCTGCGCCCTTCCATGAACATCGGTTTCCTCGGCTTCAACATGGAGAAGAAGCCGCTGGATAATCCGAAAGTTCGCGAAGCCATCGCCTATGCGGTAAACAAACCGGCCATCCTGGAAGCGTTCTTTGGCGGTCTCGGCCAGATAGCGGTAAATCCAATGCCGCCATCCATTTGGGGGTACAACGATCAAATCAAGGACCGTGAATACGACCTGGAGAAAGCGAAGAAGTTGCTCGCGGAAGCCGGCTATCCGAACGGCTTCAAAACGAAGTTCTGGGCCATGCCGGTACCACGCCCGTACATGCCCGACGGACAAAAAATTGCCGAAGCGATCCAGCAAGATCTGAAGAAAATCGGCATCGAGACGGAAATTGTCACGATGGAGTGGGCTGTCTATCTGGAGAAGACCAGAAAAGGTGAGCAAGACATGTTCCTGCTCGGCTGGACTGGCGACAACGGCGACCCGGACAACTTCCTCTACGTGCTGTTTGACAAAAACAACATCAACAGCAACAACAATTCCCGCTATAAGAATGAAGAAGTGCACAAAATGCTTCTGGAAGCGCAATCGGAGACAGACCAAGGCAAACGTACAGAGCTGTACAAGAAGGTTCAGGAACAAATCTTCAAAGACATCCCGGTCATTCCGCTTGCACACTCTACGCCAGCGCTCGCCGGAAAAGCAAACATATCCGGTTACCAGCCGCATCCGACTGGTACGGAAAGCTTGGAGCATGTAGACATTCAATAAGCTTGAGATAAGGGTAAGAGGAGCTCCTCTTCTTGCCCTTTCTCTTTTCAGGGTTTTGCAAAATTCGCTTCCAGTCGCTTTCTGGTTGTTGGCAAAATCCTCCATTGATTAGCAGAAAGCGAGGAGATGGAATTGCTATCCTACACAGTTCGAAGGTTGTTGATGCTAATCCCCGTATTGATAGGGATGTCCATCGTCGTATTCTCGATCATACATGCGATCCCGGGCGATCCGGCTTTGACCATTTTGGGAGAAAAGGCAAGTCCGAAGGCACTGGCTGAATTGCGTGAGAGTCTGCGGTTAAATGATCCTTTGTACGTGCAGTATTTCGATTATGCGTCAAAAATCATTACCGGCGATCTCGGTACGTCGCTGCACTCCAGAGCGCCGATCGCGAAAGAAATTTTTCCGTACTTGATGGGGACAGCAGAGTTAACCGCTGTCAGTATGTTGTTTGCCGTCTTTATCGGGGTTAACGCCGGCATTCTTTCCGCGTGGAAACAAAACTCTTGGTTTGACTACGTATCCATGCTCATCGCCTTGATCGGTGTATCCATGCCCGTCTTTTGGCTTGGATTGATGGAGCAGTGGTTCTTCGCTCAGGAATTAAAGTGGCTGCCTTCGATTGGCCGTGACGATTCGCGCATGCCGGTTGAAGCCATTACCCATTTTTACGTCATAGATACGATATTGGCAGGGCGCTGGGATCAGTTGAAAAGCGTCCTGCAGCATTTGATTTTGCCGGGCATTGCCTTGGGGACGATTCCGATGGCGATCATCGCCAGAATTACCCGGTCCAGCATGCTTGAAGTGATGCGCTCCGACTTTATCCGCACCGCCAAAGCGAAAGGGCTGGGGCAGTTCTTCGTGGTGTACAAGCATGCCCTGAAAAATGCACTGATTCCCGTCTTGACGATTATCGGCTTGCAGACCGGGTTGTTGATCGGCGGTGCTGTCTTGACGGAGACGATCTTTAGCTGGCCAGGTGTGGGCAGATACATTTACACAGCGATCGGCAACCGCGACTACCCCGTCATCCAATCCGGCATTTTAGTGGTGGCGACAATCTTCGTGCTCATCAATCTGCTGGTCGATCTGCTCTACGCCTACGTCGATCCGCGGATCAAATATCGCTAAGGAGGGGTGAGAAGAATGGCAATTGCTGCAGAAGAACAAACAGTGCCGCTTGCGCAGGCGAACGAAAAGGTCATCTCCCCCTGGCGCGATGCGTGGAGGATCCTGCGGAGAAATAAAATGGCGATGATCGGTCTCGCCATCATCCTCGCATTCATCGCGATTGCATTGCTGGCGCCTATGTTGACGCATTACAGATACGATGAAGGCGAGCTCGTCATGAAAAATAAACCGCCGTCAGCCGAGCATTGGTTCGGTACGGATTACAACGGACGCGATATTTACACCCGGGTCATTTACGGGGCACAAATTTCTCTCTGGGTCGGAACGTTCGCCGTCGTCGGTTCGGTCATTGCCGGCACGATTCTCGGACTTCTTTCGGGGTACTACGGTCGTTGGATCGACATGCTCATCTCGCGGATTTTTGATGTCATGCTCGCTTTTCCGAGCATATTGCTGGCGATCGCGATCGTGGCCATTCTGGGGCCGTCCTTGAAAAATGCGCTGATCGCCATCGCGATCATTAATATCCCTACCTACGGACGGCTTGTTCGGGCCCGTGTGCTGACGCTGAAGGAAGAAGAGTTTGTCATGGCCGCACGGGCAATCGGGATGAAAGACTCCCGGATCATCCTTCAGCACATTTTGCCGAACAGCTTGGCGCCGATCATCGTCACCGGAACGCTTGGCGTCGCCACTGCGATCATCGAGGCAGCCGCATTGGGCTTTCTTGGCCTGGGAGCACAAGCACCTGAGCCGGAGTGGGGCAAAATGCTTGCCGATTCGCGTCAATATATCCAGAAAGCGCCATGGACCGTTATCTTTCCCGGCTTGTCCATCATGCTGACGGTTTTGGGGTTCAACTTGATCGGTGACGGTTTGCGCGACGCGCTTGACCCGCGGATGAAGCACTAAGGCATGGCGATGAAATAACGTCCGCTAATCAAGCGGGAATTGATTTCATCGCGAGTCTTAAATGCGACCGTTGCAGCTACGGAAAGGGGGGAAAGCCGACAAAAACACGGTGGAGCTTGAACAGAAAGAGAAAAATAAACAAGGGGGAGTACAAGGTATGAAAAAAAGACTGGTAGGCGCAGCCTTCACAGCATTATTGGCTCTTTCCATGGCGTTGACAGGCTGCGGCGGTGCACAGCAAGCGGAAAAACCAGCGAATTCAGCCCAACCAAATCAGCCTGCTGCCGAGACGCCTGCTCCGGCAGCTGAGCCGGCCAAAGGCGGACCGAAACAGCTAATCTACGGCCGCGGCGGCGATTCAGCCGGGCTCGACCCAATCACCACGGACGATGGAGAATCGGCACGGGTTACGGAGAACATTTTTGAAACGCTGGTCAAATACGAGCCGCAGAATACCAACATCGTTCCCGGTCTGGCAGAATCGTGGGAGATTTCGCCAGACGGCTTGACGTATACGTTCCACCTGCGCCAAGGCGTAAAATTCCACGATGGCAGCGATTTTAATGCTGACGCGGTCGTGTTTAATTTCGAACGCTGGATGGACAAAGACAATCCGCTGCACAATAAAGAAGGTTTTCCTTATTACAATGACATGTTTGGCGGCTATAAGGGCGACAAGGATCATGCGATCGCTTCGGTGAAAGCGATCGATCCGAACACGGTCGAATTTAAAATGAACAGACCGCTCGCACCGTTCCTGAACAACCTGGGCATGTATTGCTTCGGGATTGCTTCACCGAAAGCACTGCAGGAAAAAGGGTCGGCCAAGTTTAACGAAGAACCGGTGGGCACAGGTCCGTTTAAATTCGTTGAGTGGAAGCGCAATGATTCCATTACGCTGGAGAAGAACCCTGATTACTGGAACAAAGGATTGCCGAAGCTGGATAAGATTGTTTTCAAGGTCATTCCGGAAAACTCCGCCCGGCTGACGGCGTTAACCTCCGGAGAAATCGATGTCCTGGACGGTATGAATCCGGATGACACGCAGTCCGTAAAGGATAACAAAGACTTGCAGCTGATTCTGCGGCCGTCGATGAATCTGGGCTTCTTCGGTTTCAATATGGAAAAGAAGCCGTTTGACAATCCGAAAGTCCGTGAAGCGCTCGCCTATGCAATCAATAAGCCGGCCATCATCGACGCATTCTTTGCCGGCCTTGGCCAACCGGCGAAAAACCCGTTGGCTCCATCGATCTGGGGATATAACGACGAAATCAAAGACCGCGAATTCAATCTGGATAAAGCGAAGCAACTGCTGGCAGAAGCAGGCTACCCCAACGGCTTCAAAACGAAGTTCTGGGCCATGCCTGTTCCCCGTCCGTACATGCCTGACGGCGTAAAAATTGCCGAGGCGATCCAGCAAGACTTGAAGAAAATCGGAGTCGAGACGGAAATCGTGACGATGGAATGGGCGGTCTATCTCGACAAGACGAAAAAAGGCGAGCAAGACCTGTTCCTGCTCGGTTGGACGGGTGACAACGGCGACCCGGACAACTTCCTCTATACGCTGCTGGACAAGAACAATATCGGCGGCAACAACAAGGTCCGCTACAAGAGCGAAGAAGCGCACAAGCTGTTGCTGCAAGCGCAGTCCGAGCCGTCTCAGGAAAAGCGGACCAAGCTGTACAAGCAGGTGCAGGAAATCATCTTCAAAGACGTCCCGATGGTGCCGCTCGCTCACTCCACTCCGGCACTGGCGGCCAAAGCGAATGTGAAAAACTACTTGCCGCATCCGACAGGATCGGAAAGCCTGGAGAATGTAGAGATTGAATAGCTGCTGCAGAATGAAGTCCGGAGGCGGTCAGTCCGGGCTTCTTTTCTTGAGACCTTGGTGAAAAATCTAACTCTGGAAAACCTGCGGCCGAAGCAAGGGCTTCTTCTAACACGTATAATGCGAAAACCACCCATAGCGTCTATAATAAAATAGGAGAATATGACGAAAAGGCAGACGCTTGCTACAATATGACACATTTTTTACCCATAATGCCGGGCAGGGTGACACCATTCTTAAAGAGTTTCATTACGACAAAGAAGCAAACACGTGGGTATTAGATTAAAAAACGAACTGGAAATAACCCTGTCAATGCGGCGACTCCTTCACGGTTTTCTACGGGAAGAGGTCGCCAAATTTTTTGTTTGCCGATGGTGCCAGCGACCTGTAGTATCCTGATTTGCAGAGATGGTACAGTGCCGCTGAGCTGCGTATTGCCGTAGGTTTCCCGCTTTGTTATAATTAACGTTAGTGCTTTTTTCGTGGAAAACGCTGTACTCTTCCCCTGGTGAGGGGACGTTTTTCAAATGGAGGGAACGAAATTAATGGATCGCCGTGAAAGACAGAAAAAGATTCGCAATTTCTCTATTATTGCTCATATCGACCACGGAAAGTCGACGTTGGCCGACCGGATTTTGGAATTGACCGGTGCTTTGACGGCGCGTGAGATGGAAGCGCAGTTCCTCGATACGATGGAATTGGAAAAGGAACGTGGGATCACGATCAAACTAAATGCTGTCCGTTTGAACTACAAGGCGGATGATGGAGAAGACTACATCCTGCATCTGATTGATACACCGGGACACGTCGACTTTACGTATGAAGTGTCGCGCAGCCTGGCCGCCTGTGAAGGGGCGCTGCTCGTCGTCGACGCAGCCCAGGGGATTGAAGCGCAAACGCTCGCCAATGTGTATTTGGCTCTGGATAACAATCTGGAAATCATTCCGATTATCAATAAGATCGACCTGCCCAGCGCAGAGCCGGAACGCGTCAAGCAAGAGGTCGAAGATGTGATCGGGCTGGATGCCAGTGAAGCGTGCCTCACGTCAGCCAAAGCAGGGATCGGGATCAAGGATGTGCTGGAGGCGGTCGTCAAAAAAGTGCCGGCCCCGGAAGGAGACCCGGATGCTCCGCTGCAGGCGCTGATTTTTGACTCGTATTTTGACGCCTATCGCGGTGTTATTGCGTCGGTGCGGATTGTCAACGGCACCCTGCGCAAAGGCATGAAAATCAAAATGATGGCTACCAACAAGACGTTCGAAGTAACGGAAGTGGGGACCTCTACGCCGCGCCAAACCCCGGTTGATGAATTGACTGTGGGTGATGTAGGTTATGTCGCCGCATCGATCAAGACAGTCGGCGATACAAGCGTCGGGGATACGATCACCGATGCGAGCAGACCTGCCAGTGAGCCGTTGCCTGGCTACCGCAAAATCAATTCGATGGTCTTCTGCGGTCTGTATCCGATCGATACGAGCGAGTATAACGATTTGCGCGACGCTCTGGAAAAACTGCAGCTAAACGATGCTTCGCTCCAGTTCGAGCCGGAGACATCACAAGCGTTAGGGTTCGGCTTCCGCTGCGGTTTCCTCGGCCTATTGCACATGGAGATTATCCAGGAGCGGATCGAGCGGGAGTTTAACATCGATCTGATCACGACAGCACCGAGCGTAATTTACCGGATTACGCAAACGAATGGCGATGTCATGGAAATTGACAACCCGTCAAAAATGCCGGAAGTGCAAAAGATCGAGACGATTGAAGAGCCGTACGTCACCGCAACGATCATGGTGCCCAAGGATTACGTCGGCGATGTCATGCAGCTTTGCCAGGGCAAGCGCGGCGACTTCCTCGACATGCAGTACCTGGGCGAGAACCGCGTGCAATTGAAGTACGACATGCCCCTCTCCGAGATCGTCTACGACTTCTTTGACCTGTTGAAGTCCGGGACGAAGGGATATGCGTCCTTTGACTACGAGCTGGCCGGCTACAAGCCTTCCAAGCTGGTCAAGATGGATATCCTGCTCAACGGCGAAGTGGTCGACGCGCTTTCCTTTATCGTCCACAAGGACACCGCTTATCCGCGCGGGAAGGTCATTTGCGAGAAGCTGAAAGAGCTGATCCCCCGCCAGCAATTCGAAGTGCCGATCCAGGCAGCGATTGGACAAAAAATTGTCGCGCGCGAGACGATCAGCGCGATGCGCAAAAACGTTTTGGCCAAATGCTACGGCGGTGACATCAGCCGGAAACGCAAACTGCTGGAGAAGCAAAAAGAAGGGAAAAAGCGGATGAAAGCGGTCGGTTCCGTGGAAGTCCCGCAAGAAGCCTTTATGGCAGTTCTGCGCATGGACGACAAAAAATAACGCATGTCTTCTAACCTGACGGCTAGCTGATCGTCAGGTTTTCCCTTTTTTGGGAATCCTGGTTTTTCTTGGTCGATAAGAATTTATAATCGGCAAACGTGCACAAGCAGATTACTTTGATAAGGAGAGGATGCGCATGGCTCCTCATTCGGTGTATATTCACATCCCGTTTTGCACCAACAAGTGCTTTTACTGTGATTTCAATTCATTCGTCACGAAAAACCCGCAGCTCATCTGGGATTACCTGGAGGCGCTGCGTGCGGAGATGCAGCTTACGTTTGCCCAGAAGCCGCCGAGGCAGATCAAGACGATTTTTGTCGGCGGGGGCACGCCGACGTTTCTCGACGTCGAACAGATGCGGCACCTTCTCGAAACGGTAGAGCATTATCTCGGCAAGCACCTGACCGCCGATTACGAGTTTACGATGGAGGCCAACCCGGGGACGACAGACCGCGAAAAGCTGACGGTCATGCACGGGCTTGGCGTCAATCGGCTGAGCTTCGGCGTGCAGTCGTTTGACGATGCCCTGCTCAAGCGGCTGGGCCGCATTCACGATGTGGACGATGTCTACCGCAGTATCGAGAATGCGCGGGCTGCCGGCTTTGAGAATATTTCCATCGATTTGATGTTCGGCTTGCCGGATCAGACTGGGGAGATTTTCGCCAAGACGTTGGAGAAGGCGTTTGAACTGCCGACGAAGCACTTTTCCGCCTACAGTCTCAAGGTGGAAGAAAACACGCTGTTCCACACACTCTACCAGAAAGATCAGCTTCCGCTGCCGACGGAAGAGGCCGAGCTGAACATGTACCTGATGCTGATCGAGCAGATGCAAGCGCACGGCTATCCGCAGTACGAGATCAGCAATTTTGCCAGACCGGGCTATGAAAGCCGTCACAATAAAACCTACTGGCTCAACGAAGAATACTATGGGGTGGGAGCGGGTGCCCACGGGTACGTCGACGGCGAGCGGCACGTCAATGCCGGACCGCTGCCGATGTATTTGCAGCAGTGCAAGACGGGACTGCCGCGCGTGGAGCAATTTGCTGTGACGCGTCTTGAGCAGATGGAAGAACAGATGATTTTGGGCCTGCGGCTGCGCCAGGGGGTCGATTTGCTCACCTTCGAGCAGCGCTTTGGCGAACCGGTCGACCGTGTATTTGGCGATGTGATCCGCGAAGAGAAAGCGAAGGGCATGCTGGAAGAGCACGCCGGCTGCCTGCGTCTGACGGAGCAGGCGCTGCCGCTCGGGAATGAAGTGTTTGCCCGTTTTTTGCTCGATCGGGAGGAATAAAAATTCTTGTCGGCATCAGCGCGTCTGGGGCTTCGCCAATAGGCTGGGCGCAGCCGCGCTTTCCGGCAACGAATTGTCAGGAAGAAAGATTGACAAAATCTCTCTCAATTGATAACTTAATAGTATGATTTAGCACTCAATCGCGCTGAGTGCTAACAAAACGGTGACAACCGTAGGGACCAAGATGATTGCGAGCAGTCAAATCGCGTTTCATGAAAAGCGGTGTGAATCACGGACTGCTTTTCACAAAACACTAGGAGGGAATGCCAGTATGCTGTCTGATCGACAAAGGTTAATTCTGAACGCTATCGTAGATAATTACATCCGCTCGGCAGAACCCGTTGGCTCTCGCACGATCTCCAAGCGCGATGACGTAAACTTTAGCTCGGCAACCATTCGCAATGAAATGGCTGACTTGGAAGAGTTGGGGTATTTGGAACAGCCACATACATCCGCCGGACGAATTCCTTCGACGAAAGGGTATCGCTTTTACGTCGATAATCTGATCAAGCCGCAGCTTTTGAATGAACAGGAAGCCGTCGATTTCAAGCAAGCTTTTGCAGAGCGGATTTTGCATTTTGAACAACTGATTGACTACACGGCAGCAATCCTTTCACAAGTGACCAATTACACGTCCATCGCACTCGGACCGGAAATGTTCGAACATCGCCTCAAGCACGTGCAAATCGTTCCTTTAAATGAGGAACAGGCCGTGGCGATCGTCGTCACCCATACGGGGCGGGTCGAGAACAAGCTGATTGATTTGCCTGCCGGAGTATCTGCGCAAGAAGTTGAAAAGCTGGTCAACCTGCTGAATCACAAATTGCACGATGTTCCCATCTGGAAGCTCAGACAGCGTATTTACCAGGAAATCGCGATTGAAATGAAGCGTCATGCGGAGCAATACGATGAGATGCTGCATATGATTGAATCGGCGTTTCACGAGGATGCCTCGGATCGTCTCGTTATGCACGGGGCGACCAAAATCATGTCCCAACCGGAGTTTCGCGACGTGGAAAAGGTTAAGGACATTCTCGAACTGCTTGAGCAGAGCGATCAGATCGCCCATTTGTTCGGCTCGTCGCTCGACGGGATGCAGATTACCATCGGCCAGGAGAACCAGTTGGATGCTATCAAGAACTGCAGCATCATTACTTCGTCCTATTACCTCGACGGCAAACCGGTAGGAACAATTGGCATTTTGGGACCGACGCGAATGGAGTATGGCAAGGTGATTTCCGTGTTAAATTACCTTGCGAAGGGATTGTCGAGGATTTTGACAAAGCAGTTTGATGGGAAGTAACAGGGATCGCACCACCATTGCAGGGCTTCGACATAGAAGCTTTTCTTAATAGGAGGTTATACTAGTGAGTGAAGACAAGACAACCATCGATCAAGATGATGTGATTCAAGCCGAAGCGACTGCGCAGACGGAACAAGAGTCGACCGTCGAAGCGGCAGGGGCAGCAGACTTGATGAGCGAGCTTGAGCGCTGGAAGGCGACAGCCGAAGAAAATAACAATCGCGCCCTGCGAGCGCTGGCCGATATGGAAAACATGCGCCGCCGCTATCGCAAAGAGCAGGAAGATTTGGTGAAATACGCTTCCTTGCAAGTAGTCGAATCGCTCTTGCCGGTGCTTGACAACTTTGAGCGTGCGCTGTCCGCCGATCAATCCACATTGACGGTCGAATCGTTGCTGGAAGGTGTCAGCATGGTCTACCGGCAAATGGTGCAAGTGTTTGAAAAAGAAGGCCTGTCAGTGATTGAAGCGATCGGCAAGCCGTTCGATCCGCACGTCCATCAAGCCGTCATGCAGGTGGAGGATCCGGCGTATGAGTCCGGCATCGTAACAGAAGAGCTGCAAAAAGGCTATCAATTTAAAGATCGGACGATTCGTCCATCGATGGTTAAGGTAAACGCGTAATCCACTATACTTATTTTGCTGAATATATCGAGGAGGTTTTTTGTGCATGAGTCGCGTTATTGGAATTGACTTGGGAACTACTAACTCTTGTGTGGCAGTAATGGAGGGCGGCGAGCCAGTCGTCATTCCGAATCCGGAAGGCAACCGCACGACACCATCCGTTGTCGCGTTCAAGAACGGCGAGCGTATCGTCGGGGAAGCAGCGAAGCGCCAGGCAATTACGAACCCTGACAACACGGTTATCTCTATTAAACGCTGGATGGGTACTGATCATAAAACCACGCTGGAAGGCAAAAATTACACACCGCAGGAAGTATCGGCAATGATCCTGCAAAAACTGAAAGCTGACGCGGAAGCGTACCTCGGCCAACCTGTTACGCAAGCAGTTATCACTGTTCCGGCGTACTTCAACGACAGCCAGCGTCAAGCAACCAAGGACGCCGGTAAAATCGCCGGGCTCGACGTTCTGCGGATCGTCAACGAGCCGACGGCAGCAGCACTCGCATACGGAATGGAAAAAACGGAAGACCAGACAGTCCTCGTATACGACTTGGGCGGCGGTACGTTCGACGTATCCATTCTCGAACTCTCTGAAGGCTTCTTTGAAGTAAAAGCGACATCCGGTGACAACAAGCTCGGTGGCGATGACTTCGACCAGGCCGTTATCGACTACCTGATCGCTGAGTTCAAAAAAGAAAACGGCATCGACCTCTCGAAAGACCGGATGGCTCTGCAACGTCTGAAGGACGCAGCGGAAAAAGCCAAGAAGGACCTGTCCGGCGTATTGACGACGACGATTTCCCTGCCGTTTATCACCGCCGATGCGAGCGGTCCGAAACACTTGGAATTGAACCTCACTCGGGCGAAATTCGAAGAAATCACCGCACATTTGGTAGAGCGCACGATGGGGCCGACCCGTCAGGCGATGCAGGACGCAGGCCTGTCCGCAAGCCAAATCGACCGCGTTATTCTGGTCGGTGGCTCCACCCGCATTCCGGCCGTTCAGGAAGCGATCAAAAAGCTGATCGGCAAAGAGCCGCATAAAGGCGTGAATCCTGACGAAGTCGTTGCCTTGGGGGCCGCTGTGCAAGCAGGGGTATTGACAGGCGATGTAAAAGACGTCGTACTGCTCGACGTAACGCCACTCTCACTCGGTATCGAGACACTCGGCGGCGTATTTACAAAATTGATCGACCGCAACACAACGATTCCGACAAGCAAATCGCAAGTATTCTCGACTGCTGCCGATAACCAAACAGCCGTAGACATTCATGTGCTGCAAGGTGAGCGCCAAATGGCTGCGGACAACAAAACGCTCGGCCGCTTCCAGCTCGGCGACATTCCACCGGCACCGCGCGGCATCCCGCAAATCGAAGTTACCTTTGACATCGATGCCAACGGAATTGTCAACGTTCGTGCCAAAGACATGGGTACGGGCAAAGAGCAGCGCATCACGATCACGTCCAACTCCGGCTTGTCTGATGCTGACATCGAGCGCATGGTGAAGGAAGCCGAGCTGAACGCGGAAGCCGACAAGAAGCGCAAAGAAGAAGTGGAAGTGCGCAACGAAGCCGACCAGCTCGTCTTCACGACAGAGAAGACACTCAAGGATTTGGAAGGCAAAGTCGACCAAGCGGAAATCGACAAGGCCAATGCCGCGAAAGACAAAGTGAAAAAAGCGCTGGAAGGCGGAAACTTCGACGAAATCAAGGCAGCCAAAGACGAACTGTCGGAAATCGTCCAGCAGCTTTCGGTGAAATTGTATGAGCAGGCGGCACAAGCTGCGCAAGCCGCGCAAAATGCCCAAGGTGGCGATGCTGCAGGCGAGAAGAAGGACAATGTAGTGGATGCCGACTACGAAGTCGTGGACGAAAAAAAATAAACAGCTGTTGATCGAAAAAGTCAAAGTCAAGGTTTAGCTGACTTTGACTTTTTTAGATTCTGTTCCAGCCGGTTAGGGAAAAGCCAGTGATTGAAGCTTTTTCCCTAGCGTGCTATGATAACATTTGACTGTTTTTTGGAAAGTCTCCGCCAAAGGCTTGGCGACAAGCCAAGTTTTTCTAATACTTTCGGAAAGTTCAAGTTCGCTAACGCTATAAAGGATGAAAGTATAAGAAAAACTATGGCTTTCGCTATTGGGCTTGGCGACAAGCCAAGTTTTTCTAAATACGGGAGTGAGTGATTGGATGAAACGTGATTACTACGAGGTTCTCGGGGTAGGCAAAGACGCGAGCGAAGATGAAATCAAGAAAGCGTACCGCAAGCTGGCTCGCCAATACCATCCCGACGTCAATAAAGAAGCAAATGCGGAAGAAAAGTTTAAAGAAGTAAAGGAAGCGTACGACGTGCTCTCCGACGCACAGAAAAAAGCGTCCTATGACCGTTACGGACACCAAGACCCGAACCAGGGCTTCGGCGGCTTTGACACATCGGGCATGGGCGGCTTTGGCGATATTTTCGACATGTTCTTCGGCGGTGGCGGCGGACGCCGGGCCAATCCGAATGCGCCGCGCAAGGGCTCCGATCTGCAGTACAGCTTGCAAATCGAGTTTACGGAAGCGATTTTCGGCAAGGAAGTCGACGTGGAGATTCCCAAGGAAGCCGAGTGCGACACGTGTCACGGCTCCGGGGCAAAACCGGGTACGAGTGTCGAGACGTGCAAGACGTGTAATGGTACGGGACAGCAGGAAGTCGTTGCGAACACGCCATTCGGCCGAATTGTCAATCGACGGGTCTGCCAGACGTGTGAAGGAAAAGGCAAAGTGGTCAAGGAAAAATGCGGCACCTGCCGGGGCACAGGCCGTGTCAGAGTGCGCCGCAAAATCCACCTGTCAGTGCCGGCCGGTGTGGACGACGGCGCTCAACTGCGCGTATCCGGTGAAGGCGAACCGGGAGCAAACGGCGGGCCGCCCGGAGATTTATACGTCGTGCTGCGGGTGAAAGACCATGAATTTTTTGAACGTGAGGGCAACGACATCTACTGCGAGGTGCCGATCAACTTCGGCCAGGCAGCGCTCGGCGACGAGATTGAAGTCCCGACAGTGGATGGGCGCGTCAAGCTGAAAATTCCTGCCGGGACGCAGACGGAGACGTTTTTCCGCCTGCGCGGCAAAGGCGTGCCGCACCTGCGCGGAAACGGGCGAGGCGATCAGCACGTCAAAGTAAAAGTCGTAACGCCGACGAAATTGACTGATCGACAAAAAGAATTGCTGCGTGAGTTCTCCGGTCTGGCCGAGAGCAATGGGAGCGAAGCGGCACATACAGATGAAGGTTTTTATGATAAAATGAAGCGGGCGTTTCGCGGCGAATAGGTGAACCAAAGGGGAGTTGGGAAGATCGATGAAATGGTCAGAAATCAGTATCCACACAACGGCAGAGGCAGTCGAAGCCGTATCAAACATTCTTCATGAAGCAGGGGCAAACGGCGTCGTAATTGAGGACCCGGAAGTGCTCTACCGCGACTGGGATACACCATTTGGCGAGATCTACCAGCTCTCTCCCGATGATTTTCCCACGGAGGGCGTATTCGTCAAGGCGTACTTGCCTGTCAACAGCTACCTGGGTGAGACCGTCGAGGAAATCAAAGGCCACTTGAACGAATTGCTGCTGTACGGACTCGATTTGGGCAAAGGTACGGTGACGATTACGGAGGTTCACGAAGACGAGTGGGCGACCGCCTGGAAAAAATACTACAAACCGGTGGCCGTCTCGGAGCGGATTACGATCAGTCCGGTCTGGGAGGAATACCAGCCCAAGCACGCGGATGAACTGGTCATCGAGATGGACCCGGGCATGGCATTCGGCACGGGAACGCACCCGACGACGGTGCTGTGCATCCGCTCGATTGAAAAATATTTGCGTCCGGGAGATCGCGTCTACGATGTCGGCACAGGGACGGCGATTCTCAGCATCGCTGCAGCGAAGCTCGGGGCCGAGCGGATATTGGCGATGGATCTGGATGAGGTAGCCGTGCGCTCCGCAGAAGCGAACATCAAGATCAATCGCGAATCAGGTAAAATCACCGTCAAGCAAAACAACCTGCTCGACGGGTTGACTGAACAGGTAGAGCTGATCGTCGCCAACATCCTGGCGGAAGTGATTATCCGCTTTACCGATGACGTCGCCAAGCTGCTGCTGCCGGATGGAACGTTCATCGCATCCGGGATCATCAAGGCCAGGGAAGCGGACGTCCAGCAGGCATTGTCTGCGTCCGGACTGGAAATCATAGAAACAGTTTACATCGATGATTGGGTAGCAATTGTCTCGAAAAAAAGGTAGAATAGTGGGGCTTGCTGTACATGCAAAGATATTTTATTGAACCTCACCAACTGACGGAATGTACTGCGCTGATTACCGGAGAGGACGTGCATCACATCGTCAATGTCATGCGCTCTGCGATTGGCCAGGAGCTGATTGTCAGCGACGGACAGGGGCGGGTAGCCAAGGTGCGCGTGGCGCAGATAGACCCGAAGCAGGTCGTCTGCGACGTCGCCGAGTGGCTGGAGCAGAAAGTGGAATTGCCCGTTCGCGTCACTATTGCGCAAGGCTTGCCCAAGGGCGACAAATTGGAATGGATTCTGCAAAAGGGAACGGAACTGGGCGCGTTCGCCTTTTTTCCTTTTTCTTCAGAGCGCACGGTCGTCAAAATCGATGCGAAAAAAGAAGCGAAAAAGCTGGAACGGTGGAGCAAAATCGTCAAGGAAGCAGCTGAACAGTCGCATCGTACGGCGCTGCCTGAGGTGATGGCGCCAGGGACGTTTAAAGAAGTGCTGAAGCAAAGCGCGCGCTACACGAAGGCAGTCATTGCCTATGAAAAGCATGGGCAAAGCAACCTGAAGGCTGAGCTGAGGGCGCTGTCCCCAGGCGATTCCCTGCTCGTCCTGATCGGTCCGGAGGGCGGGTTCTCTGGCGAAGAAGTAGCGTTGGCAGAACAGCACGGGATTGTCGCCGTCTCATTCGGTCCGCGCATCCTGCGCACTGAGACAGCCAGCCAATACGTGCTTGCTGCCGTTTCCTACCAGTTTGAATAGGATGAAATGTAGTCGGCCTGTGAAATGAAGACGGCAAGCTGCTGGACGCTGTCTTGCCTCATTGAATCATATAGCCCCTGCTTCCGGGGAGATTTTTCAGGCAAAAGAAAGGAGGGTGAGCAATGTCTACCGTTGCTTTCCATACGTTAGGTTGTAAAGTAAATAGTTATGAAACGGAAGCCATCTGGCAGCTATTCCGTGCGAATGGATACGAGCGGGTTGATTTTGAAGCAGAATCCGCTGACGTATACGTCGTCAATACATGCACTGTTACCAACACAGGCGACAAAAAGAGCCGTCAGGTGATTCGCCGGGCGATTCGCCGCAATCCGGAGGCGATTATTGCAGTCACGGGCTGTTACGCCCAGACTTCCCCGAACGAGATCGCGGAAATACCGGGTGTCGATATTATCGTCGGTACACAGGGACGCGACAAGCTTGTCGAATACGTCAACCAGATCAAAGCGGAACGCAAACCGATCAACGCAGTCGGCAACATCATGAAAGCGCGCGATTTTGAAGAGCTGGACGTGCCGTCGTTTACAGACCGGACTCGCGCGTCGCTGAAAATCCAGGAGGGCTGCAACAACTTCTGCACCTTTTGCATCATTCCCTGGGCGCGTGGCCTGATGCGCTCCCGCGATCCGAGAAGCGTGGTCGAGCAAGCGCAAAATCTCGTTGACGCCGGCTATCTGGAGATCGTTCTCACCGGAATTCACACGGGCGGATATGGCGAGGATCTGGAAGATTACAACCTGGCCAAGCTGCTCGTTGACTTGCACCAGGTAAAAGGACTGAAGCGGATTCGCATCAGCTCGATTGAAGCGAGCCAGATTACGGATGAAGTGATTTCCGTCATCAACAGCTCGGATAAAGTCTGCCGCCACCTGCACGTACCGCTGCAGGCAGGGGATGACGACGTGCTCAAGCGGATGCGCCGCAAGTACACGACTGCCGAGTTCATGGAGCGGATGGTGAAAGTCCGGGAAGCACTCCCTGGCGTGGCCCTGACGACCGACTTGATCGTCGGTTTCCCCGGAGAGACTGAGGAGCAATTCCAGCGGGGCTATGAGTTTATCAAGCAAATCGAGTTTGCCGAGCTGCACGTCTTCCCGTATTCGATGCGGACAGGCACACCGGCAGCACGGATGGACGACCAGATTCCCGAAGAAATCAAAAAAGAGCGCGTTGCCAAATTGATCGAACTGAACCAGGAGCTGACTCTCGCGTATGCGCAGCGCTTTGTCGGTGATGTTCTGGAAGTCATTCCGGAGCGACTGTTCAAAGAAGATCCCGCCAGCGGCCTGTTGATGGGCTATTCCGATAACTACTTGAATCTCGTTTTCCCGGGCACAGAGGATATGATCGGCAAGGTCTGCAAAGTCCGACTTGATCAGCCGGGTTCGGAGTACTGCCACGGCACTTTTGTGCGAGTCATGGAAGACCATGTGTCTCGCTTGCCGGAGGGGAAAGTCGTATGAAGGAAATTTCTGCCGGAGGCGTCGTTTATAAAAAGGTAGATGACCAGCTTTTTTTCCTGATGATCGAGGACCGCTACGGCAAGCGGACGTTGGCCAAAGGAAAACAGGAAGCGGGCGAAACCCTGGAAGAGACAGCCCTGCGTGAAGTGCTGGAGGAGACGGGGGTGCGCGGCAAGATCATCAGCCATTTGGAGACGATCAGCTACACGTACGTCCATCCCGTACAGGACGCTACGGTGGACAAGGAAGTGCACTACTACTTGATCGAAGCCTTGACTGACGACGTAGTCGCGCAAATGGAGGAAATCAATGCCGTCTTTTGGCGCGAGCCGCTGGAAGCATGGCGTGATCAGCAGCAGCGCGGATACGACAACAACGAGTGCGTTGTCAGAAAAGCACTTGAACACTTTGGAATCGAGGTGTAAGCGATGAATCTCAATGCGTATATCGACCATACACTGTTAAAGCCGGAAGCGACACGGGCGATGGTGGATAAGCTGTGCGAGGAAGCCAAAGCGTACAGCTTCGCATCCGTCTGCGTCAATCCGGTATGGGTGAAGCACGCTGCACAGGCGCTTGCCGGAACGAGTGTGAAGGTCTGCACCGTTATCGGGTTTCCGCTTGGAGCAAGCACGACTGAAGTGAAGGCGTTCGAGACGAAAAACGCGATTGCCAACGGCGCGACCGAGATCGATATGGTGCTGAACGTAGGCGCGTTGAAATCGAACGACCTGCAGCTGGTAAAAGAAGATATCGCCGCCGTTGTCAAAGCCGCGGAAGGAAATCTGGTCAAAGTGATTCTGGAGACTGGTCTGTTGACAGATGATGAAAAAGTAACGGCGTGCCGGTTAGCTGTCGAAGCTGGCGCCGATTACGTGAAGACTTCCACCGGCTTTGGCCCGGGGGGTGCGACCGTGGCTGACATCGCCCTGATGCGCAAAACCGTTGGGCCGGATATCGGCGTCAAGGCATCGGGCGGGGTGCGCGACCGCGCTGCGACGCTGGCGATGATTGAGGCTGGAGCGACACGTATTGGCGCAAGTGCCGGGGTCGCCATCGTCTCGGATCAGGCGGGCAGCGAGAGCGGCTATTAAGGCAGCGACAGTGGTCACTAAGGCAGCGCCAGCAGCCACTAAGGCAGCGCCGAGCGCGGCCACTAAGGCAGCGCCGAGCGCGGCCACTAAGGCAGCGCCGAGTGCGGCCACTAAGGCAGCGCCGAGCGCGGCCACTAAGGCAGCGCCAAGCGCGGCCACTAAGGCAGCGCCGAGTGCGGCCACTAAGGCAGCGCCGAGCGCGG
>CAMIVR010000112.1 GCA_946402065.1 uncultured Brevibacillus sp. | reverse complement strand
GCGTCGTTGCCGTTAGCGGAGCGATTTGACCGATGGAAGCGATGGCTTGTCTGGTCTTGGCTTTCAGCTCGGCATGGCTGTCAGCGAGCGACAGGCAGAGCGCTGCCGTGCGGGACACCGCTTTCTTGACGACGGCGGCAGAAATGCCCGGAATCAGCTCCTTCGCTTCTTCGGCGATCAGGTCATCACCGGAGACCATGCAGACGGGTACGCCGCACAGCCCGGCAAAGATCGCGTTAAAGCCGAATTCGCCAACGACCCGGCCGTTTATGTAAATGTTCTTGATCACGCCTGACATCGTATGGCTGAGCAAGCCGGGGACGCCTTGGCGGGTGTGGTAGCCGATGAGGAAGGCCGCATCAAAGCTGCTGTCCAGGCCATGCATCATCGAGTAGCTGCGGGGGGAACCGCTCAGCAGCTTGGCCTTGGGATGAAGCGCTTCGATGAGGATGTTGTTCATTTCGTTATGGCTGTCTGAGACGACGATCTCTGTTGCGCCTGCTTCAAGTGCTGCTTCAATGACGGCGTTCGTATCAGCCGTCATGAACTGGCGGCCGCGTTCGTAGTTGTTGCCAGTGTCAGGATTGATATAGGACGTATCGACAATGCCGGAAATCCCTTCCATATCGACGGAGAGAAACAGTTTCATCAGGGACACTACCTTTCTTCAAGCTATACGGGCTGTAATAATGTACGGTACAGAGCAAGCGTTTTGCTAGCCATTTGTTCAATCGTAAACGATCCCTCGACCTGCTTCAGCGCTTGTTCGACAAGTCTGTCGCGCAGTTGCGGATCACGGGCCAACGTGTGCATCGCGCTGGCGATTGCTTCCGGTGAACCGGGCGGCATCAACAGCCCCGTCTGGTCGGGAACAACCAACTCGACGACGCCTCCGACAGATGTCGCTGCCACAGGGAGCTCCGAAGCCATTGCTTCGACAATCGTATAGCCCATCCCTTCATATATCGAAGAGTGAATAAACGCGTCAAATGCGTGCAAGCAGACGGGCACGTCCTGGCGAAACCCGGTAAAATGGACGAGCTCGCGCAAGCCGAGGCTGTCTACGAGCGCTTCCAGTTTGTCCCGTTCCGAACCGTCGCCGACAAGGACGAGGCGATAGGCTCCGCCCTTGTCGGCAGCGATGAATTTGGCAAAGCCTTCGATCAGGTAGGAGAGCCCTTTGACCGGAACAAATCGGGCGGCCGTTCCGAAGACGAAGGCGTTTGCGGGCAAGCCCCAATCAGCCAGCAGGCGAGCCCTGTCGCCGGCCCGCTGCCCGGTATGGCGAAATGGCTTCAGGTCAATGCCATTGTAAATGAGGCTGATTTGCTCACGCGGGATGCCGTTCTGCTGCAGGATTTCACTGATAGCGGCACTGATTGCGATATAATGGCGGTTGTAGCGACGCGTCAACCGCTCCATCCAATAGACGATCAAATAGGCGAGCGGATGAACATAGTCGTAACGGAGGTTGCTGTGGACGGTCGTCAAAAGGATCGGCGCGATGTTTTTGGCGGCGAGCCGCGCAAAAAAATTCGCCTTGATTCCGTGCGTATGTACAATGTCCGGATTGCATTGGGCAATGACGTGCTTTAACGCCCGCAGCAACCGCAGATCAAAGCGTCCGAACTGATTGAGAGTGACAACCTTGATTCCCGCTTCCCTCAGTTGATTGGCAAAAACGGAGTCGTAGAAACAGACGACGGTTGCTTCCACTTCATCCGCCGGAAAGGCTTTGAGAAGGTTGAGTATATGCTGTTCTGCGCCACCGAATTCGCCTCCACCAATCACGTGAAGGACGCGTAATTTGCTTTTCATTTCATCCACCCGAACCTTTCCAAACAGACCATTTTCAATATATCATTTGACACATCGATTCGCAATAAGCCTGATCTTATGGTATGTTTAACTGTGAAATTTTCTTTGGACAAGGAAGGTTTGCATGAGTGCGAATAAACGAGTATTACTGATCTGCTACGGGTTTCCGCCCATCGGCGGCGGCGGCGTACCGCGACCGTTGAAAATGGCGAAGTATTTGGGCGACTTCGGCTGGGATGTCCAAGTGCTGACGGTCGATCCGCAGTACCATGCGACGCTCGACCCGAGCTTGCTGAAGGAAGTCCCGCAGACAGTCAAAATACACCGGGCAAAAGAGTTCTCGCTGCGCAAAGCGGCAGCGCCTCGTAGCACGACAGCGGGAGCGGGACAGGCAGCCGCAGATAGGCAGCAAGCAGCGCAGGAAACACCAACAGCGCCATCCGCGTCAGCGCGGTTGAAAAAATCCGCCTTTCGCCTGCTTAAAAAGCTGAAGCCATACCTGCTCATTCCCGACGACAACATTCTCTGGTACCCGGAGGCGGTCAAGTTGGGCAGGGAGATCATGAAGCGTGAACAGATCGACGTGATTTTTTCCACGCTCGGACCGGCGACGAACCATCTGGTCGCCTATAAGCTGGCCAACGAGTTCGGCTGCAAGTGGGTGGCCGATTACCGCGATCCGTGGACGCAAAACATGCACCGTTCAGGCATTGCCTGGCGCGAGCGGCTGGAAGAGCGCATGGAAGCGAAAGTCATGGCCAGAGCGGATGCAGTCACGACCGTCACGGCGACGTTCGCGGAAAACTTTCGGAGCAAATACGGCGCGACGATCCGGCGGCTGGAGCTCATCTACAATGGCTTTGACCGCGCTGACTTTGCCCACCTGCAGCCAGTTTCTTTGGATGCCGATGTCTTTCATGCCGTTTACGCAGGCATATTGTACCAAAAGCGCAACCCGCGGTTGCTCCTGCAGGCAGTGCGCGAGCTGATTGACGAGAACAAGGTGGACAAACGGGACATCCGCTTTCACTTTGCCGGCGTCTTCGACTACCCGGGCTACTCGGAAAACCGGGACTGTGTCGCTGCCCTCGGACTGGAGTCATGCGTTGACACTCTTGGCAACCTGCCGCACAAGCAAGCACTCAGCCTGATGAAAGCCGCTGATGCGCTCTTGCTGATCGGGGATGTAAGTGCTGATGCCGGCGCGTATATCCCGGGCAAGCTGTACGAGTACATGGGCATCGGCCGCCCGATTCTCGCGCTCAACATGGCCGGCGAGGCGACGGAAATCATTGAGCGCTATGAGCTGGGGCAGGTGTGTGACCCAGCCGACAAGGAATCGATCAAGCGCGCGTATCTGGCGCTCTACCAGGCGTGGAAAGAGCAGCGGGCGCAAGCTGCCGACGGGCAGCAGGGACAAGCCCGCGACGAGCAGTTTTTTGAGCGGGTCAAGCAGTATGAGCGGCGGTATCAGGCCGGTCAGTTGGCTGCGCTGATGGATGAACTGTGTGCAGTCGAAAACCGTGCTGTCGCAAAAGGGTAACGAAAAAACATCCCGTTCCTTTTCAAAGTGGAACGGGATGCTGGATTTTCGCGTTAGCTCATCCGAAAATCGGCTGATGGGGACACTCGTTACTTGGAATCGCCGAGCAGATAGTTGTGGAACGGCTTGTCCACCCAGAACTGGTAGGACGAAATCGAGATGCTTGGGTCGAGCTTTTTAAAGCCGGCAATGACGGCTGCGGACTTGTCATTGAGCGAGAACGATTGGGCGATGTAGTGATCTTTCGTAATGATGTTATTGGTGATCACCGTGTAGTCCTTCAGCTCTGTCAAGGAGTAGTACAGCGGCTGCCACCAGGAAGCGGCAATCAGGCCAGGCGCGTTTTCTTCGTTTTTCTTCGCGTACGTGCTGATGATTTGATCGAACGCGGCTTTTTCCGCCTCGGTGGCGAACTCGAAGCTGAGGTCGTATTCTTTTGAGTAGGCGATGTAGTTGCCATTGTCAATTTTTACGACTTTGTAGTCGGGCGTTTGCGTCGGTTCTCCCCATTCAGGCAAGTAAATGAATGCTGATGTCTTTGGCTCGAGTTGAACTTTGGCGTGCAAGCCTTCGCTTTTCAGCAGGCCGATTAATTGAACCGCGTGGGTGATGTCGCTATGTCCGTAAGTCAGGGACAGCTTCGGATCGAAATTGGCGTTAAAACGGCTGTCCTTGAGATTGTAGCCGGTCACCAGATTTTGTTTCAGGCCTTCGTCAACCACTTTGCGCAATTCAGGGGCATCGATCAGATTGGACGATGTCCAGGCGTGGTACAGCTTGCTGTAAATGTCAGCGTCGTCGGTTGTTCCGAGGTAATTTTTGTATTGGCCTGTAAAGCTGGCGATCTTGCCCAACAGCGTAGAAGCGAGCTCATCCGTTACGGCACCGTCAGCCTTGAAGGAGGCTTGCAGATTGCTTGGCAACAGTTCGGTATCGATGGCGACTGCCAGCTCCTGTGCGGCTTGCAGAGAGAGCGAGCCTGATTTGCTGTAGGTCAGTTTGACTTTCGCCAACGCACTGGTCACTTTCGCTTCCGGATATGTATAGGCCAGTTCTTTCAGGTCGGCAGCTTTTACGGCGATGGAGACGGCGTCGAGGGCAGTCAGCTTGGCGAGCTTTTCGTATTCTTTCGCCAGGGCAGCCTGATCGGCTTTGGTTACTTTGGCTACGGCAGCGAGGAAATTCTCTTTGCTCACGGTAGCCGACAGAGCGATTCCGTAGTGGTCTTTTACATATGCTTTGTAGTTTTCCGCTGCAGGCGTCTGCTGTTCGGCGGCAAATGCGGCAGTTCCCGTACTGATGACGGAGAAGAGCAGCAGCGATGCGACGGCTTTGTGCAAAATTGTGCGTGTTTTCTTGGGCTGATGAGCTAGCATGGCAGTACCTCCTGAATAATAAAAAGAATAGTAATCCGATTGAAATACTTTGAAAACTCTATCATGGATTGAGGATACTGTCAAGAAAAAAAGCCTGGCCTACAGCAAGCTGATCTTGCTGCTGCACCAGACTTCGATCGTGGGTAAATCAGGCTCTGTCCAAGGCTTGCTCAAGGTCTGCCAAAATGTCGTCGATATCTTCAATCCCGACGGACAGGCGGACCAGGCCATCGGTAATGCCCATCTGCTCTCGCTCTGCCGCCGGAATGCCAGCGTGCGTCATGGAGGCCGGGTGCTGGATGAGGGAGTCGACGTCGCCAAGGCTGACAGCCAGTTTGCACAGCTCTACGCTGTCCATCATTTTCCTGCCGGCTTGCAAGCCGCCCTCCAGCTCAAAGCTCATCAGGCCGCCAAAACCGTCCATTTGCCGTTTGGCCAGCTCATATTGCGGAAAGGAAGGCAGCCCCGGATAGTAAACGTCCGTTACTTTGGGGTGTGCGGCGAGAAACTCGGCGACTTTTTGCGCATTTTCACAATGTCTGTCCATCCGCACGCCGAGCGTTTTCAGTCCGCGAATGAGCAAATACGCGTCAAACGGGGCCAAAATGCTGCCCGTATGCTTATGGGTCTTGGCGAACAACTGGTGCATCATCTCTTTGCTGCCGACTGCCAGTCCGGCCACGACATCGCCGTGTCCGCCGATGTATTTGGTCGCACTGTGGATGACGATGTCGCAACCGAGCTCGATCGGGCGCTGCAAATAAGGGGACATGAACGTGTTGTCGACGACTGTATAAATACCGTGCGCTTTTGCCGTATTGGCCAGCATCGTCAAATCGATCAGCCTCATCGTCGGGTTGATCGGCGTCTCGACGAAAATCAGCCGTGTATTGGAGCGGATGTCGCGCAGGATGGCGGCTTCGTCTTCCAGGTCTGAGAGAGTGAAATCAATGCCGAAGCTCGTCTTGAGCGTTACGAGAAAGCTGTAGGTGCTTCCGTACAGCCCTTTGGAAGCGAGGACGTGGTCACCGCTCTTGAGCAAGCCGAGCAAGACGGTCGTGATCGCGGACATCCCCGAGGCGAAGGCAAGTCCCGCTTCAGCGCCCTCCAGCATCGCGATTTTATCCTCCAGCACGTGCACCGTCGGATTGCCCAAGCGGGTGTAAATATATCCGTCTGACTCTCCTGCGAAGCGTCTGGCGCCCTCTTCGGCAGAAGGGAAGGCGAAGGTCGATGTCTGGTAAATGGGTGTCGTAATTGCGCCGGTCAACGGGTCGTTGTGTGACCCTCCGTGAATCGCAGTTGTTCCTCTACCGTATTTTCGATTAGATTGAGAACTCATGAAACGATCACCTCTTCTATTTTTCAAAACGATTACTTCCTGTATAGTGTATGCCGGTTTCAGGAGAACCTCAAGCATATTCTAGTAAAATTGTTTCTATTGAGCCAATGTTTGATGGGCAATACAAGGGTTGCCTGATACTTTATTTTACGAAAGGTGGATGTGTGTTGAAGGATTTTCAAGCGTGGGTTATCCAGTTTTATGAGAAGCGACAGTGGTTACAATACGATTCATTTCAGCGCATGGGGTATTTGATGGAGGAAACGGGGGAATTGGCCCAGGCGATTCGCGCCTATGAGCTGGGCAGAGACCGTCCAGATGAAGCGATTCGCCAGCCGGAAGAGCTGAGACAGGAAATCCTCAGGGAAATGGGCGACATCCTCTCCAATCTGGCTATTTTGGCAGACCGCTACGGATTCACCTTGGAGGATGCAGCAGAAGCCCACCGAGACAAATTGAACAAACGCTTTGCGGATACACAAGCTTGATCACTCGCTACCCGGACAAGCTGCCTCTCCCGGTCGCCCCGCCCAGACAAGGACGGGGCTAGCGCTGTTCACATGCTGTCATTACTTCAAGAGCTTCAGCAACGTGTCAACCTCGCGCTGCCAATACTCGTCGCCCATTCCGAGGCCTGCAGCATGAGGCCGGTAATGATGGTCACCCGCGCAAAATTCCCCTGCTTGCTGCCCCTTGATGAATACGGGAACCAGCTGATCCGTAGCTTTCGGTGTGAAGCCTGCGGACAGCTGCTTCACCTCATACAGTGCTTCATGCCCGCTTTCCTTCAACCGGTCAAGCAGCAGGTTGGTGAGCAGAAAAGGCGCCAGATGATTGACCGCCAACACATAATGAACAGAAAAGCACGGTTTGTGTTGAAAACCGGGAATCCAGGAGCCATAAAAAAAGAAACAGCCGCGAGTGCAGCTATTTCCTTTTCCTTTTCACCCCCCACGCAAAAGCGGCGGGGCGGGTCATGGACGGTTCCATTGGTTTAATACAGCAAGTACTTTTCGACTTCCTCCAGAGAATTCAGCTTAATCCCCGGATCGTTGTACTTAAACATCGTGAACTTCACTTCCTGATCCATGTAGCCCGCTGCCGGAAGCGGGATGATGATCCACGTCTGGTACTGGTGCAGCAACTGATCGTCATTGCCGACCCAGAACGTCATCTTGATCGTCGATTGCGCAAGCAGCGCCTCCAAATCCTTGCGGCCCGTGTCGGCCAGTTCCTTTTGCAAGGGGGCAAACAGCTCGCTGCCGCTCTTTTTCAGCCACTCTTCTCCGCTGATTTTGATCTGGAACGGGGTGCACATTTTGCCGATGACCTTGTCTTCCTCCAGCTGGACAGCACTGTCGAGGTACGGCAGCCAGTCGTCAAAGCCTTTCAGGACGTCGAGCGGAAGCGGCGGCTCTTTCGCAGTGATCCAGTAGTCGCCTACGCGCAAATAGGTTTTATCACCGTTGCGGTAATACTGGTACGGTTGAGCGGCGATCCGCCCGTTTACGAGATAGCCGTCCGGGTTGACGACGATGCCGTCAAACATGCTCGTCGTCGCCCGCGACAGAATCGTGTTTTTTACATAGCCGCTGTACCAGAACTTTTGCGCTTCTTTATCGCTGCGGCCTTTTTCCAGCGCCGTTTTCAGCGCTTCGACCGCCGACTTGTCCTGGGGAACCGGTTGTTCCACAGGCGCCGTTTCGGTATCGGGAGCCGCGAATTCCTTCACATCCGAGTGGTAGGTACAGCCTGTCACCAGCGCAAGACTGAGCAGCAAAGCGAGCAGAAACCATTTATTTCGACGCATGGCGGAACCTCCTTACCACAGCGTAAGCGTACAAGACCACAGTGATGGCGATCACTATCGGCATCACCGGGACGTTGTGCTGCTTCAAAACGAGAATGCGGTGCTTGTTAAAGATCGAGGCGACGATTTCGTTTTGCTTGTCGCCATCGATATCGCCAACCCGGACGTTGATCAGCGGCAAATAAATCCGCCAGTTTTGTTCCAGGCCATCAGGCTTAAACGTAAATCCGGTCAAATAACGCAAGTAGTGATTGCTCACCCAGCTTTTCGCACTGGCGATAATTTCCGGTTGGGCGGATGTTCCGACCTGAGCAAAGTTGTTGAAGCGGAAGCTCTTGTCGTTGTGATTGCTGATCCAGAGAATGTCCCACTTGCCGTCTGCAGTCGGCTTGAGAATGTACGACGGTGTATTGGCGACCATCAGTTCGTCGATCCCGTCGTGGTCGATATCCGCCACGATCAGATCGCTCGTGGCCAGCCCGTTGATCATCTTGCGCTTGAGCACGTACGGTTCGGCTGTCGTACCATCCGGTTGCACGGTCAGGACGGACATGTCCTCGCCCAAGAGCATCAGACCTTCCTGGCCACCTGGCAGCCTCATCGTATCGAGCAGCTTGGTCGCTTTTGTCGGTGTTTGGAACGCTTTTCCGTCGTAAATGCCTGACAAGACACCTGCTTCAATCGACAGGTTGCTGAATTTGGACGGATGGGCAAATGCTTTGCGATGGTCGGATTGACCCTGGTTTTGCTTAAACAGCTCTTCCACATTCAGCATGTCGAGCAGGAAGGCATGATACGGCGCCGTCCCGAACTGCATCATCGCTTCCGTGTACGGCTGCCGCTGTACATTGGGGACGAGCTGGTCGCCCACTGCCGTAAAGTACGGGAACCCGGGATAATCGACGGGCATTTGCTCTTTGATCATCGCCAGGTCCTCTGGAGCGATGCTGTTGTTGGGCAAGCGGACTGCCTTGCCGTTTTCCATGGAAAAGACGTACAGACTGACAGGCTCGGCTTTCAACCGGACGATCTGATCGGCCAATGCCTGCTTTTCTTCCTCGGTTTCCGGCTTCACGTTCGGATCGGGGAAGGGTGGTGCTTCTTCGATGTTTCCGTACGTGACGATTTCCATAATTCCATCGTGGTTGACATCGTACAGGGTCATCGGGAAGTAGTCGACCCATTCGCCCTGGTACAGTTTGTCAGATTCCCACTTGATGTAGAAGTGGTTGAGTACGGCAAGGTTGTCACGGTTAAAGCTGAAATTCGTCACAAGGGCGATGAGCACCAGGACGATGACGGCATTCCAGCGCAGTTTGCCGTACCATTTGGCCAAAAGCGCGATGACCGCGGCTGCTATCAGGGTGCCAAAGATCGTCCAGACGAGCGAATCCCGATCAAGGGTGGTCAAAGCGTGGTCGAGCAGCAAAAAGCCGATGCTGAAAACAGTGACAGGCTTTCGTTCCTCGCGTCTGATCAGCCAGAAGCTGGCCAGCAGGACAGGGACGAAAACGAGCAGGGCAATCCATGAGCCTTCGAGGAAGGCGATTTTAACGATGAGCTGGTAAATCAAGAAAATTGCCAGAGCGTACAACGCCCATAGGAGCGTTTGCAAGCGAAAGAATGAACGCATGGTTTTCACCTTTTTCTCGTGGGAAATGTCGAGACAGCATCTAGGGACTTCGCAGACGGAAGTCGGGTTTACACGTGCGTCTGTTGTTTGGTGGAGGATTCGGACTGAACCAGCAGACCTGTGAGAAATCCTCCTACCAGCCAAAAATACGTATTCATAAACGGTACTTCAAAAATATTCTCAACCATGTTGTGCAGAGCCAGTGCGAGCATGCCGCAGAACACGCCGACGCCAAGGAAAAAGTACGGCGTGTTCTGCCATTTTTTCAGCAGCGAGCGGGCGTAGTTGAGCACCATAAACATCAGGCCGAGCAGCAATCCGGTACCGATAATCCCCATTTCGGCAATCGTTTTGAACAAATAGCTGTCCGAATAGATGGTGCCAAAGCGCCGGGACGCCACGGCACCGCCGTAGTGGCCAAGGCCTTTGCCGAACAGTGGCTCGAAGCGTAGCTCATGGAAGGAGTTGGCCCAGCGTGCCAGGCGGCCATCGCTCAAGCTTTTGATCAAATAATCTTCCGAAAAGAGCGTAACCAGCCGGTCTTTGATCGTCGAAAGCACAGGGATGTGCGGAACGACGGAGAGCGCGATTGCCGATGAACCGACGACGACGATCGCAGCAATCAGCAGATAAAAGCCGATGCGGCGGTTCCAGATGTAGCAGCCGACCAGGACGACAAAGGCAAACGCAAACCACGCCCCGCGGGACATCGTGAAGACGAGTGCGGCGATTGCCGTCAGAGCAACTACAGCCCACAGCAGGCGTTCCTTGTTGGCCCGCGCCTTCAGCAGCAGACCGAGCGCGATCGGGGAAATAAAGGCCATGAAGCTGCCGAGCACATTCGGGCTGGTCACAATGGAAAACGCCCGTGTCCGCGTCGACTCACCCTCGTTGATCCACGATTCCGGCGTTTGCACGCCAAGCGCCACCTGCATGACACCGATCAGCGCGACGACAAAGCCGACGAGCGCCAGCAGCTTGATAAACCGTTCGAGCTGATCAGGTGACTGGATCAGGTAAAAACCGATAAAAAACGCGAGCAAATATTGATAGACAGCGCGGAACCCCTCGAAGCTTGCGTCGATGTTCGCCATGTCGCTGACGATCAATCCGATCCCCAGGACAAAAAAAGCGGACAGGACGTGCTTGATTTGCGGCATTTTCCGCGTTCCCTCTAAAAACGCGAAAAAACTGAAGCAAAGGAGAACGACAAGGACAAGCTTATCCCAGAGCGATGGGATGACAGGTATCGGCAGCTTGCGCAGAATGTAGTCGATGATCGGAAAAAGCAAGAGAAGATAGAGCCAATTCGTAGAATCGGTTGACAATTTTTGTAGCGATTGCCTCATTTATTACGTCCCCCTACGACAAAGTTCAACTTAAATATTATAATGAAAGAATCGTTGAAATGCTATATGATACAGGTAGTTTGCTAGAAGGGGATTTTGCCAAAGCCGCAGTGCGGCCCGTAAGGAACGTGGCAAATTCCTGAGATAGGAGTTATTTCATGAGTATTGTTAAAGCTGCGAGCTCCATTGTTTTGCTCACCCTGATTGGCCGCTTGTTAGGATTTTTTCGCAATATGTACGTATTTGACCTGTACGGCACCGGGATGGAGGCAGATGCCTACTTTACGGCATTGACGATTCCGATGACACTGTTTCTCGTCATCCCGGGAGCGATAAACGCCGTGCTGATCCCGACGATGCGCGGGATGCTGGAGAAGGCGGCAAAAGGCGAAGTCGCTGCTCTGTACAAAAAAATGCTGGCGATCGTCCTGCTGGCTTTTTTCATTCTCAGTCTTGCCGGTGTTGTTTTTTCGAAACAGATTGCTCTGCTGATCGGCATGACCGGGGCAAAAGCGGAACTGACTGCCTCACTTTTGCAGTGGATGTGGCCGTCGGTCCTGTTTATTGGCCTGGCCGGGCTTTGGTCTAGCGTATGCAATGCCCATCAGCACTTTTTTACCCCGACTCTGGGGACGGTAGTCAATAGCGCGGTGGTGATCATCGCGATGTATATGCTCGTGCCCTTTTGGGGCGTGACGGGAATCGCCATTGCGACGACGATCGGATTTATCACGGCGGCATTGCCGATGCTGCCTACGCTCAAGCGGTTGGGCTACCAGCACACCTTCGCTTTCGGCTTTCGGGAAGACGAGGCGCTGCGCAGCATGGGTGAGCGCGTCATTCCGATTTTGATCGGTGCTGTCATTTCACAGGCGACGACATTTCTCGAACGAGGCTTTGCTGCAGGCCTGGGTGACGGAAAAATCGCTGCGCTCGCTTATGCCAACCAGATTGCCCAATTGCCGATGGCGGTCTTCGTCGGGGCGTTTACACTGCCGCTGTTTCCGCTGTTGGCGAGCTATGTCAAGCGAGGCGAGCTGGAGCAAATGAAGCTCATCTTGCAAAAGGGCCTCTCTTATTTGCTCATCATCCTGATCCCGATAACCGTCGGCCTGATCGTCTACGGTGAGCCGATCATCCGGCTGGTGTATGCCCGCCATAGCAGCCCGGGTGACGTAGCCTTGCAGTGGACGGCCTGGGGGCTGGCGTTTTACGCCGTCGGCTTGTACGGTCTGGCTGCCCGCGATCTGCTGACGCGAGCCTTCTACGCCCTGGAAAATACGCGTACGCCTGTAACGATCGGCGTATTTGGAATTGTTGTGTATATCGCCACCGCATACGCTGCGACACCGCTATTGGGTCATGGCGGTGTGGCGCTCTCCGCGTCGGTGTCGGCGTTCGTTCAATCCAGTTTACTGTTTATTCTGTTGTGGCGCAAAGTCGGCAATCCGCTGCGCCTGCCGTTCGTGCTGACACTGCTGAAAGTGGCGGTCGCCAGCGGCCTGATGGGGCTGATGCTGGCGCTGGCAGAGCCGTATCTGGCCACATTGGGCATCTGGCTTGAGGTCGGCATCGGCGTCAGCGCGGCGATGCTGCTGTATGCCGTCGTGCTGGTATTGTTAAAAGAGCCGCTCTTGAGCGAATTGCTGGACAAGGTCCGGCGGCGCGGCGGCAGCCGTATGCCCGGCAGTTAGGCAGTCAGGATAAACCGGCGAATGGCGGTGGCGACGCCGTCGAGGTCATCCGCAGCCATTGTGACGTCGGCAGCCTGCTGGACACTCGTAGGCGACCAGCCCATTGCGACGCCGATACCGGCCCAGCGCAGCATGGAGATGTCATTGGCGCTGTCGCCGATCGCCATCACTTCATTCACACCGATGCCGAGCTGTTCGCATACCCAGGCGAGCCCGGTCGCCTTGTTCGCCTCCGGATGGATAATCATCATCTCCGGCACGCCGTCACGATAGGTTACGGTGTGAGCGCGAAAGGCATCCGCTTCTTCCGGTAAAAAGGCGGCCATTTTTTGGACGTCTTGCTCGCCTTTCAAATACAGTTGGGCAGGCGGCTGATTGAGCACGGACGACAAATCGGGCACAAGAAAGTCGATGTCTGGCCGCAATGGCGTCTGCCAAGCGGGGGAAACACGGTTAAACAGATTCTGTTCGGCGTAGGAGCAGACGACCATGATCGATTCCTGCTCGGCATAGCGCAGGATGTGTCTGGCAGCCGGCACCGGGACGGTCCACGCCTGGACACAGTGGCCTTCATGGTAAACACGCGTCCCCGAACCGCAGACTGCGTAGCCAGCGAGTCCTAGCTCGCGGTAGTACGGCTCGGTGGAATACCAGCCGCGGGCCGTGGCCAGTGCGATGTGTACGCCGCAGGCTTTGGCAGCTTGCACGGCCCGGAGGTTGGCCGGGGAGATTGTCAGGTCGTTTCCGAGCAGGGTATCGTCCAAATCGAGTGCGAGTAGCCGGATCATGTTGGGCCTCCTTGCGTGAATGTGAATCTAGTAAGTATACCATTGCTATGTGACGCTGAAAAATGTGTCGATGTTACAGTATGACGAATAATGACCCGAACGGTCTGCAAAAGTAAGCTTGTTGCCAAAGGAGCCTCGAACATGTTAAAAAAGAGCCGTTTTATCGGCGGAGCGCTGATTTTGGCTGCCGCAGGTATTCTCTCCAAAATCATCGGGATGTTTTATCGCATTCCCTTGCAGGAAATCGTCGGCAACAGTGGCTTGGGACTATACCAGGAGGTCTATCCGCTCTATTTGACGTTTCTCATCCTCGCGACGGCAGGGATTCCCGTGGCACTGTCGCGCATCATTGCCGAATCGCTGGCTGAGGGGAAGACAGCAGAGGTCAGGCAGATTCTCGCCAGAAGCATGCTGATGATGGGGATCATCGGCGTCGTGCTGTTTTTCCTGCTCTACCTGAGTGCACCGCTGATCGCCCTGTTTATGGGCAACCCGCATTTGACCGGACCGATTCGCGCCATCTCGCTGTCGCTCTTGTTCGTACCGTTGATCGCGGTGCTGCGCGGGTATTTTTCCGGGCATCAGCAGATGATCTACGTCGGTCTGTCGCAAGTATTTGAACAAACCTTGCGCGTTGCGTTCATTTTGATCGCTTCGCTGTACCTCGTCTCGCTTGGCGAGGATACGGATACAGTGATCACGGGCGTCAACTTCGGGACGATGATCAGCACGGTGATCAGCCTGCTCTTTCTCTCCTGTCTCTTGTGGCTGAGCCAGCGAAAAAAGCAGGCCTCACCGTCTACAGGGGACTGGCGCTCACTAGCCTGGTGGGGAGACCGCCACTTTTATCTGGCGATGTGGCGGATTGCCTGGCCGATCTGCATCAGTGCATTGGTCATTCCGATTTTCAGCCTGGTCGATTCGTTCATGGCGATCAATATTTTCCGCTACGTGTGGCATGTAGACGGCGTAACGGCAGACAGCTGGTTCGGGATATACAGCAGGGGCGGCTCGCTCTTGCAGCTGGCCAGCCTGTTCGGTGCGTCCATCGCCCTCTCGATCGTTCCGGCGATCGCCGAGGCGCGACGTCAGGGGGACGAGCAGCGCGCGAGTACGCTGACGCGGCTCTCCTATCGCTTCGCCTGGCTGATCGGCCTGCCGGCTGGACTTGGCCTGGCAGCCGTGGCGGAAGGGGCCAATCTCGCCCTGTATGGAGATACAGACGGCTCGCTGGCGATGGCGATTTTGGGCATCAGCGCGATTCCGCTCTCACTCTTGCTCGCGACCAACGGCATCCTCCAGGGCATCGGCAAAGAGAAAATTCCCGCGGCGCATCTGCTCTGGGGCGTCATCGCCAAAGCGATTCTGACGCTGCTGCTGGCCTCGCTCTTGGGAATTGACGGCTTGGCCTTGTCCTGGCTGGGGGCGACCAGCTTCGTCTGCATGCTCAATATGCGCAAAATCGCCGCGTTTGTCCGTGTAGAGCTGAACGTTCGCTTTGATTTGCTTTATCCGCTACTGGCAGCAGGCGTGATGACGCTATTGGCCTGGGGTGTGACAGAGTTTGTCAGTACGTCATTATCGTCTGCCGCACTCAAACCGCGCTTGCTCGGCGCACTTGAAACCGTAAGCGGGGTTGGTATCGGGCTGATCGTTTACTTGTCCAGTCTGCTGGCTGTCCCGCTGATTACGCACAGCGAGCTGGAGTGGCTGCCTGGAGGCGCCAAGCTGAGCAAGCTGATGGGGCGCTTGCGCAAGCGATAGCGGACGAAAAAATAGCCGTGGAACCATTCCGCGGCTATTTTGCTTTTTGATAGACACAGACGACCATTTTGACGAAATACTCGCGCAGTCCCGGAAGCTTGGCGAGCGAGGAGACGACGGAGCGCAGCGGAATTTCGCGCTGGTAGACTGCCGGCTGGCTGACGCCTTGCTGGATGCGGCGAAAGCGGGCAATCGTCATCCGGTTGATGTAGGAGAAGTACTCGGTGCCATCCTCCCGTTTGCTGATGCGGAAGCGAATCCGCTCCGCCCCGTCAGGCAGTGGCGCAACCAGCTCCTTGTAAGCGGCAATCATGGCCGCTTCGGAAAACAGCGAATGCACCCAGGGAATCCCGATCGCATCGGACAGGTGAGCCCCGTACGGATGATAATACGGCGGGAAGTTGATGTAGAGATGTCCCCCCGGCTTCAGCACGCGGAAGCACTCGGCCAGCGTCAGCTCGGGCTGATCGACGTGCTCCATCGCGTCATTCATGATGATTGTATCGAAGCTGGCATCGTCGAACGGCATTTGCGAAGCATCACCTGTCATGAAGCTGGCGATATCAGCGAGTCCCTTTTCGCGGGCGAACGCATTTCCTTCCTCAGCATAGTGCGGCACGATGTCGATGCCGATGATTTTGCTCGGGCGAAACGTGGCGTAGTAGCAGGTTTTCCCACCGCCGCCGCAGCCGATGTCGAGCACGCTTTTGCCGGTAAACATCTCTTCCTGGGAATGGTACGGCAGGAAGAACTGGATCGTCTGGTCCCCCTTGCGAAATTGCCATTCGGTGTAGCTCATCTCGCCATTGTTGGCCAGGTTGAAGGGATGGACGGGCAGTGGAAAAAATGCATTAAGCCGCTTGAGTAATTTTGCAGAAAAAGTCAAAGCCAAAAAACCTCCTTACATACTGTTGCCGCTTGCTATGAAGAGCAAAGCGGCATCCGGTGCGTTCGCCAAAGCAGCTGAGGCGCTTTAAGCTGCACTATTTTTTCACTTCAAGTGCTTGCAGGACGAGCTGGCTTGAACGCATGGCTTCGACGGCGAGCGTCTTAGACGTTTGCGCGACAATTGCCCGTTCGCGGTCCAGCCGGCTCGTCCGTTCGCGCAGCAGCGTCAACAGCGGCTCGGTTTCCAGCTCCTTGACGTGGCCGGCAGACGGCATTTTCGCCCGTTCGACAAAGCGATCTATTTTGGGATCGTAGGATATGGCTGTAAACGGCACTTGCAGCATGCAAGCGAGAATCAGCGAATGCAGGCGCATGCCTACGACGTAATCGGCTTGCTTTAAAAGACTCATAATCACGTGAAATGATACCGACTGCTCTAACAGCTTGGCTCCCGGGTGCTTCATCCGGGCGATGATTTCCTCGGAAGGAGCGATGTCGCTCGGGTAGTGCATCGGCACGAACAACACGTTCCAGCCGTTTTCGCAGAAGAAGTCCGCCGCCTCGGCAATGGACTCCTTGAAGCGCTCCTCCTGCTTCCAATTCCGCGCGGAAAACACGACCAACGGCAACGACAGATCCGCAAACAGCTCCTGCAAAATCCGCTGCCCCGGCTCGTCCGGAATATCGTCGGGATGGATCGTCAGCGCAGGGTCGGCAGTGACATAGAGCGGTGCCCGGGTCACTCCGCACGCTTTAAAGTCTTCGCCGGATTCGTAATCTCGCACGGTAATGACATCTACGCGATTGACCACTTGCTTGATCAGCATACGGCTGAACGACTTGAGAATCGGGCCAAAGCCTTGTCCGTAAAAGACGACGGGCTTGCCCAGCATTTTGGCGATCATGACAATTCCCAGATAGTAGAGGACACTGCGCGGACTGGTGACATCCTGCATGAGTGTACCTCCACCCATCACCAGCAGGTCGCAGCGCTTCAATTCTCGCACGATTGTGGGAAGACTCCATCGGTTGTATGCCGGGATTCCAAACAGTGATGCCGTACGCTCCGGCTGATTAGACAGGACGGACAGCGAGATATGCGGTTGTTCCCGTCTAAGCGAGCTGATGATTCCATAGAGTACAACATCGTCTCCGGCATTGTTGAAGCCATAGTACCCGGAGATGAGAATTCGCGGCATGGGGGTTCCTTCTTTCTATCCAGCGTGCGTAAGAAGTACAAACTCAAGTATAATAGAGAAAAGACGAGTAAGTAAAGCAAACTACATGATATACCAGATGCCGAGTCCGACGAGTCCGATACCTAAAATGAGGAACCCGATCATCGTGTAAAAGAGTGCGTTCGTTTTGCGGCGGCGGTAAAAAAATTCGTCAAACATCAGACGATTCTCCCCTCATTGGCAACGTACGGTTTCTGCCACGCGATGGTTTTGCCGGCGTGACGTGGACATTTGCCGTTTTTTACACAAAAAACCCACTTTACATCATACCACGCGAACCTACGATGAGGCTACTAATCGCTGGAAAAAGAGAGACAAGATAAAGGAGATTGTACATACGATGAGCAACGACTGGCTGAAATACACGCTGCACGTGAATAGGGAGCAGGAGGAGCTGTTTCTCGCGGAATTGCTCGACAGTGCCTACACGCTCGGCTGGACCGAGCCGCAGATTGAAGTGATTACGACTGAAAATGGCTATGATTACGTGGAAAAAGAAGAGCTGCCGATCGTCGCCTACGTCTATGAAGTCAAAACAGCGAGCGACGAGGAGCATGTCAGTCGCCTGCAAAGCTTCCTGCAGCCGTGGGGCGATGGGGTAAAGCTCGTCGCCACGGAACAGGTCGAGGAAGCGACAGACTCGTGGAAAGACGCGTTTCAACCGGTTCAGGTTGGCGACTGGACGATTGCACCGTCGTGGAGTGAATTGGCCAGCGAAGTCCCGGCGGAGCGCACGCTGCGGATTGATCCCGGAGCGGCCTTCGGCACCGGCTACCACGGCACGACGCAGGATATTCTGAAGATTTTGCAACGGCTGCCGCTAGACGGGAAAACGATCGTCGACGTAGGGGCAGGTTCGGGCATATTGTCCATCTTCTGCGTGCGGCAGGGAGCAGCCCAGCCTGTCTACGCGATCGACATCAATCCCGAGTCGAGCTATGAAATCCTGCATAATGTCCAACAGAATGGACTGCCGGAGTCGTGCGTCCGGGTCATTATCGGGGATGCGAGCGAGCCGGACGTCATCGCGCAGTTGCCGCGGCAGGCCGACCTGCTGTTCATCAATATCGGCGCGGATGAGGATATCGCGATGCTGCCAGTGGTAAAGCACTCTCTGGCAAAAGCGGGCACCGTCATCTTCTCCGGCATCGTCGAGTGGAGCCGCGAGAGCTTCGAAGCGACCTTGCGCCAGCACGGCTTCACTGTTCGCGATGAAGCCCAATCCGCCGAATGGGTGACGCTGGTGGCGCAATACTGCAGCGAATAAGTATAGATCCCCCTTCCAGTGGCAAAACTGGTTGATACCCCCATCCGAGCGCTGTCCGAGGTGGGGGTGTTTTGTAAGTGTTTGGCCCTAACCCTGGCGGTCACGAATAAAAACACGCGGGGTTGGAGAAGGGGGAGGCCGATTTGAAGCGTGTGATTATTTTGCTCGTTGCCGTGACGATTACAGCGGCAGCGTCTTACATAGGGTATACGATGAATCAGTACAAACAGATGACGAGGGAATGGTACCATCCCATCTCACCGGAGCCCCCTTCGCGGATTCACACCGCCCAGTCGCCGGAAGCGCCGCTGGAAGCGGAAAAAAAACTGCAGCCGTTTACTCTGCTCTTGATCGGCATTGACAGCCGCGACGGCGAGCGGGCGCGCTCTGACACGATGATCGTCACCGTCGTCAATCCGGAGAACCAGAGCGTCTATCTGCTTTCCATACCGCGCGACAGCTATATGCAGCTTCCCGGCAGAGGCTATGACAAGCTCAATCACGCGATGGCCTACGGGGGGGCGAGCCTGGTCAAAACGTCTCTGGAAAAATTCGCCGACATCAAAATCGACCGCTACATGACGATTGATTTCGAAGGGTTCCGCAAAGTCGTTGACGAGCTGGGCGGAGTCGAGGTCAATGTGAAAAAGCGGATGAAGTACAGCGATCCGACGGACGATACGTACATTGATTTGCAGCCGGGCTTGCAGGTGCTCAACGGCAAGCAAGCGCTGGATTACGCGCGCTACCGCAAGAGCGACATCGGTCGTGAGGACAGTGATTACGACCGGATTGTCCGGCAGCAGGAGATCCTCAAGGCGCTGGCTTCCAAAGGCGATTCGATGGAGTCGTTTTTAAAGGCGTTTAAATTGATGGAGATCCTCGGCAAGCATGTGAAGACGGATCTGACAGAAGAGGAGATTTCGCTGCTGCTGCGCACCTACTACGATCCGAAGAAAAACCACATCGAGACAGACACGCTGGCAGGCGTGGACGAGCGCATCTGGCACAACGGCATTCGCGGCTGGTACTATCTGATTACGAAAGACGAGCAGAAGCGGGTGCACGAGCGGATCAAGGCTGAACTGGCAGTGAAATGAAGCGTTTTAAAAATCAGCTTGCAACCGTGGGTGCGGTGGAGGCGAGGGGGAATCGCCCAAAACGGATAAACCCGTTTTGGGCTGACCGCAAGCGGTCACATTATCTTTTATGAAAAACGTCGAGACGTTTTTCACAAGAGAACACTCCG
>CAMIVR010000111.1 GCA_946402065.1 uncultured Brevibacillus sp. | reverse complement strand
GCTCAAAGGCGGGCCCGTACGCTGCCAACGGCTTCATGGCCGAACCGGGCTGGCGTGGAACCGTGGTGTGGTTCGTCTGTTCGACATTGAAGTCGCGGCCGCCTATCATGCCGAGAATCGCCCCTGTCTTGTTGTCGATCATCAGTCCGCCGATTTCTTCCAGTGCGTTCTCGATTTTTTCTTTCTTGCCGTTGCGCGTGATCGTATACGTGGCATTTTTACTGAAGTTATCAGGATTTGCCGCGATATCCTGCATAATCTTGTGCACGTCTTTGTTGACCGTGGTATAGATCTTATAGCCATTGCGGAGGATTTCTCTGCGTTTTTCTTCGATCATCTGCCTGCGTTCATTGCGGCCGAGAGTCGACATATCGCGCCCGTCCTGAATCATTTGCTGTTCGAGCAACGCTTCGGCTGCACGTTCCTCAATTTCCATCATCAAAAAGGGGACATCGGCGTAAGCGCGGCGGGCAGGCTTCGCCAAGTGTGCTTTCAGATCCGTGTTCATCGATTCTTCGTACTGTGCGGAAGATATGTACCCGTTGTCAAGCATCCGGTCCAGGACCATTTTCTGACGTTCCCTGCCGCGCTGATAGCCCTCGGCAGTAAATGGCGAATAGGCAATCGGGCTCTGCGGCATTCCGGCCAGATACGACGCTTCGGCAAGGCTCAAGTCTTTTACATCCTTGTCAAAAATCCCTTTGGCAGCAGCTTGTACGCCGTAAATATTTGAACCGTTTGCATTCTTTCCGAAGTAGATGTCATTCAAGTACGCTTCAAGAATTTGATCTTTGGAAAACATTCGCTCAATTCGCAGGGCAGCAAAAATCTCTTTCGCTTTTCGCGAGTGGGTGACTTCCGTGGAAAGAATCGTCCGTTTGACCAATTGCTGTGTCAAAGTACTGCCGCCAGTAACCACTGGCTGCTTCGTAAAATCCTGATAGGCCCCCCGCAATGTGGATTGAAAGGAGACGCCATGGTGTTCGTAGAAGTTTTTGTCTTCCGTGGCGATAATCGCATTGATCAGGTAGGATGAGATATCCGCTTTTTTCACCAGACGACGATCTTCTTCCGCACGCAGCTGTCCGATCAGTGACCCATCATTGTAGTAGGCAAAGCCGGTAAGGTATTTGCTGAATATTTTATTTTGGATTTCCTCGTAACTTCGCACGGGCTCGTCTTTTACAAGAGCAGCCACATAGCCAGTCACGATGCCACCTGCTAGAAGGACAGACATCACACCGAGCAAAAGCAACAATTGCAGGATCGTAAAAACGTTAAATCTTGCTCCCCTGCGTCGCCTCTTTTTTTGGGCAGAGTCCGAACCAGGTGAACCGGTAGTTTGCATATGTAGATGACCTCCTCAATGAACGCCCCTATTATACCATAAGAAGAAAAAGCGAGGATAGTCAAAGTGGATCAAGCCGAATCAGTTTAAACGAGAGAGAGGGCGGCCGGAGAGCGTGCAGCTGGCATCGCCAAGGGTTGTTTGACCTGCGGTTGGCTGAGTCTGCAGGGGAAAAAGCCGGATGCTCCGACAGGGAGTCTGGAAAAAAGGTCAGACACTGAGCGGATAGAGAAACCCCCGGACACTTGTACGTGCACGGGGGTTCGTTTATTAACGGCTGTAGAACTCGACGATCAGCTTTTCGTTGATCTCGGCAGGCATTTCTTCGCGGTCAGGCAGACGGTTGAAGGTACCTTCGAGGGCATTGTCGTTAAAAGTGATGTAGTTTGGCAAGAAGTTGCGGGATTCAACAGCTTCCTTTACGATAGCCAGGTTGCGGGATTTTTCACGCAACGTGATTACGTCGCCTGGTTGTACACGGTAGGAAGGAACGTTTACCTTCTTGCCGTTTACGAGGAAGTGGCCATGGTTCACCAATTGGCGCGCTTGCGGGCGAGTTGTAGCGAAGCCCATGCGGTATACTACGTTATCCAGACGGGATTCGAGCAGTTTCATAAAGTTTTCGCCGACAACCCCGGACATTTTCGTAGCGTGCTCAAATGTACGGTAGAATTGCTTTTCGTTTACGCCGAACATATGGCGCAATTTTTGTTTTTCTTGCAACTGGATACCGTATTCGCTCAATTTGCGACGATTGTGTCCATGTTGTCCAGGCGGGAAGTTGCGCTTGATGTCTTTGCCTGTTCCGTCGAGGGAGATACCCAAACGACGAGCTAATTTGTGGCGAGGTCCTGTGTAACGAGCCATGAATTCATTCTCCTTTAAATTGGATTCTCAGGTGTTTACTTCCGCAAGGCTAGTTCCATCTTTATCTACACGAACTTCGGACGGTAGCGTTTCCGCATCGTGCTCCTCACGGGTATTCAGCCGCTGCCCGTAAAGGGATGTAACTAAGAGGGTCACCTTCCGTTTTTACCTGCAATCAATGCTACCCTAGGCACATACATTCAATATTATAAGCTTGTGTATGAGAAAGTCAAGGCTTACTATCGCGCAAACCTCTTGTTCTCCTCCAATGCCACGCGTTTTTCCAGGAAGCGCGAGAAGGCGGTGGCTGCATCGGCGCGCGATACTTTGCCGGCAGGGGTAAACTTGTTGCCTTCCGCAGGCATGATGCCGAGCGAACTGACGATCGTAATCGCTCCACGCTGTTTGGAGGCAGCGATGTCTGTCAGCGGAGACTGGAACATCTCGGTGTGCTCAGCCAGCTTGCTGTAGCCAAGCGCACGGACGAGCATGCTTGCCAGCTCTTCACGGGTGATTGTCTCATCGGGCTGTAGCGTCTTCTGGCCTTTATCCAGCAGGCCCAAATCGACTGCCCGTTCGACAGATGCGAAGTAGGCAGAGCTGTTGGCAACGTCTGCGAATGAGGCCTTGCGACCGGCGTACATCCCCCGATAAATCGGCCCTTGATTGATTGAGATTATCAGCATATCGATCATTTCGCCGCGGGTGATTGGCCGCTCCGGCATGATTTTACCGTCGATCAGCGAGATGGCTTCATACTCGTACATGAGCATCAGTTCCTTTTCCGCGACGTGTCCGTCAATATCGACGGGTTTTTCCCGGTGGAGCTGATACGGCTTGCCGGTAGATTCGTTAATCCACTCACCCGAATCGGCTTTATACACAAATGACTCGTCAGTCGGCGGCAGACTGACCCGATAGACCAATTTGGCCGTTTGCTTGCCAGAGCTTGTGCTGCTTCCCCGTTTTTTGCTGGATAAAATTTTATTCGCATCGATTTGCTGAGCGTAGATCAGTTCAATATCCGCTTCTTTCAACCAGGCCTCTGCCGCCTCGTCTGCCGGCTTGTGCTTAGGGATGCGCGATGGATACGTTTCGGTTCCGACATCGACGTTGTAGCGGAGTACCTCGCCCGTGGCTTTGTCGAGCAAGACGTTCATACTGCCGGTAGCAGCCTGGATTCCCTGGATGTAGCGCTGGAATTGGAACGATCTTTCCGTAGACTCGCCATCCGAATCCTGATAAGGCTTGTTGCCCTTGCCTTCTTCCGACTTGATATAGGCAAAGTCGGAGGCGTAAGAAGGCGTAAAGCTGCGAAACGCTGAAAATGCTTTTGATTTTAGTTGTTCATCGGACAGCGAGGACGAGGATTTTTCTGCTTTTTGCGGACCGACATCTTTGTACATGGAATAAATGTCTCCGGTATCGGCATCCAGCGCCACTGAGACGAACGTTCCTTCCTTGCTGCCGTCCTTCTTCTCCAGTGTGAGATCCCATACAGAGTGGTTGCCGCGATAATTCTTTTCATTATAATAGGCGTTTGTCAGCTTGTAATCCGAAAGGTTGAGTACCTTTTGGGCCAGGGCAACCGCTGCATCTTGCGTCAAGGCGCCGCCTTTGTGCAATGGCGACAGCTTGCTGGCGGAGACGGGTTCGGGTTCTGATTTGTCTGGAATCGTCTGCAGTTTACGGTTCAGCTTGTCGCCGCTGTCAGCGTCAATGTAGAAGTCGAAAGGGTTGCGGTACACAAGGATCGGCGATAGATCGTCTTTGTCGCGCTGGTCCCAGGGAAGCATATAGGAGAGCGCCGCTTTTGTCTTCGTCTGATAGAGCTCTCGCACGTCGTCTATGCTCAGCTTGGGCTTCGCACTGCCGAACTCCAGCGCATCGTTCCATTGAAGCGAATAGCTGATCACTTTGCCGGTACCGCTTACTGTAATGTCAACGCCATTGTCCGGGAACAGCACGCCGTCGACGTAGCGGGCGTAATGGAAATTATGGTAAATATTTGCGTTGAGCGCCGGTTTCGGCTTCGGCATGTCCCGTTCGTACAGACGGACGAGCTTCATTTTCTCCGGATTCATTTTGGCGAGATATTGATCGGCGAGCTTGCTTGCCTCTTCCCGGTTAAGCTGTCCGGACAAGGACGCCGGCTTCTCGTTCGGATCGTTTATCGAAAACTGTGTGATTTCGCCAGAGTTGGCATTGACGGTGACGGAGGCGTTGGCATCGTCTCCATCGCTTGTCTTGCTCTTCATCGTCCAGTAGAAGCTCCATTCCGGATACGGTTGCCAGGAGTCTCCCGAGCGAAACGCCGCATTGGTCAATTCCATGCCGGCGGGCAAGGAAACACGGGACGTAGCGATCGATAAGGCTTGCTGTTTAGAGAGCTTGGCTTCGACGGGCTGGCCCGAGCTTTCGCCAGGGTAAGCTGGAGATACGGCATTGGTCGAAGCTGCCGAAGATGCCGCCAATCCTTGCGTTGCCGGGAAGAGCAAGGTTGCTGAAACTAACAAGAAGCTGGAACGCTTCACAAGCGCATTCATCATGTATACCCCCCAGAAATTTTAATAGATGTACGATCTCTGTAGCTTTTGACGAAGCGTCTTTCTCTTTCGTTTCAGCAGGGTTCATTCACAAGCGAACAGAATTTTACAAGGATTTGAAAAGGAGTAAGATGATTCGAAAGATTATAGCGTGTTGTTCAATTATCAATTATAATAGAAAGTATCGACGATGAATCGAGGAGGATACACACTTCTATGGAAACCATCCTATACCTGATCCGGCATGGAGAGACAGATTGGAACAAGCAGAGACGGATACAGGGGCATAGCGATGTTCACTTAAATTCTACCGGAGAAGAGCAGGCCGAACGTCTGGCCCGTTATTTTTCCCAACATCGTTTTTCCGCTGTATATGCGAGCGATTTGAAACGCGCTTACGATACGGCCCGCAGAATTGCCGAAGCGGCGAACAGCCCGTTGCAGCAGCTGGATCGCCTGCGCGAGCGCTGCTACGGTGAGATGGAAGGGCTACTATACGAAGAAATCAAGCAGCAAATGGGTGAGGTCAAACCGGATGAGTCCGTGTTTGGAATTGAGTCTTTTAATGGGTTGCAGGAGCGTGCGAGCACTTGCTTGACAGAGCTGGCCGACAAGCATGCGGGGAGTACCATTGCTGTCGTAACGCATGGGGGCCTGATCAATGCGTTCCTCCATTTCATTAGCAGCGGAGAGGTCGGCAGCGGCGTTACCAGGCTGGAAAATACGAGTGTCACAACGCTGCGGTACGAAGCAGGAAATTGGGAGATTGTCGAGCTGAACCAGCGGCCGCATTTATAAAGAGGACAAACTGATTGCCGATATTCTCGCTTGCGACGGCGAGTTTTTTTAAGACTTTCCTACACGATAAGAAAAGGAGAGAGGGTTTTTTTGTGCAGACTAGAATGTTGGGCAAATTAGAAATCGTTTTTTCTTATACGACCCATTTTTTTCTAAGCTCATGGCGGGAAAGTCGCCCAGGTATCCTTTTCTTGACAGACCCAGCCGGCTATGTCCAACAATCGACCCCGTTGCAGGTTGGGCAGACGTGGACCCCGGGATCGGTTCACGTCCATCGGGGGGCATGCCTGGCTGATCACGCCATCTTCAAGCAGGTGGTGGAGTCAGGGACAATTGCTGCTGGGCAAAGTGTAGACGATGCGAACGAGAGCTCGTGGGCCGCCTTTCCGCTTGAACAAAAGGATGGCAGCATCCAGGGTGTGATCGGCTTGATTCTGCCGACGAAAGAGCTTGACTTTGATCTGGCCTCCTACATGCGCGGATTCATGCCGCTCATCCTGATGGGCCATGACGCATATATTCAGCATGCGATCAGTCAAATCGTCATGCACATCAACCAGTTCGAGCATTATCCCGATCTCGTGCACAGTGTCCTCGTCCAGGTTGCGGACGTCATCAACAAAGGGTACTGCTCTGCGGTGAAGCTCGATGACAAGGGCTATCTTTTGCCGCAGGAACGGTTGATGGCAGATGCCGCTGACGAGAAAAGTGCACAGCACCTTGGTCAGATCATTCCGCGTTTTGTGAATGAGCGGATAAAACCGATGAAGACAGAGGACAACCGTTTTGTTATATTCCCGATTTATTGTGAAGGTAAACCACTTCTTGCATTATTTTTGCATATTCCCGCTGACCAGCCTGATCTCGTATACGACGAGCAGGATGTCGCCTTTATCCAACAGGTCGGGGAAAAGATCAGCTACACGCTCCTGCGCGCGATTAATTCCGATGAAATGCGCAGGGATGTCCAGAAAAAAGAGATGCTGTACCAATTGACGAAAAAAATTCAGGCGTCTATCGATGTCAATGAAGTGTTGACGGAAATCATGCAAAGCTTGCAGCGCCTCTATCCCTATTTTCACCCCGACCTCTATCTGACCGTCGAGACCAACACGACACTGCCAGTCAAGCAGCTCACCTTTCACAATGGCGAGGACGAGACGAGCAGCCGGGCGTATCTGGAGGGGCGACTGGTCGTCAACTACCAGACCGGAGAGGAGCAAAGCGTCATGGTGATTGCTGCTCCGCTGCTAGGGAAACAGGGTATTTACGGCGTTTTGCAATTGACCTCGACAGAACTGGTCAACATAAGCGATTACGAAACGGATTACATCTCGATATTGGCGGAAACCGCGGGTACAGCCTTTGAAAACGCCCAGCTCTATCAACAATCCCGCAACCTCATACGCGAACTCAGATTAATCAATGAAATGGCTCAGCAACTGAACCGCAGCCTCAATCTGGATGAAATTCTCCAGTTTGTGACGAAGATGTTGCTCGAAACATTCGAAGCACAGTATTGTGCGATTTTGCGTAAGGTATTGGACGAAGATACGTTGCTTGTGCTCTCTTCCTCAGACCCCGACCACGTAGGCACCTTGATATCCGCTTCCGTACAACCACTACAGGATATATTTAAAAATAAGCAAGCAATTATATTGGCTAACCCCAATACAGAAACGATGCCTTTTTCCCTCATTCCCTTTGCTTCCCTCATGGCCGTACCATTGTTGCAGGAATCTGAAGTATCCGGTGTGCTTCTCGTATCAGATACGCGCAATCATTTTTTCAGTTTTGACGATTTTAAGCTGTTGGAGATATTTGGGCAGCATACGAGCCTGGCGATTACGAATGCAATGCTGCACAGTGAGGTCGAGCGGATGGTGATTACCGACAATCTGACGGGCTTGACGACACGCCGATATTTGAATGACTGCGTACAGCTTTCCCTGGAGAATGACGGAATCGGCTCACTCGTTTTAATGGATATTGATTATTTCAAGAAAATCAACGATACTTATGGTCATCAGGTGGGGGACGAGGTACTCATTCAGGTGTCGAACCTGATCAAACGGAGCATTCGCGATACGGATATTGCGGCGAGATGGGGCGGAGAAGAGCTGGCGGTGTACCTGCCGCGCGTCGACCTGCCGACAGCCTTGAATGTAGCCGATCGCATCCGTCAGTGCGTGCAAAATGAAACGAACCCGCGCGTGACCATTTCCTGCGGTTTAGCCAAGTGGGATAAGGAAGCGTTGCAAAATATGAGTGTCGAGTCGCTGTTTCACCACGCGGATATCGCCTTGTACGAGGCGAAACGGCGGGGACGAAATCAGATTTGCATATCGTAGCACCGCAGTCTCAGACACGTTCATTGGAGGATCGTATGACACACGAACAGCTAGCTCAAGATATTTACCAGATTCGCATTCCTACGCCGTTTGCCGTCGGCGATGTGAATGTCTATGTAATCAAGGGCGACACACTGACATTAGTCGATGTCGGACCGTTGACCGAAGAAGCGTGGGATGTGTTGCGTCAAGGAGTCGAGAGCTGCGGCTTTCGGCTGCAGGACATCGAGCAGGTCGTTTTGACCCATCACCATGTCGATCATTGCGGCTTGCTTGAGCGCGTCCGGGCGCTGACCGGGGCGAGGACGATGGCTCACCCGCTGGCCGTACCTTATGTGGAATTTGACGAGGAGTTCATGGATTTCCATGACCGGTTCTTTTTCGAACTGTACCAAGAGAGCGGCGTCCCGCAAGAAAAGCTCTCTGTCATAACGAAATTCCACCAGCGGGTAATGAGGTTTTCGCAAAAAAGCAGCATCGACATCCATTTGAAGCATGAGCAGTTTCTGCCGGGCTTGCCGGAATGGCAGGTATTGTACACACCGGGGCATTCGCAGAGTCAATTGTCCCTGTACCGGGCCAGGGATCGCGTCATGATAGCTGGTGATCACATCATCAAGCACGTCTCGTCGAATGCGTTCATCGAGCCGCCGCGCGATCATTCCCGCTCGCGAGCGCTGACGCTGGTGCAGTATCGCACCGCTCTGGAGATGTGCATGGACATGGACATTGAGGCCGTGTACTCAGGTCACGGCGAGATCGTGACGAATCACCGCGAGCTGATCGCCTATCGCCTCCAGCGCAACTGGGAGCGTACGGACACGTTGCGCCGGCTGCTGCACGATGGGGAAAAGACTGCGTATGAGCTGAATACGCTGCTGTTTCCGACGAAATACCAGAAGGAACTGCCGTTAACTATTTCAGAGACGTTGGGGCACATCGATCTGTTGACGATTTTGCACCAAATCGAAATCAAACAGCGGGACGGCGTGTATTATTACTCGCTCTAGTCTTTCTTTCCTTCCGCATAAGCCCTTTCTTTCCGGGAAAACCTAACCGGGAAGAGGAGGGTTTTTTGTATGAACCAGTTGCGCATGACTTTACTCATCGGTTTGCTGCTGACCTTGATAGTCGGCTGCCAGCAACAGCGCATCAAGCAGGATGCGGCAAGTGATTACGCCACTGTGCGAGATCGGTTTATGGCCCAAAACAGCTATTCGTTTCACGGCCAGACCAAGCTGCTCACAGACAGCTCGGCAAATGCGAACTACGTGAATTTTTTCGGGCAAAAGCAAAATCAGGACGTCTTTATGCAGGTAAAGCTTTCATTCCCTGATCAACAAAATGTAAATACGCTGTCTCTCGTTAGCAAAAATCAGCGATTGTTCGCAAAAATGCACAAAGACGATGCGTGGAAGCCGGTAGATGGCCAGGATGTATCCATCCAGCAGGAGTTTGCCAACTGGCATCCGGAGTTTAATTTCGCCCAGATGGATGAGCTGCGCAGCAGCATCGTGGAAGTCGGAGACAAAAACCGCACGGATAACACGAAGCAGCTGAAGGTTACGCTCGATCCGGTCAAGCTGAAGGCCTGGCTGGGTGATCAGATGAAGCAGCAGGTCCAGGCGAAGACGACGTCGACGTTTGCCGCCAAACTGAAAGGCGCCCTGCGACTCTCGGATGGAAATTGGCGCCACGCCCCTTCCGGAGTCCATGCGCAATCTGGGAACGCGGCGACGACAGAGCGGAAAATTAACGAGATATTGCGGACCATGACCATAGAGGCGTACTATACGATTACCTACAATCAAATGAGCATGCTGCCATCGAGCTCGGAGATGACCATCCGTTCTGCGTATAATCTGGATGGCAAGCGGGTGAACGAGCAATCGCAAATCGTGACGCACTTGCAAAATTACGGTCATTCCTACACGCTCCCGGAACCAACTCCATAAAAATCAGACATGCAGCCGCATTTTACATATCGGCTGCATGTTTTTTTGGACGCGCAACAAAGCTGTGACAGATCGTTTGACAGATTCCTGAATTTTTCATAGATAATACAGTGTAACCATATGTCGGATTTGTACGTCTTTTTTATAGCGCATTTTGTCTACCCGCGTCACCGGCTGGCTGTTGCCGAATAAAAATGCCGAATAAACGACACAGACCGCTTTTTTTGCGGGAAAATCTATACTATAATGAAAAAGATATTGCCCTCTCACGTCCGAAACGTTTCCAAGGAGGGACAATTTTGGCAGAAGAGAACGCCTTCGATAAATCGGTTGACCAAACAAAGCTGCGGATTTTGTCTGCGGCGGCCAAGCTGTTTGATGGACAAGGGTATAACGGCACATCCGTGCGCCAAATCGCCCAGGAAGCCAATGTGAATGTCGCGCTGATTTCTTATCACTTTCAAGGCAAGCAGGGAGTGCTTGAAGTTCTCATCACCTCTTATTTCGATACGTTTTTTCGTCTATTGGCTGAACAGGAAGAAGGGGAATCGACACTGTCGGCCTTTGAGCGTCTCGTCCGCAATGTTTCGCTGTATACTGTTTTTCAACGCGATCATGCCTCCACGACGAGGCTGATACAGCGCGAATTAAGCGTCGAATCCATCCTTGCCCGGGAAGTGATGACGCTCTATAGCCAGCGCTGGAAGCACATCTTTGCGAGTGTGATAGAGGACGGGATTGCTGCAGGCGAGTTTGCCCCCGTTTCGGTTGATGCTGTATTGCTGGCGATGTCCAGCTTATTAATTTATCCTTACCTGAATCCGCAGTCAGTGCGTGAAGTCTACTATTTGGAGCCGCTCTCCGACGAGTTTTGCGAGTGGCTGATCGACTCGACTACGCAATTGTTGCGCGTTTTGCTGTTACCTGACGCAAGGTAGCTATCGCTAATAACCTCTCAAAGGGGATGTAAATAGATGAAATGTTACAAGAAACTGGCAATCTTGTGCCTGGCAGGCTTTTTCTGTTTTTCCGGCACAGTCATGGCTGCCCCATTTCCCAATAAAACAAATGATGTTGTTCAGGATGCTGACAACTATACACAGAAAAAGGATCGCACGAAGTTTACCGAAGCGATCAAGAAGTTCCCCGATACATATAAAGTCGTCGTCGTTGAAGGCACGCAGCCGGAAGCGGCCAGCCCGGACGAATACGCCAAGCTGGTATACGACAGCTACAACCTCGAAGACAATGCGATGATGATTATCCTCGACATCAATACTCAGCAGTTAGGAGTCTATCCGGGAAAAGCCCTGCAGGAAAAAGGCGCAAAAATGGAAATGCTCCACGATAAAATCACCTCGTACTACGAACCGTTTCGCAATCAGAAGCAGTATTTGGACGGCATTGCCCTGTTTATTTCGGAAGTGAACAATGAATTCGACCGAATCAAGGAGCAAAATGCTGCTGCTGCGGCAGAAGCGGCGAAGGGGCAGGAGGAAAAACAGGCAAAAGCTGCCGATAAAACGAAAGAGAAAAGCTTCTTCCTTGACCTGCCGTGGTGGCTCTACTTGATCGGACTGGTCTTTTTCGCCCTGCTGATGACGTTTCTCTACTCGTTTGTCCGCCGCCGCAGCATCTTCGGGGATCTGGATGAGACCGAGGATTGGAAGGACGAGCTGGTTGAGAAGATTCACATGATCGAAGTGGAAAAGCCGATGCGGCGAGCGACCGGAATGACCGAGGAGTGGTACGTAAATCTGGCCAATCGCAAGGAAAATCTGCTGCAGGTCCGGATTCTTGACGTGGAAATGATGATTATCGAAGCGGAAGAAGCATGTGATCGGTTCCGCTTTTCGCTAGCCAAAGAGCTGGTTACGGAATGCAACGAGAACCTGGCTGCAATTGAAAAAGAGCTGGAAGAGCTGAAGGCGGATACAACCAAGGTCGTCAAGGCGAAAAAGGAAAACAAGCTGGTCTTGCCGGAGCTGGGCAAGCAGGTGGAAACCGTGGAGCGCAAGCTGACGAATTTGCGCCTCGAATACGGCCTATCCTTTCACGAGTTGAAGGTTGCGCTGGACGACGTCGAGTTGAAGCGAGCAGAGGTTAAAGCAGCGCTGGCGTCAGGCGACGACGTCAAGGCGAGCGATAAAACGATGCAGGCCCAGCAAACGTTGAACGGGCTGGCTGCCACTATCGAAATGATCCCGGCTCTGGTCGTAAAAGTGACGAAAGAACTGCCCGAAGTATTGAGTCAATTCGAAGCGGGCCTCTCAGGCTCACTCGGTGACGGACTCGATCTGGATGCTACCCTGCGGAAAGCCACAGAATTGCTGAAGCAAGCGAAAGAAGCGTTGGAGGATGGCAATATCAATCTGGCCAGAACGGCCGCCGGAAGTTTTGAAGGGCTGCTGGAGCGCACCTATCAAAGCGCCGAGCAATCTGTTCGAACCGAACGCCAGGCTGCAGCCGCCAAGCAGGAAGCAGCAGCGGCACCTTCGGCCAGGCTGATCGTCGATGACGCCGTCGCACTGTCGCTGGAATCGGACATCGCGATGGCAGGAGAAACGGGAAAACCGAATGTGCTGGAATACGATCCGCAAGCTTTGCTGGATATGCAGGCGCTGGATGCTCTGCACTTTGACCAGGAAGAGCAGCCTGTCCGGAAAGCTGTTGAACCGGCTGATGACAAGCACGAGCCGTTAGCGGCTTCCGGACGGTCAACGTACGAGCGTACCCCGGGAGCAGCGAGCGACAAACCGGATTGGGCATTGGAGCGCAAGGCGCTGTTGAAAAACGACGCAGAGGCTCAATCGCCTGTTCCCAGCGAGCCGGAAGCCGAGCCCATCGAGTATGAGCTGGTAATACCGAAACCGTTCAATGAGCGTTTCGTGCAAGAGGAAGAAGAAGAGTACGAACCGGATCATCTGGTGATTGAGACAGAGGACGACATTCTCGATGAGCTGGAGCGAATCTCAGGAGCCCTCGTGCGAATTCGCCAGCAAATCAAGCGAAGCTACTTGCCGGGAACGCCCGAGCAATTGAAATATCATTTTGACCAGGTTGTTTCCGTGCTGGGGCAAATCAAACTGATGATGGAGCAGCCCCGGTATTCCGTTCACGAGGTGGCAGTGCTTGTGAATGAAGCCAATGAGCTATTACAGGAGACGGAGCTGCTGACCGAACGGACGATTACCCAATGCCAGCTGGCGGAGGGAGCGATTCAATACACCAACCGTTATCGCCGGCAAAACCGGCTCGTCAACGACTTGCTGACGAAAGCGGAGCAGTCGTTCCGCGAGTTGGCTTTTGCCGAAGCGCTGCGCCTTGCTGAAGAAGCCCGCTACACAGTAGAGAATACGGTGGAAGAAGAAGAGGAGGCAGAGAGCCGGTGGGTGCTCCGCCGCAAAAAGAAAGGAATCGGCAGCTAATGGCCGTCTTCCTGCCGCTGTTCCTGATTATTTGCGGAGCTATTATCATGTGGCAACCCCGTACAAGGCGCTGGCAGTCGCGTTTATCCGCTTTTTTTCGCGGCGATCAGAACCGAATCAAGCAACGTGCCAATACGTTTTTCCTGCTTGGCTTCGCATTTGTCATGGCAGGGATCGCGTTGCTCTATAAAGCTACCATGCAGTAAAGCAATAAGCCTTTCCCGTTTGATTGGGAAAGGCTTTGCTGTGTGCACACGATCAGGTAAGGAGGGGAAAGGCCTCGTCTCGTCTATACATCAAGCCGCTGACCGATCGTCTGGCGCGCTCCGTGTGTCCCCGCGACAAAGCCCGAAGAAAAGGCAATCGTAATGTTATACCCGCCGGTATGTGCATGAACATCCATGACTTCCCCGGCAAAAAACAGTCCGTTGACCAGCTTCGACTGCATGGTCCGCGGGTCAATCTCCTTGACACTGACGCCCCCGCCCGTGATAAAGGCTTCTTCGAGCGAAAGCGTGCCCGTTATCGTCAGCGGCAGCCCTTTGACGTAGGACGCGAACTGCTGCCAGCTCGTCTTCGACATATTGCTCGCTGTCGTTTCTTCTGCAATCCCGGCCAATTCGAGGAGCAGCGGGATCAGCCGTTCCGGCAGGTATCCTTTGAGCACATTTTTGACCGCTTTTTTTGGCTGCTCGCCGAGAAGAGCCCAGCTTTCCGCAAATACCTCCTCTTGTCTTCGCTCCGGCATCAAATCGATCTGCAAACGAAGCGGGACATTGCCGAACTTTCGCTTGGACACTGAGACGTAATGGCCCATGCGCAGCGCGGCCGGGCCAGAGACGCCGAAATGGGTAAAAATCATGTCGCCTTCCTGGACGGACACTTTTTTCTGCTTCGGATCGAACAGCGTCATTTCGATATTGCGCAAGGAAAGACCCTGCAATCGTTTGTCGCGAATGAACGGATCGCTGGCAACGAGAGGAACCTCCGTCGGATACAGCTCGGTAATCGTATGGCCGACGGCACGGGCAAAGCGATGTCCATCGCCTGTCGATCCGGTTTGCGGAACCGAGCAGCCGCCGACAGCGACGATGACGCAGGGGGCGAACAATTCATCGCCTGAGCGCAAGCGAACTCCCCGACAGACATCAGCGTCCGAGAGCAGAGCTTCCACAGGGCTGTTCAGGCGAATCTCGCCACCTTGCTGCTTCAGTTTGGCAATGAGCGCGTTGGCTACCGATACTGCTTTGTCACTGACAGGAAACATCCTGCCGCGATCCTCTTCCTTTAAAGCAACGCCCAAATCGGTAAAAAATTGGATGATATCCTGATTGCTGAATTGAGCAAACGAGCTGTGCATAAACCGACCGTTACCCGGCATTTGCTTGATTAGCTCGTCCAATTCCTTGGCATTGGTGACGTTGCAGCGCCCTCCGCCAGAAATAATTAATTTTCTTCCCAATTTGTTGCCTTTTTCTAGCAGGCAGACGCGAGCGCCTTCTGCCGATGCAGCAATCGCCGCCATCAAACCGGCTGGCCCGCCGCCTATGACAAGTACATCATACTGCTGGGTCATTTCATTCAGTCCTTTTCAGCTCACAACAGGATATTCCCCGGGAAACAATCGCTTCAACAATTGCTCCGGAGGTTGTTTGTGCAAAATGTAGCGGTCTTTAAAGCCGAACATGTGACCAGGTAGTCCTAGTATATCCAAGTTGTACTGTTTTTCCTTTTTTTATCTATTTTGTCGTTGCTGCGAGTCCATGACGCGATATTCCGGCAGCTTGCTTCAACTTCTGCAAATCTTTTTTCTCGACAAGTTTTAATTGCTTGACTACCATCACGTGCTTACTCCCTTCCTACAAAGTATAGCCGCATGCAGGTTTGGCGGTCGATAGAAAATTTGCCTGGAAAGCACTCTGGCAGCGATGAGGGCGGGAGACTTTGCACTTTTTCAGTCGGCGTGCAGTTGAAATCAGCGTGAGTCTCAACGATAATAAAGGAGGATTTGTTTTATCCGCGATTGCCCGGGGCATACATAGCATAAAGCGATAGGGAGGTCATACTGTGGCAGATTCGTTTCAAATGGAGTTGTGGAAAAGGCTTACAGAGGCTCCAGGTCCATCGGGATTCGAGGGACCGGTGCGAAAGATCATGCGCGAGTATATGACGCAGTACTCGCCGGAAATCATCACGGACAACCTGGGGAGTATTTTTGCCGTGAAACGCGGTGATGAACAGGGACCACGGGTGATGGTGGCAGGGCACATGGACGAAGTCGGGTTCATGGTGACCAAGATTTCCGACAAGGGCTTTCTCTCCTTCCAGACACTTGGCGGCTGGTGGGGACAGGTGCTGCTCGCGCAACGTGTGCAGGTCATTACCGACAATGGGCCGATCGAAGGCGTCATCAGCTCCATTCCCCCGCACGTGCTGTCGGAGGAAGTGCGCAACCGGCCGATGGAGATTAAGAACATGTACATCGATATTGGCGCAGACACGAAAGAAGAGGCAGAAAAAATCGGCATCCGTCCCGGCCAGCCAATCGTGCCGGTCTGTCCGTTTACTCAGATGGCTAGCGAGCGGAAGCTGATGGCAAAGGCATGGGATAACCGCTATGGCTGCAGCCTGGCGATCGAACTGCTCAAGGAATTGAGTAAAAACCCCGACCATCCGAACGTGATCTATTCCGGTGCCACTGTTCAGGAAGAACTGTCTGGTACTCGCGGTTCGGCTACTGCTGCCAATCTGATCGATCCCGATCTCTTTTTCGCGCTCGACGCCAGTGCGGCCGGAGACATTCCCGGGGTGAATGACGGAATGGGCAAACTGGGCGGAGGCGTACTGATCCGCATATACGATCCGACGTTGATCGTCATGCCGGGATTGCGCGACTTCCTCATTGACATTTGCGAGCGGGAAAACATCCCGCATCAAATCTTTGTCTCCAAGGGCGGTACCGATGCTGCTGGCGTACATCTCCACGGCAAAGGAGTACCGTCAACCGTTATCGGCATTCCAGCCCGGTACATCCACAGTCACGCCAGCATCATTCACCAGGACGACTACGAAGCGGCCAAGCGCTTGCTCTTCGCCGCAGTGAAACAGCTGGATCATGCGGCGCTGGAAATGATCAAGTCGCGATGAATGCCGTCCTCTTTTACCGCCACATTCAGGGGCAGCATGTGATCCTCGAGTACAATTTTTACGACAACAAGTTTGCCCCGTCAAACCTCGTCGTCCGCAAAATCCTGATGGCGATGCTCGACACCTTCGGGGAGCGGTTAAACAAGCTCGAAGTCGAGTACAATGACGCGATGCTGATTGAAAAGCTGGGCAGGAAAGCAGGGGAGACCCTCCGCATTCTCGGAGCGACGAAGGTGAACACGAAAGAAAATCGCAGCGGTGACATCGTCGTCAGTCGCAGCTTCACGGCGCCACTCACAGATGAGCGGTATGCGTTTTTCTATCAATTGCTCGACCTATCCTCCCTCCCGCATTACCGGCTTTACCAGGGCGAACAGGTCAGGATTGTCTTCTATTTCAATCAGTACCTGGCGATCTACCTGTTGCCGGAAGAAGAAGAGTTGTTTTTTGCCAAGTGTCAGGAGCGTAGTCTGCCGTATACAGTTAACTAGCGACCCGTTGGGACAGGATCACGTACTTTTTGGCAGCACGATTTAGAAACGCAAAGCAACGTGAGAATACCAGGCTTTTCGTTCCGTCCAGCAGCCAAACCCATCGTTTTTCCTGTACCTTTATAAAAAGGACAGCTGACCAAGCTGTCCTTTTAACGGTGTATCCACCTCACCCGGTCTGTCGCGCACCCAATGTTGAGAATCTTCCTACAAATGGCTTGCAATGGGCTTGGCCATTTCTTGTTCGAGCGAGCTTTTTTCGATTTTGTCGAACAGCAGTTCATCTGGGGGTGTAATCTGATGGGCGTGGTAAAAAACTTCTTCCGTGATGCTTTGAAAAAAAGCCTGGACAACGGTTGGGCAAAATTGTGTTCCACTGTGCTTGCTAATCTCATCGCAAGCGGTCGAAAAGGACATGCCATTGCGATACGCGCGATTGGAGGTCATCGCATCAAAGGAATCAGCTACTGCAGCAATCCGGGCAATGAGTGGAATGTCTTGACCTTTGAGCCTGTCTGGATAGCCGAATCCGTCATAGCGTTCATGATGGGACCGGGTGATCGTCAGGATGGAGTCGATTTTCGGCAGGTACTGTTTGCTGACATCTGCGTAGAGCTTTCGCAGCAGGGCCTCGCCGCGCAGCGGATGGGTTTTGATAATGGTGTACTCCTCGTCTGTAAGGCGCGACTGTTTCCGTAAAATACGGTCTTCGATTCCGATTTTGCCGATGTCGTGCAAGAGGCCGCCTGTGTATATCGCCTCCAGCATGTCCGGCGAGAACCCGATCTGGCTCGCGATAATCCGCATGTAATGTGCAACCCGCTGTGAATGGCCGGAGGTGTAAGCGTCACGCTCCTCCAGAGCGACAGCCAGTGTCATGAGGATGCTCTGATTGGTTTGGGCGAGCTGCTCGCTGACAATGGTTGAGTGCTTCAGTGCGCGTTCTTTGCGGCGGGCCAGGTAAAACAGGATTACAGTGATGATGTAGCTGCCGATGACGAGAAAGCTCAGCAAGTATTTCACTTTGCTAAACAAGTTGTAGAAGTTGTCCTCATACGTGGATATGCCGATATACCAATCCCAGGCGGGGAAGTATTGCATGACTGAGATCTGTGTGCGGGGAGAGGAATCTGTCGGATTTTGCCAGTCGTAGACCAAGATGTTGCGAGGCTTTCCAATAATTTCCTGAAAGATGAAGCGCCCCTCCGAATTTCGATAATTATACAGATTTTTTCCTTCCAATTGGGGGTGCATGATCATATTGCCCTTTGAATCGAGAATGAGCAAGTAGTCATCTACGCCCAGGGTCAAGTCGCTGCGCGAAAGATCGCGAGTTCCATCTGCTCGCAGTGGCCCTGAGAGCAGTTCCTTGATTTTGTTTTGGGCCTCGGCAACACTGAGATGATTTTCCTTGAGCTGTTCCTGATACAGCGTAATCAGGCGAGTAATCGTATTCATTTGCTTGTCCAGATTGCGGATGCCGGCTGCATAGTACTGCTGCTTTGCTTCGGAATAACCAATGATGACAATCAGTGTGAACAGAATCGGGAGTAAAATGATAAATAGCGGATAAGCCTGACTTCTTGTCGGTCTCAGTGGCATTGCTTTACCCCCCTTTGCACGTATGAAGTTGTCAGGATAGCCTGTCTGTACATAGAAAATATTAACATTCCTCTCACCTCTTGTAAAAGAAGTTTTTGCAAAAAAACCAAATGTTTCGTCAATGAATGACAAAAAACTCTCGCTGTCTGCCAGGAGAGAAGGAGTATCGTCATTTGGCCGACTGTTTCCGTTTCAGAAGCGACTGGTGTTCCGCAGCGTGTCGGACCATTTTTGTCTGTGTGTGCGTGTAATAGGCGAACAATCCAATGATGGAAACGAACAGTATCGCGGTAAAGCCGTACGCGATCCATGGCGGCTTGCTGCCCACGCCACCCAATCGCTCGACCATCGTCCCGCCCAGTGTCGTCCCGATAGCAGTCCCGATCCCGGAAACAAAGTTGGCGATGCCAAAATAGGCACCGAGCTGTTCATCGCGGGCATATCCTCCGACGAGGCTGTCGAGTACAGGCAAAAACAGCATTTCCCCGATGATGAACGTGACGGCGGAGGCGCTGAGCGTAGGAAAGCGGGTCGCCCAGCCCATGAAAAACAATCCGGCCCCGAGCATCATCGTACCTGCCATGAGCGCCACGTACGGATTGATGCGATCGAGAATATAGCGCGAGACAAAGCCTTGCAGAAGCACGACCGAGGTGGAGTTGATCGTCCAGAGCAGGCCGATGGACGCCGTGCTTCCCAGGACGTATTCTGTGCGCAGCGGAAGCAGCAGGGAAAACCCGGCATACAGCGCCCAAATCAGCAGCGAGATGCCCGAGAACCAGAGGAATGTGCGGTTAGACAGGATCATCTTGTACTCCGTCAGCGGCGTTCGCGGACAGTGGTCGCCTGTACAGCGGTCAGGATGAAGCGAAAAGCGGATTGCCAGCGCCAGTACGACAAACCCAGCGGCTGCGTATAAAAACAGGCTGCTGTTACGGGTGAACGAGAGGGTAATCGTTATCCCGGCCAAAATGATCCCCAAATGTGCGGCAATGCCGCGCCAGGAAAAAGCGGTCGTGCGCTCATCGCTATTTACTTCGTCGGCAATTTTGGCTTTCAATGTCGGGGCGAGGAAGCCAACGCCGAGACCGTTGATCATCGAAAAAAACAGAAACAGCCAAAAGCTGTGACTGAAATAATAGCCAGCCATGGCAGTCGCCTGGGCAAGTGAGCCAGCGACCATGACATTGCGTCGGCCCCAGCGGTCGGACGCCAACCCGCCCAGTAAGCTGCCCACTTGATAGGCGATGCTGCCGACGCCAAGAATCAGACCGACATGCGCGATGGAAAAATGCCGGGTTTTTCCTAAAAAAACGGGTAT
>CAMIVR010000110.1 GCA_946402065.1 uncultured Brevibacillus sp. | reverse complement strand
CTATGCACAAAAACCCTTGAGCCCGTAGGACTCTGAATTATGAAATTGATTCAAGTTAAAAATGCTATGAATGATTGCGGATTTATTATTTTCGACATGGGAAAGGGGGATTTAGCAAACGATACGGATTTGATAGGAACATTAGGTGCCACAGTCATTAAGGTGCCCGCAGAACCCGTACCGCTTGATGTACTTTATGTAGAAGAGAAAAGTAACAATGCCATTCTCGATTCGGCCAGAAGATTTAGAGATTCTTTTATGCGGGCCAACACTAGTAGATTGGGTGGGAAGCAATCGGATGCGGTTAGAGAAGCAGGTATTCGGGCGCTAAGGAAGCATTCTCCAATTACCCTCACTAATCTTAGAGACGCCTTGGAAGAAGTTTACAATGAGAAAAACAAAAAGACTGATGATATTGTTTTTTCCACTTTAAAAGAAATGTGTGATTATAATTTATTTGAACCTAGTATGAGTCCTGAGGAATTTTTTAGAAGAAGTTGGATCATTGATGTTCATGAGGCGGACGAGATGACACAGCGATTTGTTGTATTTCTCGTTATAGATGCAATAGATTCATACCTCGCTCGTCTACGGGATTCCGCCTTGGACGATGAGTTTAACCGAGCATTACGATTAATGGTTGTCATTGATGAGGCTAGAAAGGTGCTTGGGTTCGGGCAGCCTTCTTTAATAAATATAGTACGGACAAGTAGATCAAAGGGCGGGGCAGTACTGTTTATCACGCAATCTCCGGATGATTTTGCACAAGATGATGAAAATTATCTTGATAATATCGGCTTACCAATTTGTTTTAGAACTAATGCCAAAAATTCTTCTTTAAAATCTGTGCTAGGCAGTTCAGTTGACCTTGCAGGACTTGGAAATGGTGTTTGTATAACCAGGTTACCAGATAATCCCACATTAGTTAGGATTCAAGCTTGGCAATAACACTAATAGATCAATACACTCTCTAATTAAGGGCGGGGTAGTACAGAACTCAATTCTGAGTTTTGAACTTCCGCTTCTTTGCGTTAGTGAGGAAATTTTTCGATAGTTGGGTCCGTTTTCACCCAAAAAATGAAACAGGAGGTAGAGGGATGATTCCTCATTGTTCCAAGTATTGATGATACAAAAATGAGATGTGACAGTATCGCTGAATTCTGATGTTGGAAGCTTGAGCCGACCTGGCTCAACTAGAAGAGAGCTAGATTGGCAGCGATGAGGTCAAAAAGAGCAACTGACATTGGTTGCTTCTTTTGACATGGTTCCTGATAGACGAATGGGAAGTCCACTAGTAGTTCGTTTCATAAGTTCAACTATTAAAAATGTGGTATAATAGGGATATCCAAAATAGATCGGAGATGTCCCATGCCACGGTTGAAGAAAACCCCTTTAGTGCTGTGTGAAGAGGATCGCAACTTCTTGAAACGACTCAGCCAATCTCGTACGGAACAGGTTCGCCGGGTGGAGCGTGCAAACGTACTCTTGCACTACGCCGACGGAATGAAGTCATCTGCTATCGCTGCACTCATGCAACTCAGCGTTTCAAGTGTAGACAAATGCATTAATAAAGCATTACAGTTCGGCATCCACCAAGCACTGGAAGATTTCAAGCGTTCTGGACGTCCTGTCGAACTGACGGCGGAAGCCAGAGCATGGATTGTGTCACTCGCCTGCCAAAAACCGAAAGAACTTGGATACTCGTACGAGCTTTGGACGATGAATTTGCTTGCACAGCACGTGAGAGAACATGCGGTGGAGCAAGGCCATCCGAGCGCGGCACAAATGGCTAAAGGAACCGTTTCACGACTTCTCGCTGCTCAAGAGCTAAAGCCGCATAAGATCGCTTACTATGTGGAGCGGCGTGATCCGGACTTTGATGCCAAACGAGCTCAGGTTTTGCATGTGTACCAACAAGTCGAATGGAAGATTGCCAACGATGAGTTTCAAATGAGCTGTGATGCTGTTGTTTCCTACGACGAAAAACCCGGGATTCAGGCCATTGGCACGACATCACCCGACTTGCCTCCTGTACCAGGCCAGCATTCGACGTGGTCGCGTGATTATGAATACGTTCGACACGGCACGATGACGCTCATGGCAGCGATTGACTTAGTGAGCGGTGAAGTGCTCGGATCCGTGGTCGACCGCCATCGCAGCAAGGAGTTCGTCGATTTTCTGCGCATGTTGGACGCTCACTATCCGTCTGACTTTCGCATTCAAGTTGTGCTCGACAACCATTCCGCTCACACCTCCAAAGAAACACGCGCTTACTTGGAGACCGTGCCAAATCGATTCGAGTTTGTATTCACCCCCAAGCATGGGTCGTGGCTGAATGTCATTGAAACCTTCTTTTCCAGGATGACGCGCAGTTTTCTTCGCGGTCTTCGAGTTGCCTCGAAAGCTGAGTTGAAAGAACGTATTGAGCTTTATCTAAAAGAAGTCAATGCTAATCCAACTCCATTTCGTTGGAAATATGGGATGGAATCGGCAACTCAATAGCTCCTATTCGCTTGCTGCTGTATTTTTGAATCGCTCTACTAGGAATAGACGCTTTGACTGCTCTTAGATAACGGTCGACTATCCCGGGGGTTATATTTTTCCGACCCTTGTGGTATACTGGAGTCAGAAATAACGTAAAATGCAAAGAGAGCCGTGCTGTAACACGACTCCCTTGCAATAGCCGCTTTTAAGGGCGGTAGGCTTACAAAGCAGATCTGAAATAGACCGTTACCTTGTTCGGGGGGCGGTCTATTTCTTTTTGTTAAGGTAAGTCAACAGCGCAAGAATGAACATTCCGAATAGGAACATCAGTTGTAACGCTTGAAATACCTCCACAGGCATCACCTCCCTTCTGGAAGGTTAGCCGACCGCCCATAAAGCCTATTCTATTGCATGGATAGTATAGCATACTTGGAAGTGAGCAAGCGACCAATTCCTAGAAAAGGAACAAGTCTAGCGCTCACTCCATTGATGTGAAATTGATGTGAAACTTGATGTTAAAGCGTTGTTTTGCGGGATAATTAATTACAATGCAAACACTAGAAACATTAATTTAATGCGGTTTTATGGCAGTATAACAGAAGGTAAAATAAACGGGTATTATCCCGTGGACGGGGCATGTGGAATCGGTAATATTGATGGTTCGAAAATTGTAGCCAAGCAATAAACCTTTGACATTCACAATAAGTACCTGACAAAATCAAAATAAACATCTGACATTCAGCCGGGGTTCGAGGGGGTCTGTAAAATGTGTAACCTCTTAAACTGGGGCAACTTGGGAATACTAACATCATAGAAACTTACCTGTCAGTATAGAGATTGGCGGTTCGATCACGTAATTCTCCAAATAAAAGATACATAAGCGTAAAGCAGCCCCCATCCTTTCACAAGGCTGAGGCTTTTTACGCATATGAAAGAAGTTTGAAAGAAAGGACTCCCTCATTAACTGCGGTTTGATGCAATGTAAGATGAGTTTACTGAACAATTCATTTTCTCAAGTTTCCCGTTGCTGGGAAGGATACATCTCCATCTTCTGAAGGTCAATAATCATTTCACCACTTTTTAATAGATCTAACCCAATCAACCCACTAATATAATCAATATCTTCATGAAAAATGCCAAAATCAAGACTGGTATCATTCAGAATTAGATCACCAAGTTGGATTTGATCAACCTGTTTTCGGAATGAGTACTCGTCTCACCCAACCCCAAAGCGCCGTACGAGTTTATCTCCGTTTTGAAAATTAATGCCGTTCTGCGACACAATAACCGAAGACAAAAATCGAATGTGGTGCACCAGTATCAATCACTAAATTATCGATCTGTAAGGAGCGGCGTTTGGAGTAAATCGTCAATCGATTCAATTTGCATCTTACCTGCTCCTGTAAAAAGCATTTTTTCTAATTTCAATCATGATCTTTTCCTGGCCTGTATGATAAACGATGTTTTGATGTTTACATTTCAAAAGTTCTCTGGTTGCTTCATCAGGATCTTGAATAGCCTTAATGAAAGCAACTTCATCGACATACTCTATATTTTTTTCTGTACTCGAGAAGGACATACTGATCAGGGAAAATATCCCGAACTTCTTGCCATTGCATCGTAGTCACACCTCGCCTTTGGTACCAATTGATCTCTATAAGAACATAATACAAATGAATCAAGAGACTCGTCTCCGAATGAGGGGGTTCAAAGTGTCGATGTGTTCAAAAATTACGGTTGCCCAGTTAGGGACAGATTAGGGATGAAAGGTGTCATTTCCGAATCAAATCAACAGCAACCAATAAAACAAAACTTGAATGGAGAAAATTCTTACATATCAAGGCTTTAGCTCACCAAGAGAAATACAAACCAAATAAGCAATGTTACCGTCTCGACACATGTGAAGTTCCGTTAAGTAATGCTTACCATTCACAGCTGTATACTAAGTTCTTTTCAGTGCTTGGATTATTGTTCTCCACAGTTGAGATCTATCCTCAATTTGACTAGTGAAAGAGGAGATAAATCGAATCACAACCACCGACCTACAGCTTTAACTAACATGTTGATTAACATGAAATTCTCTTATACTAAAGGTAATCCACGAATCCCTGCGTGCCGCCCGCCAGGTTTATCTAATATCTTTATCATGGATGATTGCCCAAAGGCAAGTAAACGGTAAATATTGTCCCTTGATTCGGCTGACTCGCAACATGGATGAATCCGCCGTGGGCTCTGACAAAATGATGGGCAATTGACAATCCGAGCCCCGTTCCGCCTGTATGCCGCGACCGAGCCTTTTCCACGCGATAAAAACGATCGAACAGGTGGGGAAGGTCTTCCGCCGCAATCCCGATACCCGTGTCTATTACAGATACACGTGCATAGACCGTATTCCGAAACATGACCTTGTCTTCGATCTCAACCGAAATCTTTCCGTGTTCCGGTGTGTAACGGATAGCATTCGTCAACAAATTGATGAAAACCTGCGTGATCCGTCTCGGGTCGGCCATCACCGTCACTGGTCCCGTGTTTGAAGAGAGGTGGATTTCCAGTCCGTTCTCGTCAGCCTCCATTTTCACATCTTCCACGATTTGTTTAAGTCTCGCCGTCAGATCGAGCGGCTTGCGATCTAATGCCAACCGGCCCGCCTCAGCCAACGACAAGACATGAAGATCTTCCACCAGCAGGCTCAAGCGAATCACTTCGTCGTGAAGTCTAAGCAGCATCTCCGGAGGGACGTATTGGCCAGCCTGTTGAGCATTTTCCAATTTTAGCTGCATGATAGACAGCGGAGTACGAAGCTCGTGAGCGACATCAGCCACCAACCGCCTGCGGGCGTCCTCAGCTTCCCGTAGGCGAAGCGTCATATCGTTGAAGGTCTGGATTACTTTACCGTACTCGTCTTTTGATTGTACAGGAACGTTCACCTCCAGATCCCCTTGTGCTACCCGCTCGATAGCAGCAATGAGCTTTCGCAGCGGGAGCGTCAGTACCCCTGAAATCCATAAACTGAAGAAAAGGCCGGTCGCTAAGAAAAAAACCCATTTCCCCAACCAAAAAAACTCCATCTTGCCCAATACGTACGTTTTCAATATCTCGACTTGATCCCCGGGCGAGGCGTTCAAAAAAGCTGCATTGATTTCTTCCTTACGAAATTGATCGAACAAAGATCCCATATAAACCTGATTGGTTATGGCATGTGAGCCGCCGATAACAAGAACGAGCAGTCCCATGCAGACAAATATTTTTTGGCGCACCGTTAACGTCATGATTGTTCACCGAACCGATACCCGAAGCCGTATACCGTCTGAATATACCGGGGGTTTGCCGTATCATCTTCCAGCTTGCGGCGGAGATTGCGGATATGCGAATCCATTGTCCGTTCATATCCCATATATTCGTCCGCGAGTGCGGCTTTTAATAATTGCAGGCGGCTGAAGACGATTCCGGGACGCGCAGCCAACGTGTACAAAATTTTGAATTCCGTCGGTGTCAGTTGGATCTCCTGACCGTCTTTGAATACCTGACATTTGGCCTCGGAAATGATCAAGTTGTCTCTTTGCAAGAACATCGACTTGTCTTCGGGGCCACGCAAACGGCGAAGTAAAGCTCGAATACGCGAAGTGAGCTCGCGCAAGCTGAACGGCTTCGTCAAATAATCGTCCGCGCCGATTTCCAGGCCGACAATTTTATCCGATTCATCTGATCTGGCCGTAACCATAATAATGCCGCAATGCGAGGTTTGTGTTATCTCACGGCATACGTCGATGCCGCTTTTCTCAGGGAGCATCCAATCAAGCACGACAATATCGGGCCGTTCAGACCGGGCAATCGCGAGCGCTTCCTTGCCGGTACGGGCGCTCAATACCTGAAACCCTTCACGCTGCAGATAGGTGTGCATCTCCTCAAGCATGTCCGGTTCGTCCTCCACAAGCAACAATTTCGCTTCCATTCCCATCACATCTTTCCGTAGTAGTCTGCTTTCGTTACGAGTACATACCGCTTACTGAAAATTATAACGTGATTTAATAGGTTCTTGAAGAATTCCACGCAAAGAGATGAAGATCTGCATAAGTTCTCGACATTTGTTTTGTAAACTGGCTGTGAAAGGACAGAAACAGCCGTGAAGATCAGGAAAGAACCATAATTGAACGGGGGGATGGGTTTCATTGAAAACATAAAGTTGAAAGTGGAAGGTATGAGCTGTGGATTGGGTGCGATGACGATCGAGAGGCGCTGCTGGAACTGGGCGCTAAGGTGGCGGTGGGTTTATCTGCCTATTCCGCAACAATTGAGCTTAACGAAAGGGAGGATTAAAAGATGAGCAACCTATCCGTAAACCAGAGTGAACCTAAAGTCGGGGAGAGCGGGGGGGAAATCCCCAATCTTTCTTCGCTCGTCGTTAGAGCGCGTATGGTGTTTAAGGCAATGGCATGGATATTTGCGATTGGTATTTTGGTCCAGGTGTTTCTTGCCGGTCTCGCACTGTTTTGGAGTTCTGCCCAATGGGCCAGCCATTCAGGGTTTGCCAGACTGCTGATCATCGTTCCGATCCTGATGCTCGTCGTTTCTTTCATCGCTCGGCTGCCGATTTCTCTTCGCCTGCGTAGTGCAGGCTTGATCGGCATCATCATTTTGATCGCGGTCAGCGCCAAGTTACCGTCTGGAATTGGATATTTATCTGCTCTACATCCGGTGCTGGCTATCATGCTGTTTGGGGGAACGATATCCATAGCGAGGCGGACTCATGCCCTCACGAAAGCATGAAAAGGAGCCCGCAGAGCTGAGCTTCCGTATAGAAGCCGGGCAATTTTAAATAGGAACGGAGGAAAAAAATGCCTCCTGGTCTATTTGATTATATGCTGTTCTTTTTATTCCTGACGATTTCCGGATTATCGCTTAACTTCGTTTTAAAAGTGGATGTAAAAAGAACGCAATGGTTTCGAACGATCATCATTGCACTATATGGAATAACGGGCATTGCTTTTCTCTTGATTTTTGCTCAGTGCTTGTAATCTACAGCTTCTTAAAATCAATCGTTATGATCCAAAACAAGAGAGGACATAAAATCCCGTCTGTAGGATAATTGGACTGAGCAGGACAGATGCTCGAAAACAACATAGGGAGGATGAACATGGGTACAGTGAATGTACGGTACATCGTCGATGATGTCAAAGCGGCAATTTCGTTCTACACCAACCACCTCGGTTTCAATGTGGAGATGAATCCGGCACCGGGCTTCGCAATGCTCTCGCGTGGCGATCTGCGTCTGTTGCTAAATGCTCCGGGAGCTGGAGGAGCGGGACAATCAATGCCTGACGGGAAGAATCCCGAACCGGGCGGCTGGAATCGAATTCAGATTCACGTTGACGACCTTGACACTCTCGTCAGTAACCTTCGCAATGCAAACGTACAATTTCGAAATGACATCGTCAAGGGAAACGGCGGCAAGCAAATACTGATTGATGATCCGGCAGGAAATTGCATTGAATTGTTTGAGCCATACGAAAGGAATTGACCAGATGTGGACAGGGGTACGATCCCCCTTGGTTCCACCGTATCTGACAAACGAAACAGCAGAGATGCCCATTGAGTATTGACATGCCTGATTAAACTGTCCAGGGTGTTAAAAAACAATGGTAACATTGCCCTTTAGCCAATGGCGATAGCAGACGTTGCGTTGAGATGGGCGGGAAGTAACGCGTATGCGCATTACTTCCTGCCTGTGTCGATGTCGACGCCGAATTTGCTGGATAGGTCTGCATCGGCCATGACTCTGCGGGACCTGCGACCGGCGCCGGAACTGCCGGCTTTCTCCATCATGTCCCGGGACTTCTCGGCAATGGAGCTCGTAATCAGGTCGCCCATCTTGACGTTGCGCATGGTGAAGAACAGGGTCGAATCCTCGTCCAAGCGTGCACCGATGCCGTAAAGTACGGCAGCTACATGCTTGCACATCCGAGCGCCGTCCGGGCAGCTGCAGGAGAATCGGATTTCCTTGGGCGACGGGAACAATCCCGCGCCCTTCAGCGTGAACAACTCAGCCAACGCCTTGGGCAGCTTGCCTGCCGCCAATTCCTGCAAGGAGGCAAGCTTCCCGGTGCAAGACTTCACCATCTCCTGCCAGATCTCTTCGGCTAGCGGGGCGATGGTTACCTCCACCCTGTAAGGCTTGGATGCACTGCCTTGCACAAGCGCGGATACCTTGCCTCCGGCTAAGCGCAGGTCTAATACGGCGCCATGGCGGACATAGCTGCGTCCGCGGTCAATCCGGTTGGCATAGTCGGCATAGCGTTCCAGATTGCTGCACCAGGATTTGCCCCACCACGTCTTGGCGATCGTTCTTCCTTCGATGCGGATTGGGGCGATATCGGGTGTGCCCTTCTTCAGCTTTTCTATTGCCTTTTCCGCTTTCTTCCGCCGTTCCGCTACCGGCACATATTCCGGGAAGTCGCTGTAAAATGCCATGTTTACTCTTCCACCCTTTCTTCAACCGTCATGAGGATAGCTTCATCAGCTCGATCAACTGCGCATTATCCATCTCCGTAATCCAGCTCTCCTGCAGGTCCGGCACGATATCCTTCGTCAGCTTGATCTTGTCTTCGATAATCTGATCGATCTTCTCCTCGATCGTTCCTTGCGTGACGAATTTATGCACGAGCACGTTGTTCTGCTGACCGATACGGAACGCTCTGTCCGTAGCCTGGTTCTCCACCGCCGGATTCCACCAACGGTCGAAGTGGACGACATGACTTGCCTTCGTCAGATTTAGACCGACACCTCCCGCCTTGATCGACAGGACCATGAACGGCACATAATGCTCCCCCTGGAATTCCGCAACGATTTCCTGCCGCCGGGCAACCGGCGTCCCGCCATGAAGCACCATGCCCTTGTGCTGGAAGATTTGCTCGAGGAATGTCCGCAGCGGTTCCGTCATTTCCTTGAATTGGGTGAAAACCAGCACGCGCTCGCGCTTCTCCAGAATGGTCTCGCATATTTCCTTCAATCGGGCGAATTTCCCGCTGTCCTCGGGATTGAATACTTCCTGCCCGAGGTACTGATCGGGGTGATTGCAAATTTGCTTGAATTTCATAAGCGAAGACAGAATAAGTCCGCGCCGCTGGATGCCTTCTTCGGCAAATTCCAGCTTCTGTTGCAGGTCTTGTACAAGCTTGCTGTACAAGATGGCCTGCTTCTTGGTTAAGGCGGAGTAGGTCTTCATCTCGATCTTGTCTGGCAAATCCGCGATAATGGACTTGTCCGTCTTCAATCTTCTGAGGATGAATGGGCCGACAGCGTGCTTCAACCGCTGGTAGCCCTTCGGCTGTTCCCGCATACGCTTGGATAATTCCGCGAATTCCTTCGCTGTGCCGAGCATGCCCTTGTTCAGAAAATCAAACAGCGACCATAGATCGGATAGACGGTTCTCGACGGGGGTGCCGGTCATGGCGATTCTGGCGGCCGCCTTGATTCGCTTCACAGCCTGGGTCTGTTTCGTGCCGGGGTTCTTGATCGCTTGTGCTTCATCCAGAATAAGCGTATCCCAATGCACTTGACTTAACCAATCGTATTTCAGCAGCATGCCATAGGTGGTGACTACCAGGTCGTAACCTTCTGTATCCAGCATTGCGCCGTCCTCGGCCTCACTAAGGTCTCTGTTTACTGACGGGTGCCATACGCAATAGTTCAAGGAAGGCGCGAATCGTCCGAGCTCGCTTATCCAGTTGCCGATCAGCGAAGCCGGGACAATGAGGAGAGCGTGTTCGCGCCGCTGGGACCTGATCGCATTCAGCATGGCAATGATCTGGATCGTCTTGCCCAAGCCCATATCGTCGGCAAGGCAAGCGCCGATGCCCAACGTCTTCATATAGAGAAGCCAGCTGAGGCCGCGTTCCTGATAGGAGCGCAGACTGGCATGAAAATCGCTGCCGGGTGAGGCGATCCGCTCCAGCTTGTCCGGATTGAGAAGCTTGCTCTGCACCGCATGCAACCATTCGCCGTGTGTGACTTCAAGCTCCACAGACGAATCCGAGGCTATATCGAGGACTTGCGAGGCGTTCAACTGTAGCCGTATCGCGTCGGCAATTGTCAATTGTTCATTCCCGAGCATCTGCCGCGCATTCTCGTAAGCGGCCAGCGCTTCCTGCAGGCGCTTGTGGTTCACTTCCACCCACTTGCCCTTCAGGAATACGAGCCCTTCGGCTTCCGACAGCAGTTGTCGTACTTCCTCTTCCGAGATCGCATCCCCGCCGAGCCATAAGCTGGCGTCGAAGTTCAGCAATGTGTCCGCTCCCAGCTGGGCAGGCTCCTTGCCGCCGATGCTGACACTGACCTTGACACCTCTGGATTTGCTCGTCCACCATTTCGGAATGCGGCAGAGGATGCCGGCTTGTTCGTACAACGACACTTCCGTAAGAAACGTATAGGCTTCGTCGGACAACAGGCCAATCGGATGGAAAATGTCGCCCGAATCGAGCAGTTCAGCAATCAGGCTGCTGCTTGATGCGGCCTTGTGTACAGTGGACAATAGCTGCAACAGCTTGTCGCTGTTGTCGCCATACTCCATCAGTGCATTCTTCAAGGGCAGATGCCGTGATTTGCCCGATGCTTCTCCCTCAGCGGCATAGGTCGCCATGAACGAGAAAGGATATTCTTCGGTCTCCTTGTTCTCAACCAGGTGGAAATATACTCGGCCGACGAACTGTACATGTGCGTTGCTGGCCGACAGCAATTGCTCGATGCTGCCTTCCCAGGTTTGCAGCCGGCAGGCATAGGCTTCATGAAGGTTGTGCCATGCCTGCTCGATCCATTCCCGGTTCAGAAATGTCTGACCATACATATAGGGTGCGCGATTCAGCAGCTCGTCCGTTACATCTTCATCAAGTTCTGCCGCCGCCCGTTCCCGGAGCGATTCCAGATCAGGATTTAGCGCAAGCCTGCGCAGGAAAACGGCGGCAATCTCGATCAGATAGCGTAGTGATTCCGTCAACTCGTCCGGTTGCTCGAGGAAGGCAAATGAGAAGAATAAATCCCGGTCGCCTCTGGTAAATCGGGCATAAATATCATCCTGTACCATCTGAACTTGCGGGTCAATGGCGTCCCAAACGGATTGCCAATCCAATTCGAATCGTCCATCCGGCATCAGAATCGCAATCAGCTGTTTATAGGCATTTTCACTCACGGCATTTCAACTCACTTCGATATAATTCGGATGTTGCACATTCTTTTCCCTGAGTATAGCATAATTCGTCTGGGGAATTTGTTGACAGACTTGTTTTTAGTGCTTGCATTCATATCTTCAGTCGCCGGATTGTAGGAAAAGTATCAGGATCGTCTGCAGGCTATTGTCAACCTCTTGTCTTGTTCCATTTGACTTCATTTCCTAATGGACGATGCTATAATGGGAGCATAGAAGTTGATCGGATAAATGATAGGGGAAAGCTGAAATGAAGGCAAGACATGATTTTTTTGAACGCCATAAGAACGAGATCGGTGTCTGGCTAAATGAGACGCAGAGAAAGGCAGTCCTCCACGCCAAAGGTCCCTTACTCCTGCTGGCATCGCCTGGATCGGGGAAAACGACGACGATCATCATGCGGATTGGGTATTTGATCGAGGAAAAGGGGATAGATCCTAAAAGGATTAAGGCGGTTACATTTAGCAGGGCATCGGCTAATGATATGAAGGAGCGATTTAAACGGTTCTTTCCTCATTTGCAGCCAGTTGATTTCTCGACGATACACAGCTTTGCTTATGAGGTAATGAGAGACCATTTTCGAAGAACGGGGACTGCATTCCAAATTATTGAAGGCGAGCTTGACTTGGAAGAGCAAGATGCTGTTGATACGAAAAATCTGTCGCTACACAAGAAGATCATTTTGCGAAACGTGTTCAAGTCAATTACCGGTGAGAATATGACCGATGATCAAATGGACGAGCTGACGACCTATATCAGCTTCATTAAGAATAAAATGATTCCTTCAGATAAATGGTCAATGGTCAAAGTGAGTGTTCCTGAAGCTGAGCGGATATTGCGGGAATACGAGACGTTTAAGCAATCGGGACACAGCAAGCTGCTGCTCGATTATGATGATATGCTGACCATTGGCAATGAGGTTTTGGAGAAGGATCGGGGACTGCTTCAGCGGTATCAAGAACGGTATGACTATGTGTTGACAGACGAGAGTCAGGACACGTCAATGGTGCAGCATGCCATTATCGAAAAACTGGTTCAGAGGCATGGAAACCTTTGCGTCGTGGCTGACGATGATCAAAGCATCTATAGCTGGCGGGGGGCGGAACCGTCCTACCTTCTGAATTTTAAGCAAGTGTATCCAAAGGCAGTCACCCTCTTCATGGAGCAGAATTATCGGTCAACGAAGGATATCGTGAACGTTGCAAACCAGTTTATCAAGCGAAACAAAAACCGATACGACAAGAACATGTTTACCAAGAATCAAGCGGGCAAGCCGATCAAGATCAGGAGCTTTGCTGATTATATCTATCAGGCGAAGTATTTGGTGCAGGAAATTCAAAAGATCGAGAATCTCGCTGAAGTAGCGGTACTGTATCGAAACAATTCGTCTTCGATCGCACTAATGAACGAGTTTGACCGTGCAGGCATTCCCTTTTACATGAAGGATGCGGACAATCGCTTCTTTACGCACTGGGTCGTTGAGGATATTCTGAACTTCATGCGGATGACTTTCACCGATAAGCGAGCAGATATCCTGGAGAAAATCCACCTGAAATGTAACGGGTACATAAGCAAACAGCAGATGGCGGCATTAAAGGAAATCCATAACAATGCATCCGTCTTTGATAATTTGCTGAAATATGTCCAGCTGCACGATTATCAGGTCAAACAGGTAAAGGCAAACAAAGAGATATTCGAACAAATGCGTGGGATGCGACCGCTGCATGCGATCCGAGCCATCCGGGATCAGTTAGGCTACGAAAAGGCGATTGAGAAGATGTGTGAACGCCTCGGATTCCGTAAAGAGTACTTGCTCGGTATCCTCAACACGCTGGAGGAAATTGCTGTCGGCTTAGAGACGATGGAGGAATTCGCCGGTCGGCTCAAGCATCTGGCATCTGTGTTAAAGACGGCCAAATCCAGAAAAGGTCAAAATGTAGTGACGTTCTCAACGTTTCATAGTGCCAAGGGCTTGGAATTTGAGCGGGTATATATGATTGACCTGATCGAAGGAATCATTCCCTCTTCCGAAGATTACAAAGCAGGGGCGGCGGAGGGAAAGCCAATAGAAGAGGCGACCCGCCTGTTTTACGTCGGAATGACACGGGCGAAAAAGCACCTGGAACTGATTGTGTATCGGAAAAGAGACGGGGAAGAGGTAGCAGAGTCGCAATTTGTAGCGGCGGTGCGGAATATCATGCATCCGCCCGAAAAACAGGGGGAAAATGCGAGGAAGTCATCAGAGACACGAAACAGGCCGGGACAAGGCAATAGCAAGGGACAAGCTAGCAGAAAACCGCAGAGAACGGCCGAGATACCATTTAATCCGAATGCGATCAGCAAGAGGTCGGAGCTGGTAGTTGGAAAAGTGGTTAGACATAGGTTTTTCGGAACGGGAGCGATCGTTCGTGTAAATGATGAACAGATCCAGATTCAATTTGGGTCAAATGGAAAAACGCTATCCGTTGCAGCTTGTTTGGAAATGGGATTGTTAGAGCCAGTATGAAAAAAACCAGGGATAGCTTTCTTGGTCTTTTAACAATTAAAATTAGCGTTGGGGTTGAATGGAATGTTCTTGCGAAGCCTTGAGGTTCTAAAAAAAGCTGATATCGACAACAACTCTTATCCTTTTACCATACCAGCAATAAAGTGTTTGCATACACTTGAGTTTGAGACGAATGTGACGTTCTTTGTCGGAGAAAACGGGTCGGGGAAGTCAACCATTCTTGAAGCAATTGCCTATCAATGTGGTTTCAACACAGCTGGCGGGAGCAAGAACAACTGTTACGAAGTAGATGCCGCACATTCAGTTTTGGGCGAACATATACGGCTTTCCTGGATGCCTAAGATTACCAATGGTTTTTTTCTGAGAGCGGAAACGTTCTATCATTTTGCCTCTCATCTGGACACCATACCGGAAAGCTTACGGTTCTACGGGGGTCGTTCCTTACATAAACAATCGCATGGAGAAGCATTTTTGTCTCTGTTCAAGAATCGGTTCGGCAAAAAGGCAATTTATCTGCTTGATGAACCTGAAGCGGCGCTTTCTCCAGCGAGACAGCTGGGATTATTGCGGATCATCAAAGACCTGGAGAAAGAAGCCCAGTTTATTATTGCCACGCATTCTCCAATCCTGCTTGGGTATCCGAATGCTCAATTGCTTAATTTTGACGTTCAACCTGTTTCAGAAATTCGATATGAAGAAACGATGCATTACATCATAACCAGGCAGTTTCTCGAAAATAGAAAGAATGTGCTCCGAGAGCTTTTTGAGGAGCATGATGAATAATTTCTCATCCTACTGCCGCAATGTTGATTTTCGGGGGCAATTCGGGATACTTTGTCGGCTCCATATTTGACAATGGATCTGAAATTTAAAATCAATGTTGAGTTTTTGGTTAATTTGCAATAAACTAATTTTATTCAAAAAACGCCCTTATAGCGACGTTTATTTTTGATAAGGTTATGAGCAGGGAGGGCGAAAAGTATCTAACAACAGAGGGTATGGTAGGGAAGTTTGTACCGTAGGGATAAAGTCCGCTTAGGCAGGTTCCCAATTGGGGAAAAAACTAATAAAAACGGATAGTGAGGTGTCAGGAATCGATGTTGGACTCACGTCTTACCAAACTGGCGGATGTGCTGGTGAACTACTCTACTCATGTCCAGCCGGGCGACAATGTACTGATTGAAGCGATTGAAATCGACCCGCCTTTGATCAAGGAGCTTGTGAAAGCGATTCATAAAGCAGGCGGGCACGCATTTGTTAACTTGCGCGATTACACGATACATCGCCAGCTTTTGCTGGAAGGGACCCCCGAGCAGTTTCAGACTTGGGCAGAGATTGACCTCTATCGGATGGAGAAGATGCAAGCATATATCCTCATCGATGGCGGAGAAAATATCAACGAGCTGTCCGATGTTCCTGATGAGCAGATGAAGCTGTCCGCTTCCCTTTACAATCCGGTGCGCACGGTTCGCCTCCAGAAAAAATGGGTCTATCTGCGCTATCCAAATCCCGCTGTGGCGCAGTTGGCCAATAAGAGCACAGAAGCTTTTGAACAGTTCTACTTCGATGTCTGCACGATGGATTACGCCAGAATGGCCAAGGCCATGATACCGTTAAAGGAACTGATGGAGAGAACAGACCGGGTGAAAATCATCGGACCAGGCACAGAGCTTACCTTCTCGATCAAAGGAATCCCGGCAATTCCGTGTGCAGGAGACAAGAACATCCCCGACGGAGAAGTATTTACGGCTCCGGTTCGCGATTCGGTGAACGGTGTTATCACGTTTAACACGCCGTCTCCTTACCAGGGTTTTACGTTTGAAAATGTACGATTGGAGTTTGTGAACGGAAAGATTGTGAATGCGACAGCCAATGATACCAAGCGAATTACAGCCATCCTGGATACGGATGAAGGTGCACGGTATATTGGAGAGTTTGCGCTGGGGGTAAATCCGGTCATTCGGGAGCCGATGCGAGATATATTGTTCGATGAAAAAATTGCTGGCAGCTTCCACTTCACTCCGGGACAATGCTATGACAACGCTTTTAACGGGAACGAGTCCGCCGTTCATTGGGATATGGTCATGATCCAGCGGCCTGAGTACGGCGGAGGGGAAATCTGGTTCGACGATCAACTGGTTCGCAAAGATGGGCGCTTCGTGCTGCCGGAACTGGAACCGCTCAATCCTGAAAATTTGAGCTAGGACCGACGCCCGGCATCTCAATCAGGGATCCGGGACATCCAAACCTGCATTAGCCACGTGAGCGAAAAGGTTTATTTAGCGTCTATATTGCGACATAAAATGAATGCAGCTAAAAATGGCGGTCAAAAGCTTATAGAAGGAGGAACCTCTCCAGATGAAAGGATTTCCTGTCTTTCGGATCCGTGGCACAGCACTTGAACGGGGCCGACAATTTGGTCAGCTTGCCAAGGAACAAATCATGGTCAATCTGCACGCTTATGCACGAGCCTTCCGTGAAGGTGCAGGAATTCAGTGGAAAGAAGCGACTGCGTATGCAGCTCAATTCATCCCCTGGATCGAGCAGTATGATCAAGAAATTATGGATGAAATCAAAGGGATCAGCGAAGGGGCAGGTCTCGATTTGCTGGATATTGTTGCTTTAAATGTTCGGAGTGAGATCATAACCAATCTCGGCGACTCTTCTCAAAACGCAGATGGTTGTACATGCATAGCTGCTGTCCCACCCGCTACGAAAAGTCAGGAGACTCTTATCGGACAGAATTGGGATTGGATCAATCTGGTAGGGGATGGGCTGGTGGTGGTAGAAATCGAGCAGCCACCGCGTCCGACCATTCTCATGGTTACGGAAGCCGGAATTGTCGGGAAAATCGGAATGAATGCGAATGGATTGGCGGTTTGCTTGAATTTTCTCAGAACGTCGGAGAAGTCGATTGGCGTACCGATTCACGTCATTTTGAGAGGAATTTTGAATAGCAGCACGCTGCCCCAGGCCATCCGCCAAATTACAAGACTTCGGCGAGGGACGTCAGCGAATTATTTGCTTGCCCACCAGGAGGGCGAGACAGTAGGGGTAGAGGCTGCTCCGACGAGCTATGACGTCCACTATCCGCTGGAAGGTTATATTGCCCATACGAATCATTTTGTCAGCTCTCGTATCCAGGTAGAGGATTCAGTCAGGATGGGGGCAGCAGATACGTATTTGCGGATGGGTCGAGCGGTCAAATTGCTGGCAGCCCGACAAGGCAGCATTGACGCGGAGTACATGAAAGACATCTGTCGGGATCATGTCTGCTTTCCGGAGGGAATATGCCGTCATGGGGATGTAGAGACGGGCGTAGCGGAAGCGATGCTCGATTGCACGTTATTCTCCATCATCATGAATTTGACTACAGGTACGTTTGAATTGTCCAAGGGCCAGCCTTGCAATAGCACGTATGAGACATACCGTTTTTCTGTGCAAGCAGCTTTTTGAAGCTCCCTGCCGACGAAGTCAGAAGCTCGCTAATAAGCAGTTTTACAGTCGTCGCGTGATTACTACGTGACGACTGTTTGCTTTGCACGAATACTGCAGGCAATTGTTTCATTTCCGCGCATATACTTATTCAACGGTAAAAGCGAAGGAATGAGGGACATGATCAAAATCTCAGGATCAAGTATCGATTTCTCGACACTGAGGAGAGAGTTGACTTTGAACAGTACACAGCTGGGGATAGTAGAGCGCATGGAGAGAAGTCAATTCGCATTCTCGTACGATTCGCTTCAACAACTGACGTTTGAATTAAAGCTGAGAAATGACATCATCGAATCGGCCAAAGCGCTCAATAGCAGCGGTGTCTCGTTTGCGTCCTTTGATGAATCGAGATGTAATGAGGAGTATTGGCATCTTACAGGGTATGGGGGTTTTCAGCTTCGGGATGGAGTAAAGCCAGCGGATGCCATCCTCGATATTTTTAGAAGTGGTTCAAAATACGCCTTCGAGTGTTCATCTGCGATGGTGATCGTGTATTATCGGGCGCTTATCCATACCCTTGGCCACCAAACATTTAACCGGCTGTTTCCCGATATCTTGTTATATGATTGGCGCCATGATAAAAACCTGGAGTTACTCACACAAACTACTGCTCAAACAGTAGTCCTGCCCGGAGATGTCTTGTACTTCGATAACCCTGATTTTAATCCTGAAACGCCCGAATGGAGGGGTGAAAACGCTGTGTATCTGGGAAATGGTGCTTACTATGGCCATGGAATCGGAATTACGGGGGCACAAGATATCATCGATTCCCTCAATGGAGAAAGAGGGCCGGATGCGACCCGTTCAGCTTATTTGACGGATCAGATCGTCCGACCGGATTTTGCCTATCTGGCCCAGTTCAGTAATGATCCGATACCGCGAACGGCCCATGTCCGTCAGGCCGGGAATAAACCCATTATCGTACAAATCGGATCATCCTATTATGAATTCTGAAGCGAGTAAGCAAACACGTAAGGGATACCTCAAATGTATTTTGCGGCCTGTTCGGCAGATCCTCTAGCTGTCCAGTGCTTGCAGTGCATCCAGCGCTTTTTTGTATTTCTTCAGCTGCTCCAGATCCTCTCTGGTCTGTGAACTGATTCGCGACAGGTCCGAATTGTCTTTATGATCAAGAATCTTGACCCGGCGAGCCAGGTGAAGGATATACGGAATTGCGCGTCAGTATGATGGCTCACGCTTCTAATCGAATCGACTTCAACGTTTCCAATAGCTCCGCGGCCAGGGCCGATCGTTCGGCATTTCCGCCTATCAACCGTTCAAAATCGGGGATTGCTTCTTTCAGCAGCAAGCCACTATAGTAGTAATAGCTGGAAAAAGGCAGTTCCGCGTAGCCCGGCGGCTCTTCTTCTTCCCACATGAGCTCGTCCTCTTCTTCATCGACCGGCCATAAATAGCGCTCGTCCAACAATAGCTCGGGGCGTTCTACATGTGGAAGCGACTCCAAATCTCTGCCGATGAGTGAATCGGCAACTGCACAATATAGTTCCAGCTCGGCAAGGGGAACGTCCTCCGGGCGCTTCGTCTGCAACGTCCGCAGCAACAACGACAGTACCCACGGCGTTACTTGCCAAAGCGTACTTTGATGCTCGATCAGCCCCGCTATTTCGTCATATTGTCCGTTAGCCATTAATCGCGGCAAGTCGCTACCTCTTCCGTATGGCGTCGTCAGTCTTTGCCAGGGAATATCCGTTAGCAGGGTACCTGCAAAGCGGTCGATCATCGTCGTCATGATTTTCTTCTCCTCCCAACTTTAGAGCGGTTTTGTTGTTTCTATCCGAGATTCTTTTTCCGATTTTATCCCATCAATTCCCAAACTACAATGAGTCTAACGAACCCCAAGCACTGAAGCGGGATAACGCACTAAAAGCGCGAGAGATAGGATGAGCCGGCAGCAGGAAATATGAAAATTGACATATTCAGAAAAATAGATACAATAAAATCCATGGATATTATGATGATCTTTAAAGCTTTGTCCAATGAAACCCGTGTGCAAATTTTGGAGTGGTTAAAGAAGCCGGATGAGAATTTTGGCCCGCAATTGTATTTACCACCGGACGCTGACTTTAAAGGAGGGATTTGTGTAGGAAGCATCCAGGAAAAAACGGGATTGGCGCAATCCGTGATTTCCAGTTATTTAACGACCATGAAGAAAGCCGGGCTGTTGGAATCGAGACGCTTTGGACAATGGACCTATTATCGGAGAAATGAAGAGACGATTCGTAAATTTGCCGACTATATCAAGAATGAAATGTAGGTAGCCAGACTGATTAGGGTTACCTGCTTATTTTGCGATTATATATATAAAACCTAAATTTCGAAAGCCCGTAATTTAAGGAACAGATCATGAGTCGTCCGGCG
>CAMIVR010000109.1 GCA_946402065.1 uncultured Brevibacillus sp. | reverse complement strand
ATAGCAGGGGCAGTCTAAGCTTTTTTAAGAAGAGCAATTATGAAATTGATTCATTCCATCTAATATTTCATCAAAATGTATTGCCATTGGAAGGTGCTAATACATGAGCAATCTGCTACTGGTCGTTTTCTTGGCTTTGGTCGTTGCAGCGCTGGTCGCCTTGATTTGCAAAAAACGCGAAGTCACTGAAGCTAATCTCGGCGTCAAACTGGTCGGTTTTACTCTCTTGGGTGCCTTGACCCTACAGTTTAACGGCTTCTATCTACCGCTCGGCGGCATGCTGTTTTTCCTGTCATTCCGGCCGACAACCAATGTAAAAGTGAAGCATTATGCTGTTTATCTTGGATTAGCCCTATCCATTATACAACTTTCCATCCCCCGCGTGGAAACGTTTCTTTATGAACTCCCCCGCACAGTCACCGGGTCGAGTACGAACGTGTACCAACTCGATTTTACATACGATTGGCAGGCGATGCGGGATCAATTGAACATCGCTCCGGATGCCCGGCTGGAAAACTTCAGGGTACGATACCGAAGTGATGGGCAGATTAACAGGCTCTCGTACGATCTTATCACCCGTCTCCATGACGAATACATTCGCTATCGCGTACAGTTTTCTTCAGAAACGAGCGAATACACAATCCGTCAGCACAAGCTTGGCAACGAATGGCTGCAGTTCAACCGACTGCTGGGGGCTGCGAGATTTTTCGAAGTACTGGATACGCTTCCGCTCCAACACTTGTATCGGGAATTTCCTGCCGAAACAATCAGTGTGACCAGCAATGGCGAGATCGTTTCGTATGCGATCAAGTCCAAAAAAAAGTACCTCATTCAAGGACAGGAGATCGACGAAATAACGAACGACCAACTTCCGCTTCGCGGCTATACGCTCAATGCTTGCGGTTATGCTGCACACCCGGTCAAACCGTCTGACCCTGCTGCTTCCAGTTCCTCAAGTTGTGAATATAACGTAGATTACCTCTTTGACCTGTCACAAGCAGATGACTCCTAAACAACCCTGTATTGAAAAAATGCCGATGGATTCATTTCAAATCCAACGGCATTTCTTCATTTCACTGCTATACCTGCAGCAACAGCAGAATGATCGACGACAGGCTGAAGCAGACGCTGAGCAAGCAGAGGAACGTAACGACTTGCTTCGGATTCAAGCCCATGCGCAGCAAACGGTAGTGGGCTTGGCTGGCATCTGCCTGGTAGATCGGCTTCCCTTGCAAAAACCGCTTGGTAACGACAAACAGGTTATCGAAAATCGGTACGCCCAATGCCAGTATCGGAATGAACAGCGACAGCACCGTCGCTTGCTTGAACGCGCCATCCAGCGCGATCACACCGAGGATAAAGCCCATGAACGTCGCTCCGGCGTCACCCATAAACACCTTTGCCGGCGGCTTGTTGTACCGTAAATACGCCATTGCCACGCCGACGAGGATAATCGCCATAATTGCCGAATTACTCTGTCCCTTGGTAATGGCGACGATAAACAGCGTAATGGCCGAGATGGCCGAGAGACCTCCTGCCAAACCATCCATTCCATCAGAAAAGTTGATGACCGTCGTCACACCGAAAATCCACAGGATCGTCAGGATAAATTGCAGCCAGACCGGCAGCAGTACATACTCGCCACTCAGCGGGTTGTAAAATCCGGTGAAGGCAATCCCCGACGCGTAGACCAGAACGGCAGCCGAAACCTGAACGAGCAGCTTGGGCAGTGCGGGAAAATCCTTCCCCTGTGTCTTGTACCAGTCGTCAATCGTCCCGATAACCAGGAGCATCAAACCGCCGGTTAAAATCGCTGCCGACTGAAGCGTAACTGCTTTTGAGAAGAACAGATAGGCTACGGTGAAGCCGGCAAAAATCGCATAGCTGGCCGTAAGCGGGATCGGTTCCCGATGTATTTTTCGCTCCACGTCTTTTCGCGGTTTGTCTACAAATTGCAGCCGAAACGCCAGCTTGCCAAGCGGTGGGATCAAGAAATATACGATTAGAAATGCAACCAGACACGATAGAACGTAAATAATGATAACCATCTCCAACGTTTTTCAGCGTTTTTCTCCACATCTATTATAGGGACAAACTCGAACCTTGTCGACCAAAAGTGGAAGAAATGATATGACTACGGGTCAGAATTAAACCCGAGCTGCTTATCTTCCCATCACCACACCTACGATCTGAGAAGCGCTCTCGGTTACCAAAAATAATTCAGGATCGCGCTCCAGCTTGTGCATTACACCTTCTCATGTATCGGATGGCGACAGGAATTTTTATATATTCTTATCGACCAAAAAAACAAGTAAACGGCCATGCTTCTGTGGCCTTTACTTGTTTTTCGCTGCTACTCTATTCGTCAAACTTGAGCTTGGCGAGGGCATCGCGTAGTGCTGTATTCACCTTGTCGTCACCCTGCTGATCCTGGGCGCGCAAATAACGCGCCACCTCGTTTTTGGACAGCTTGCTGCTCTTCTCCCGCTCCCGTCTCTCCTGAAAAGCGCTCAGCTTTTCCCTGTGGCCGCATGCGCAGGCGAACATCTGCCCTTCGCCCTCGCCGCGCAGCTCCAGCCGTTTGTGGCAGTTCGGACAGCGAGCATTTGTCACCTTGGCAACGCCCTTGCGATAGCCGCATTCCCGGTCCTGGCAGACGAGCATCTTGCCCTTTTTGCCATTGACTTCAAGCAGGAATTTGCCGCACTCCGGACATTTGCTTCTCGTCAGGTTGTCATGCTTGAATTTCTTCTCGGTATTTTTGATCTCGCTGACGACTGTCTTTGCATAACCTTTCATCTCGTTGATAAACGCTTGCTTGTTGAGCTTGCCTTTGGCGATCTCCGCAAGTTTTTGCTCCCATTGCGCCGTCAGCGTCGGTGAGCGCAAGTCTTCCGGAACCAGATCGAGCAGCTGCTTCCCTTTTGACGTGATGAAAATGCTTTTGCCCCGCTTTTCGATCAGGAAGCTGTTGAACAGTTTTTCGATGATGTCGGCCCGCGTCGCTACCGTTCCGAGTCCGCCTGTCTCGCCAATCGTCTTGATCAGGTCCTTGCTTTCCTCAGCCATGTACCGCGCAGGGTTTTCCATTGCGGACAGCAAGCTGCCCTCGTTGAACGGCTCCGGCGGTTTAGTCTCGCCCTTCGTCTGGGCGACTGCGGCAATCGTCAGCTTGTCGCCTTTCTGGATGTCGGGCAGGCGTTGATCAGCGACATCGTCTCTGTCTTCCTCGTCGTCTACATCCTGGTCGTATACTTCCTTCCACCCTTGGGCAGTGACGATTTTCCCTCTGGCGACAAAAACCTCGTCGCCGATCTGCGCTTTGATTGTCGTCTGCTCGTATTCAAACGGCGGGTAGAGCACAGCGAGAAACCGTTTGACCACCAAGTCGAAGATTTTCCGTTCCTTGTCGCTCAATGCGCCCATAAACACTGTCTGTTCGGTCGGAATGATCGCATGGTGATCAGACACCTTGCTGTTATCCACGAACGCTTTGGTCGCTTTGATCGGCTTGCGCAGTAGTTTCGCCGCCAGCTGGGTATAGGGCTTCACCTGCACTGCCTTGATCCGATCCGGCAGTGTCGCGACGATGTCTGTCGATAAATAGCGCGAATCGGTCCGCGGATACGTCAATACCTTGTGATTTTCGTACAGCCCCTGCATGATCGACAGCGTTTCTTTCGCCGAATAGCCGAACAGCCTGTTGGCATCCCGCTGCAATTCGGTCAAATCGTACAGCTGTGGGGCAAACCGCTGCTTATGCGCTTTGCTGACGTCGATGATCTCCGCCTGTTTGTTTTTTATTGATGCGAGAATCTGGTCGCACTTTTCTTTGGAAAAGGTTTTGACGTCCTTGGTTTGCCGCTCCTGCCATTGCAGCCGTATGTGATTGGCTGTCGTCGCCGTAATCCCGTAGTAGGGCTTGGGCGTGAACCTGCGAATCTCTTCTTCCCGTCTGGCGATGATTGCCAGTGTCGGTGTCTGGACGCGCCCGGCCGAGAGCTGGGCGTTGTTCTTGCACGTCAAGGCGCGCGTTGCGTTTATGCCGACGACCCAGTCCGCTTCCGCCCGAGCCGCAGCAGAAGCATACAGATGCTCATACTGGGCACCCGGTTTCAAATTGCGAAAGCCGTCTTTGATCGCTTTATCCGTAACCGATGAAATCCACAAGCGCTTGATCGGTTTTTTCACATGCGCCATCTCGATAATCCATCTGGCGACAAGCTCCCCTTCCCGACCGGCATCCGTCGCGATGACGATCTCTTTCACGTCAGGACGGTTCAGCTGTTTTTTCACTGTGTGAAATTGCTTGCTGCTCTCTTTGATGACGACGAGCTGCATGGCGGTCGGAAGGATCGGCAAATCCTCGATTTTCCACGAGCTGTACTGCTTGCCATACGCTTCCGGATCGGCCAACGTGACCAAATGCCCCAACGCCCAGGTGACGATGTAGGACGGGCCTTCAAAATAGCCGTTTGCCTTTTGCTGGCACTGCAATACTTTTGCGATATCGCGGCCAACGGAAGGCTTTTCGGCCAATACTAGTGTTTTACTCAAAAAAAGACACCCTTTCTTCACGCGTTCATCGCTGTTCTATTCGATCGGCACGTAATGCTTGAGCTTAGACGGGCTAATCTCGGTAATGCCGCGTTTTTTGCCTTCGTCTGATATTCTGTGCTCGAACTGCATCAGCTTATTGTGGGCAAAGTATATGTACTCCACTTCTGGTTCATCGGCAAACACAACCACAACAAAAAACGGCGGCAATTTGATGCCCCATACGCCCGTAACTGATTTGATTTCTTCCGGTTTGTAGCCCTGCTCATCTAACAGGAAATGACGGACTTTGCTGGCGTAGATGAATTTGTTTGCCTGTACGTAGACAAAGGGCGAAAGGACCAGGGCAAGTGCGCAGATCATCAACGCTATTTGCAGCTTTCGCATCGGACACCTCTCTTGCGCTCCACTCCCGAGACGACGTTCGCTGTCTATGGAAGGAGCTGTCGTTTACATCGTGCTCAACGTGAGCAATTGAGAAGAAATGACAGCAATCGTACAGGTTATAATTACTGTAGACTGTCAGCAGTTACGGAATTGACAATCTACATGTCATCAGAAAGGAGGAAGCGCGTTGACCGATATAAATGATGAAGCAAACCGGGCAAGCGACTTGCCGGCGGGTTTGGCCAAGCCGGCAAGGCGGGCACTCGCCGGAGCTGGATACGAGCGATTGGAGCAGCTCGCCAATGTTCGTGAGGCAGACATTCTGCAGTTGCACGGCATGGGGCCAAAGGCGCTCGAACTGCTGTCGAGCGCACTGGCTGCCAAAGGGCTATCGTTTAAAAAATGAGCGGAGAGTCGTTAGCTAACCCGCCCGTATCATAAGGGTTCATTAGGGTTAGCTAGCCCACTTTCATCAGGCAGATTAGCTGATACTCTCCAACCGACCCTCTTTCACCTACGGACACAATAGTCCAAACCGGGTTATCTGCTCCCATTGGTTTTCCTTTTGCAAGATTTCCTTTTGCTTGGCTCCGACCAAATCAAAGTGCGGAAACGGCCGGCGATTATGGATGTAGCGGGGATTCAGACCATTCGCCTCGCACCAGGCGGAGAGTGTCGCAAGATTGTTGCAGCCCACTTTTGTGACCGTCTTGTACCCAGGAAAGCGCGAATCCAGCCAGTAATGGGTCAAAAAAGCAATCTCTCCTCTGCTCACCGCAGCCTTCCACTGCAATAATTCCTCTCGGGTAATTCCAAATGCCACCACACTCACCCTTATTTTCTGTACGCTGCTTGCATTTTCATCTATTATAGCAAAATTCTTCGGTAAATGGACCGCACACGATCGACCTTGTCTCCAGCACACGTCTGAAGCTGCCTTGAATACTTCCTCGGACGCTGTCACTTGCGAAGTGTTCTCTTCTTGGCAATGCCCCTCGCCTCCTCGCTTGCACAATGAATAGAAATCGTGTCAAAGACAAATAAGCATCCCGCACGCTGCCGCTTTCCCTGTCGACCCCGTCTGCCCCAAAAGACGGGAATGCTCATCCGTTCTTGAGATCGTGGCTGGCAGATCCGTGAACATGCTCATTTGATCAAAAATGCCGCACGTCACAGGCAAAAAAACCTGATACAATTAGGAATAGATGCAAAAGATTGCCAATAACGCTGGAGGTGCTTAACCGTGCACCGTTCGCAAGCCCCAAGTCGGACACTGCCTGCATCATCTCGAAATCGTCCGTGAACGGTATCGGGCTCACCTGTAATCGCATGGTTCGCCGCAAACGTCAAAAAATCCGCGCGAGAAAGGGGAAATACCAGTGATCACAGCAAATTTACTTCACCAAGCATGTGCGCAACTCGGTTGTCCAGCAACGAAAGCGAATCTGCTCGGAGGATATAGCCAAAATGTTTATGAAATCGACTGCGGGAAAAAGCTTGTGATAAAATTTGTAAAAAGCTCGGCGAATGGCGAACAGGCGATCCGCTCCGAAATAGAGTGGCTGGATTATTTACACGATAACGGCCTCTCTGTGGTGAAGCCATACCACGTAACAGCAGGCAGCGGCATCAACAGGATTACCGAAGAATTCTTTATTGTCGCTTATGAAAAAGTAGCGGGAATTCACATCGACCCCAGCGATAAAACCGTTTGGAATCGGGAGCTGTTTGTCAAATGGGGGGCGGCCATGGGGAAAATGCATGTTCTGGCAAAAGCATTCACAGCACAACACCGGCGTCCGCAGTGGTTTGAGAACGATTTGTTCAGCGAGCGGCACCTCTCCGCACTGGAACCTGAAATTCTGAAACGCTTGCAGCAACACCACAGCGATTTCAGTAAGCTTCCCACTACCGCTGGTGTTTATGGCTTGATTCATGGCGACCTGACTCACCACAATCTTCTCTATACGGATCATCAGGTGACCTTGATCGACTTTGGCGACAGTGAGTACAATTGGTTTGCTTATGATATTGCCGTTTCCATTTACCATGCTGCGCAAACTGTCAAGGATGAAGCAGAGCGATTGGCTTTTGCCAAAATGTTCGCTGGGCATTTCTTGGATGGATATGCTCGGGAGCATACGGGCACCGAATGTTTTTCGCAAATGGACGCATTTCTCGATTATCGACATCTTTTCTCTTACGCCTATCACTCCGTGTTTGCTGACAGGAGTCAATTGACAGAACAGCAAAAAAACGCCCTGCGCAGCATGCGCGATTCGCTGCTTGCCAGCTCTTCGTACTTCGGCTCCTCTGTCTTGCCGAATTAACCACATGAAAAATCCCCTCTCTGTTGATTACGATGGGCTAGGGACTGACGGTGGTCAGTCTCCTCTTCCACACTGTCAGCGGAAAGGGGATTCGTTCATAACGTTACTGGTTTGCCATTAAACCGGGAATACAGATCGTTTTACTATGTTTTCGTGTCCTTTACTAAAGCGAGGCTCTATTTTTCCACTTCTACCGTCCAGCCGAACTTGTCTTCCAGGTTGCCGCTTTGGATGCCTGTGATCGTATCGTACAGCTTCTGCGACAGCTCGCCGATTTCGCCGTTGTTGATGACGATTTTTTTGTCATCCCAGTTCAGTTCACCGACTGGCGAAATAACCGCTGCCGTACCCGTACCGAACGCTTCTTCCAGCGTACCGTTGAGGGAAGCCTCATACAGCTCTTCGATCGAAACCGTCCGCTCCACGACCGGTACGTTCCACGATTTCAGCAGATGAATGATCGAGTTGCGCGTTACCCCGTCGAGAATGCTGCCGTTCAACGCAGGGGTCAGCACTTCGCCGTTCACTTTGAAAAACACGTTCATGCTGCCGACTTCTTCGATGTTTTTCTTCTCCACGCCGTCGAGCCAGAGCACTTGCGAATAGCCGCTCTCCTCGGCCTCGGCTTGTGCCTTCAAGCTGGCCGCGTAGTTGCCCGCAGTCTTGGCGAAGCCCATGCCGCCGCGGACAGCGCGCACGTATTTGCTCTCGACATTGATCCGCACAGGCTTGATGCCTTCCGCATAGTAAGCGCCGACCGGAGACAGGATGATACAGAAAATATAATGATGCGATGCGTGTACGCCCAAGAATGGCTCCGTAGCAAAAATAAACGGTCTGATGTATAATGACGTGCCTTCCGCTTCCGGAATCCACTCGCGATCGATACTGACCAAACGCTTGATCGCCTCGACCATAAACGCTTCATCAATGGCTGGAATGCTCAATCGCTCGTTGGAGATGTTCAGGCGCTCCATGTTTTTATTCGGACGGAACAACAGGACTTTTTTGTCTTTTGTTTTATACGCTTTCAACCCTTCAAACACAGCCTGGCCATAATGAAACACCATGGAAGAAGGCTCCAGGCTCAGCGGTCCATACGGTACGATTCGCGGGTCGTGCCAGCCCTTTCCTTCTGTATAATCCATCAGGAACATGTGATCGGTAAAATGTTTGCCGAATCCCAGTTTGCTTTGGTCGGGTTTTGGTTTCAGATCCTGTCTTTTTTCAACTCTGATTGTGCTCTCCATGTACGATAGCTCCCATCTGAATAAAATTGAGTAACGAAAACAATATAGTATTCATTATTTTACAAATTGAATTCATTGTAAATATCTTTCTTGAGGAACAGCGGATTTATCTTTCCTGCCTCGTGAGCGTTGGTTGGATCGTTATCGTCCGTCGCGGTCCGGTTTCGTCCGATTTGTCGGTTTTTTAGAATAACAACCGAAATTCAAACCGGTTTTCCGCATCGAGCAAAAGAAACGGGGATTCAGCGCGATGCCTTTTTGTCTGAACAAGCTGCCCACTCTCCTAACGCTCCGGCGCTCGACGGTTCCATTTTGTATCCGACGCCCTTCTCCGTGGTAATGACGTTCGCTCCGATTTTTTTGCGTGAATTTTTGATAGGTACGGCGACAATCCGCTCATCGCCATAAAAGTCGTACCCCCGCACAGAATTCAGCAGCTGCTGGCGTATCAAGACCTTTCGCCTGTTTTCCAGCAAGGATTTGAGCAGCTCGAATTCCCGCAGGGTCAGCGGCAGCTTCACGTCTCCCTCATACGCTTCATAGCTGTCGACGTCGATTTTGATGTCGCCCATTCGCAGGACGCTCGTCGTTTCCCGGATCGCCGCAGATGTGCCTGTACACGCTTTACCAGCACATTTGGGTCGATGAAGTTCGCATGAAGTTTTTTACGCTGTACAGGAGCCGAAGCTGTTTATTCAAAAACATGCAACGGGCTTGATGGTCGATTGAACCAATCATGCCCGTTCCTCTCGTACAAATATTCTTTTATCGAGCCTTGTCATCGATCAGGTACGACTAGCCCACACTTCACATGGGCATAACCGCATCTTTTCGGTTGGGCAAATCACAAATACGGGCTATCATGCTTCGCCTTGAGCACATTCCAGCGCCGCTCCACTTCATGCTCGAAGCGGTGGAGCGACTCGGCGTACTCCGGCTTCAGCAAATGCCTCGTCTTGCCCATCGTCTTCAGCCAATCGGCGATGGCGATCTTTTTGTTCTTTTCTTCCGGGTTGTACGTAATCGTCGTGATTCCCCGCTCGACTTCGTACAGCGGGAAGAAGCAGGAATCTACGGCTGCCCCGACTATATTTGACCCTTGCTGATCCTCGGACAGCCAATTGAGCGGGCAGGCGATGAGAATTTTTCCGTAGACCATACCTTCGTGCCGAGCGTACCACTGCGCTTTCGCCGCTTTGCGGACGAGATCCTGGGGGAATGCTTCCGAACCGGTAAAGACGTATGGAATGTGCGTTGCGGCCATTATTTGCGCCGTATCCTTATGGTGAAACAGCTTGCCGCCTTGACTCGAGCCGACGTTCGACGTGGAGGTGCGGTGTCCCAGCGGCGTCGAATAGCTGAGCTGTGCCCCCGTGTTCATATAGCCTTCATTGTCGTATTCGAGGATGATCATTTTGTGATTGCGCAGCGCAGCGCCGATTGCCGAGCCCATGCCGATGTCCATCCCGCCGTCGCCCGTGATCATGACAAAGGTGAAGTCATCCGGCAGATTCAGGTGATCCAGCTCGCCTCTGCGCTTCCGCTGCCAAAACATCTCGACGACGCCTGACAGCGTAGCCGGACCGTTTTGAAACAGGTTGTGAATATACGTCGCTTTATGCGCCGAGTACGGATAGCCTGTGGAGACGACCATTGCACAGCCTGTATGGAACAGGGCGACGATGTCCCCTTCGATCCCTTTGAAAAACACTTCCAGCCCGGAGAATATCCCGCAGCCCGGACAGGCGCCATGACCCGGAGCGATTCGCTTCGGCTTTTTCGTCAGCGAACGCAATGGCGGCATGCGCACTTTCAGTTTGCCCACCTGTTCTTCGTCGGGTGTAACCGTAATCAGCCCTGTTTTCAAATCTTCATACCTCATCGGATTCAGTACGCGCATCGGGGCTTTGTCCGGATCGCCGGACGAATGTCCATAGTAGTCAAAGGGCACTTCGACCTCGCCCTTGTTCATGGCGTCGATGGCTAGCTGGAACAGATGATGCCCGTCTTCGGCGTAGAAATCTTTCCCGCCCAATCCGTAAATGCGGCTAATCACCAGCGTATTGCGATTTTGATGGCTGAACAGGGCGGCCTTGATCTCGTTGACCATGTTTCCGCCATGGCCGCCGTAGGAATCGGCCCGATCGCCCACCGTAAGCGCCTTCACGTGTTTTAACGCTTCGGCAATCGCCTTTTGCGGGAACGGGCGGATGATATTGGGGGATATCGCTCCGGCCTTGATGCCCTGCGCGCGGAGCTGATCGACGACGTCTTTGATGATTTCCGCCGCTGAGTTCAGGAGGAATACCGCTACCTCGGCATCTTCCATCCGGTAGAGATCGAGCACCGGGTAATCCCGACCGGTCAATTCCGCGTATTCGCGGCGAATCCGCTCGTAGACCTGTTCGGCATTGTACATCGCAACCGATTGCTGATAGCAGTTATTGATGTAATCCGGCTCGTTCATGTACGGGCCGACGGTGATCGGGTTGTGCCGATCAAGTGTGTCCGGATAGCCAGTAGCCGGCTTCTCGCCGATGAAGGCATGTACATCTTCGCGGCGGGCAAAGGTCTGCACGCGGCGCTTTTGATGGGAGGTAAAATAACCGTCTGAGGCGACGATCACCGGCAGGCGAACGTCCGGGTCTTCCGCGAGCTTCAGCGCCATGATGTTCATGTCGTATACGGCTTGCGGATCGCGGCACATCAGGATTGGCCAGCCCGTGTTGAGCGCATAGTAGAGGTCGGAGTGATCGCCGTGGATGTTCAGCGGCCCGGAGACAGAGCGGCAGACGAGATTCATCACCATCGGAAAACGCGTTCCCGACTGAACGGGCATCTGTTCAAGCATGTAGAGGTAACCATTCGCACTCGTCGCATTAAAAACACGTCCGCCTGCCGTTGAAGCACCATAACAAACGCCTGCAGATCCGTGCTCGCCGTCAGCTGGAATGAGCAGGATATCATGCTGGCCGTTTGCTTTCATCAAATCCAGATATTGGGCAACCTCAGTCGAAGGGGAGATGGGAAAGTAGCCCATGATATGATAATTGATTTGCGCTGCCGCATATGCAGCCATTTCATTACCAGATTCATACACGACTCGCTGTTCTACTCTTCCGCCAGTTGTCGAGCTGAGCCCAATTTTCTTGCTATCAATGGCCATCTAACTACCACCTCGAAATTTTCGTCTTCATTGAAAATTTTTCTTTCTTCCAAGTTGAAATGGTTTAGTGAATTGCCAGATCAAAGCGGTGAGGCACACGATGCTGCTCGGCATAGCCGTCTTCTTCTCGCGCATCGGTTAAAGCGTCCACTGGACAAGCCTGCACGCATTTCAAACAGCCTTTGCAATACTGATAATCGATCCCTTGCAAAAACATTTGTGGCCTTCCCTTTTTATCCGGCTGTTCCTCCCAGACAAAGCAAAAATCTGGACAGACGGTATCACATTGTGCACAGTGAATGCACTTATCTTCATGAAAATGGGGCATCATTCCCGCCCGCGAAATACTCAAATCTTTCAGTACGCTGTTTCCTGGATTGGTAATGGTCCCGCCGATTGGTTGAGTGGCATAGCCAAGAACTGGGGTGTCCTGACGGGTATAAGGTGGCATTTGTTGTCCGAATGGAAGGGGAAAGGATGCGAACACAACTTCATTGTAACCCCTTTCAAAAGTCTTCAGAGCAGGCTGGACCGATTGGGGGTATTTTTTGTGCAGCGATTTATGAATGACGTCCTTCATCGCTTCTGGGTCAAGAAAGCTGCACAGCCGAAACAAAGCGCCAAGCATGGCCATATTGACACGATTTTTCTCTTCAAGGGCGATCCCGACGGCATCGACGACAGCAATCGTCCCGCTCAAAAGATGCATGTTTTCCTTTAGTTTCTCCGGTGATTTCGTAGAGTTAACCAATACGATACTGTCTTCATCGATGCCACTGATGACATTGACGGTCTTCGCCAATGCCTCGTGGAAAATGCCGACGACATGCGGCCTTTCCACCGGCGAGGCAGCACGGATCATCTTGTCTGAGTCGCAGAACCGGATATGCGCTTTGACCGGGGAGCCCTTTTTTTCCGAACCGTAAGAGGAAAAGCTGACGCCGTTGAGACCAACGCCGACAACCCCTGCTTCTGCCAGCATCTTGCCAGCGAGATTGGCACCGAGTCCGCCGATTGATTCGAGCCGAATCTCAAAAAAGCCAAGCTCGTTAACCTTTGGTAGTGTTACCATTCGCTTATCAGCCCCTTTCAAATGCAATTCGTCAACAAATGATAGAATATTAATACTATTCTAATTCTACCTTCATTTTCCTTTTCGTCAATGCCGATGGAACAAGATGCATGCTTTTTGGGACCAATTACCGGTAAACATCATGTCAAAAAAAATTGGCTGCCGACTTTCTCGACAGCCTGACCAGACCATAACAAAGGAGCTGGTTATGAATTATTCAATTATGGTTAAATCGAAGCGAATCGATTTGCCTTGATATTTAGCGATGATCGTGGTTGTCCCTTTTGCTTTCGCTTTTATCTTTCCCGCCTCAACGGTCGCAATGGAGTCGTCGTTTGACATCCACTCGGCTTTTTCCGTTACTTGGCGTTTCGCTCCATCCTGATAATACGCGGTTAATCGTATGGTTATCGTTTTCTCTATTTTAACAGTCGCTTTTGGCTTCGATAAGCGTAACCGCTTTATCTGTTTCGCTTCCGTTACTTCTACCGGGACTTCGACCTCTTTTCCTTCAAACAGAGCCGTGACGAGTGTAGTCCCAGGGGCAATAGCCGTCACCTTCCCACTCTGGACGATAGCGATCTCGTTATCCTCCACTGCCCATTCTGCAAAAGAGGTAACATCCTTTGTTTGCTTATTGGATAGTGTGGCGGTTACTCCCAACTGTACAGAGTCTCCTGCTTCCATCGTCAGATCATTTTCGGTTACGTTTATGGTAGAAACCGATGCCTTGGATACCGTTACAGGAATCGTTATTGTTTTTTCTTTATAGTCGATTGTGATAACGGCCTCTCCTTCAGATTTCCCCCGGACCACACCTGATGCGCTAATCGTCGCTACGTTTTTCGAACCTTTTGATTCAATCGAATATCGGGTTTCCTTGTCCTTCGTAATCTCTCTTCTTTCTCCATCGTCCTGAATCGCATAAACGCGAATGGATTTTGTCCGGTTCGGCTTGAGCCATATTCCTTGTTGGTCCACTTCAAGTCCGCTAATCGGCAGTTCCTTTACTGTGACCAGACAAGTGGCTGTTTTGCCTTGGTCCAAGGTCGTCACCGTAATCGTCGCTGTTCCCGGAGCAACTGGGGTTACCATCCCATTCTGATTCACGCGAGCAACTCCCTCATCACTGCTTGACCACGTCACACGCTGCTCGGTTGCATTTGCTGGCTGAATCGATGTGGAAAGCATCGCCGTTTGCCCGCCAGCGATCAAATCGAGGCTAGTCCGATCAAGCTCCACCTTCTCTACTGGATAGACGGTAGGAGGAATGTAAGGAGGAACACTTGGCCCGGTCGCCGCCCGCTCAATCGTTAGGAAATAATCCTTGGTCGTTAGGTCATCCTCAGCCGTTACGACAATCGTCACCGGATTGCTGCCCACCTTCAAATCGATGGGGGTGGATGCCTTTCCATTTTTAACCGGAGATCCATTTACCGTAATAGTTGCATTACTGTCCACAGGAGTAGGTGTCACCGTAATCCGACTCACATTGTATGCTGTTTTCGCAGTGTACACCGTTTGATTCTGATCGAACGGTTGATCCAATTTGGTCCCAGAGAGAGTCAGACTGGATAGGTTGGCATTCGTTGAGAGTGGCAAGGAAATCATCGTGACATCTGAGGCCGTATCATTTTCTGGGTTCGCATCGACATCACCCAAAATAGTAGCACTGGAAGTCACACGTGATGGCGCATCGATGGCTACATCAACTGTAGCGGTAATCGGATCATAGCTTGCTCCTGCGGGCAATGAATCATAACGCGTGCAACCCCCTATCGAAGGGGTACAGTTCCATCCGTCTCCACTCAACCCTGTCAGTGTTAGTCCCGTTGGCGTCACAAACGTTGCAATAACCGTTCCCGCCGTCGCAGCCGAGCCCATGTTGCTTACGTTAATCGTATACGTTGCACCTGTCTGGCCTTGGCGGAATTTCCCAGAGTGACTGACACTGATTGCAAGATCTGGTAACTGAATAATGGTATTCGTGTCAGACGCTTGGTTATTGGAGGTATTTAACTCGCCTCCACCGGAGACGGTAGCGGTATTCGTCAGGCTGGCAGGTGCGTTCGCCGCTACATCAACTGTAACCGTGATCGGGTCATAGCTGTTCCCCTCATTCAATTGATCGCTTCGCTTGCAAGTGCTTGTTGCTATGTTACACGTCCAACCTGTACCGCTTAATCCGGTCAGGGTTAATCCGTTGGGAAGCAACTCCGTCACCGTGACTTCACCGACCGTCGGAGCAGAGCCTACGTTCGTAACCGTCAGAATGTAAGTTCCTCCACTCTGGCCTTGGGAAAAGTAGCCTGCGTGACTCTTTGCAATTGTCAAATCAGCAATCGGGATAATCGTTGTCGAGTCGGTTGCCGTGTTATTTCCCGTGTTACGGTCATCTCCCCCTGAAACCGTCGCGGTATTCGTCAGGTTCAAGGGCGCATTGGCGGCTACGTCTACCGTTACGGTAATCTGTTCGTAGCTTGTCCCCGGGTTCAATTGATCGCTTCGCCTGCATATTCCTGTGCCCTTGTCACACGACCATCCATTTCCCTGTAGTCCGGTTAGGATTAACCCATCTGGCAGCAAGTCCGTTACCGTGACTTCACCGACTGTCGGAGCTGAGCCCTGATTGGAAACAATGATGGTGTAGGTTCTCCCCTTCTCTCCTTGAGTAAAGGAACCTGTGTGAGTCTTTGCAATCGTCAAATCAGCCAGTTGATCGATGTCTGTCGGGTCCGTCGCCGTTTTCTCGCCTGGATCCAAATCGCCTCCACCTGAAACCGTAACCTTATTCGTCAGGCTCACAGGTGCATTCTCTGCTACGTTTACCGTTACCGTGATCGGATCGTAGCTTGCGCCCTTTCCCAAAGGATCGCTTCGCAAACACGTACTCGTTACCACGTCGCATGTCCAACCTGTCCCCTGCAATCCAGTCAGCGTAAGGCCGGTTGGAAGCTCTTCCGTTACTGTAACCTGTCCATTGGTTGCTCCAATTCCGTTATTTGTCACCATAACGGTATACGTCGCTCCTGTTTGCCCTTGTCTGAACGTACCTGTATGGGTCTTGGTAATGTTCAAATCGACAAGTTTCTTAATTTCAGTCACATCAGATGCGCTGTTATTGTCGGTATTCAACTCGCCTCCACCTGAAACCGTAGCGATATTCGTCAGTTGGGCAGGGGCATCACTGGCAACGTCTACTGTAACCGTAATCACAGGATATGCTGCGCCGGGAGCAAGAATGTCGCTTCGGGTGCAGACAGAGTTAGCCGTAACACAGTTCCACCCGGTTCCGTTCATACTCTTTAGGATCAACCCATCTGGGAGGTATTCCTTTACCGTAACGGTTGGATCCACTCCCTGGGGGTTTCCTGCACCAAGTGTCGGTAACCCCCCAACATTTTTCACTGTAATCGAGTAAGTCGCTTCCTTTTGACCTTTATAGAAATCCCCAGTATGACTCTTGGTGATCGTCAAATCATGCGGATCGAATACTGTTTCTGTACGAGATGATCTTTTGTTTGTACTATTTGATTCTTCAGAACCTGTTACACTCACTGATGTAGTTACATTTGACGGAGCATTTGCAGCCACATCAAAGGTGAGTGTAATGAGCGGATAAGTGTTTCCGGCAGACAAGGCATCGCTTCTGGTACAAATGAGTGTATTCTTGTCACAGGTCCAACCGTTCCCGCTTATTGCAGTTGCCGATAATCCTGCAGGCAATTCTGCGGTCACCGTGACGGTCCCCGAAGTGGGAGCTGTCCCGGTATTCTTGACGGTAATATCGTATGTGGCACCCGTTTTCCCTCTGTACAATGAAGCAGTATTCAGCGCTACCGTAAGGTCGGGGACGGGAGCGGGAACAACAGTAAGCACGAAGGTATCGGTCATGCTGCCCGCTGAACCACCGTCTATGGTTACCGAAATGTTTGTCGTTCCCACCTGACCGTTTACAGGTGTGATCTTTAGCGTTCTTGTTGAAGCGGAATCCCCTGGTAATACTTCTAGGTTGGCCGATGCATTCGGGACAAGAGCGGTGTTGGTAGAGCTGGCAACAACAGAAGACGTTCCGGCAATCGATGGAGCTTCTCCAATGGTAAAAGGAATGGACAGGGAACTGTTGGAAAACATGGTATAATTCCCGATATCCTCTACAGACACCTGTGCCTCAAAGGCTCCGATATCCACTGTAGCAATCTGATCAGCACCTGTAGCATCTACCATCCGATTCATTCCCCGTTGATCTGTGGAAGATGCTTTCGAATTTGTGCCTTTATCCAACGCTGGACTCCCAGGAAGCAACGCATGGGTTTGTGTAGGTCCTCCATTATCAGCAAGAGGACCAATTCCCGGATTGCTGACCCCCACCTGATTTCCATTGACTTTGTCAAGCAATCCTCCTGTTCCGCTTATTCCGATCAAATTGTACGAGCTTATGCCCTGTAATAAACCTACTATATCAACCATGTCCGTTCCAGTATTCCCTGCAATCAGGCTATTGTGTACCTCCAAGGTGTTATCGTCGGTGCTGATACCGCTACCACCAAATTTTGCAGTATTTTGCGTCACTGTAACATTTACAAGCTTGGCTGTCTTTCCAGTTCCCAGAGAAGACCTGATACCCCCTCCTATAGTATTGGTCAGATTGTTGCTAATCGTTGAATCGGTAATAGTGATAGGCGAAGCGAGAAAGACTCCCCCTCCATAATTTGTCGATCCTAAAGCCTTGTTATAAGAGATTGCCGAGTTACTTATGAATGAGGTTTCTGCCCCATTGAAATAAATTCCTCCTCCATATGCTGTACCCGAACTTTGAACGGTATTTTCCGTAATGGTTGAGGAAACGATCTCAACGGGCAGCTGCCCCTCCACATAAATTCCTCCTCCACCCCGGCCATACGAAGAATTGTTCCTGATCATTGACTTTTCAATTCTCGCCTTTGCTCCAGAAAGGGGACCGGTATTAATCAGTGATAAGCCACCCCCACCTCCATTTATCGTTTCGTTGTTGCTAATGATACAATTGTAAATCAGCAACGTACCCGAACCGCTTGCCTCAAAGTCCAAAGCCCCCCCATCCCTATTATTCGTCGGGTCAATACCCGTATCATGATTTTTTCCATTTGTGATCGTTAACGCCTGAAATGTGGCAGATATCGGTTTATTCCAATATGGATTAATCGAAAAAACGCGGTCAATTCCCCCTCCGTCGATAACCGTTTTCGTAGGATCACCTTCCTGATCTCCATTAGCACCGATAATTTTTATGTCGTCAAGGATGTCGAGGTCTCCACTTTTTGATTCGTTATCGCGCGGACCTGCTAGCATAAGTGTATACTCCCCAGGCGGAAGGACAATGGTGTCCATTCCTGGCATTGCATTCGCTTCCATTATCGCAGCCCGCAGGGTACACTTGCCAAAATTATCTTTGCATTCCCCATCTCCTGGGTTAATATCTGCACCAAAGTCAAAAAAACTATCGACCACGATTGGCTGGTTGGGAGTTGTTGCCAAGACTCCTTTCGCCTCAGGAATCCATAAAGAAAGCATAACCACTGAGACAACAAATATTTTCATCCACCAGGCAAATCCCGGCCTTCCTTTTTTGCTCCCTCTGTTCAAAAAATCGTCCCCTTTTTCCTATCAATTATCTTATTTTCATGAAACTCCTCACCTGAAATCTATTGTTTTCCATATGATAGGTTATCAGTACTCATTTTAACAAAATTGAAAATAGAAAAAACCTAACTAAAGTTAGGTTTTTCGAGCAGTTGTCGATATTAGCGATTCTGGTTTGTGAGCGACTTTTCCCCCGGAAGTGACTAGGAGGACGATTTTTCTAAACAGAATAACCGTATCATTTTTCAAAACGGAGCGAAAACACATGGCTACCAATGACACACAGAAGCACAAAGCGCACAATTGCATCGCAATGCTGCAATTGTGCGCTTTGTAAAGGCTGTGATCCGATCGGGTTTCGTAAGCTGATCTTTCCGGTCAATTGATATTTTTCGGTTGCGTCATCGCCCAAATCGATATCGATGTCTCGGTTCCTTCATTGATAAACCGATGTGGAATCGAAGACTGAAAGTAGATGCTGTCTCCTGCTTCCAGAACATGTTTCTTTTCACCCAGCAGCACGGACAACTGCCCCTGCTGGACAATTCCGCATTCCTCTCCCCCATGGGAAACCTGCTGCTCTCGCTCATGCATTTCACCTGGCTGAATCTCGATCAGCAGAAAGTCGATTTCCCCTTTGGTATGGGGGATCAACGAATGGTAAACGACATTGGAGTTGGGAAAATGAATCTGTTTCCGTTGATCATGACGAACAACGATCTGCTCATCGTCGGTTTCATCGTCCTCGAAAAAATAATTCAAAGGTACGTCCAACACTTTGCACAATTTCCAAAACAAAACCAATGTAGGAATAACCTGCCCGCGCTCAATCTGGCTGATCTGACCTGTACTGACACCGGCTGTATCGGCCAGCTGCTGCATCGTCAACCCTCGTTGTTTGCGAATCGTGCGAAGTTTCTGGCCGTTAAACCCTTCCGACACTTCCATCCTCTCCCGACTTGAAACAATTTCCACTACTCTTACTAGTCTACTATTTATACATCAAAGGAAACAACCGGGTCCAGCGGATGGATGGGGCGCGTTAGTCGTTTGTAGTCAAAAGTCGTGCACAAATCAAATGTTGATAGGCCCGGCGAGTCGACCGTAATGATTAGGGGTACCTTGTCCTGGAAAAATCCGCGAAAATGCTGGCTTGATTTGATCCCGATCACTCGATAGCGATACATATCGACTCCATGCAGTTTAAGCAGTTCGTCGTCCAGCAGCTGTGATTTAATGCTCGTGACAATAATGTCAACATTCCCTACCTGCAGACGAACCGTCTTGCCGAGATCGACAGTTTTACCAGACCACATGGGCGAGGTTTGGACAAAGCTACCGTCCGTCAGCACTTTCACCCGCGCCCTGACGGGAATGGACTTACCGTGGCGATCATCGGTTTTGCCGCCAAGTCGGACATCGATTTGGGCACCTATCCCCGCCCGATGTGCCGTTTCAACGATGTCAGGATCGCAGATATGGCAAAAACAGGTCAGCGGAGCGTTAACAGCGAGCATTTCCGCCAGCAAATACGTGCCGTCACCCGGAGCGCCTGCTCCCGGATTGTCGGACGTCTCGTTGATCAGCACCGGGTATTCCGTGGCGGCCAGGGCAGTCTGTAACCCTGCGGCGGGCGACGGATATGAGACGGAAAATTCTTCGCGCATCTGCCAGATATCTTCCGCCACTGCGTTACTCGCTGTCCGGGCCAGTTCTTCATTGCCATCCGCAATGGCCAGCACGGAAACGGCGACATGCGGTGTATCCGTATACGGGAAGCCGTGGTAAAACGTACAGTCAAGCATCCCCGGTTGACTTTCCCACTGCCAGCACGCCTCATTTACTT
>CAMIVR010000108.1 GCA_946402065.1 uncultured Brevibacillus sp. | reverse complement strand
CCCCTTTGCTTCAGTACCTCGCCTTGATCTTATGGGCTTTCGAAATTCAGGTTGATAATATTCCATCTGGTAGGGCTACTCTTGAGGTATACTTGGCAAACGCAAATTTCACGAACAGAGAAGCAGATTATGAAGGAGGTTCAGAGGATATGGGGGTTTTCCAATATATAGGATACGTTAATCAATATTCTGCCAGATCCGGATGGAATACAGTAGGAACAATTCGTTTGGGAGGGGGGGAAACAAAGATTTTCGTAGATGGAAAAGATTATACCGGAAATACGAAAACCCAAACAGGTGCTGATGCAGCTTCTCTTTAATCAAGCCGAAAACAGCCATTCTTTGGAAAGGAAGGAATAACACATGAAAAAAACATATCGATTCATTCTTGCAGTTTCCTTGCTAACTGTAGGAGCATCTGGCGTTTACGTCCTCCAAAGCTCTGCCGAAGGGCCACAAAAGATTGAAGCACCGGCCCAAAACACTGTTGCTCCGTTACTGGATTCTAAATCACTTCAAGAGAAAATGATTAATGCTATTGACAACTATCAAAATGTATCTGGTTCTTACCACGCCCTCCTGCGTCCAATTGACGTAGATGAAATTGTTCATTTCGAGGTTCAGCAAGGAGCGAATCCTCGTAGCCATATAACAGTGAAAAACAATAAAACAAGCACGAGTCAAGAAACAGTATTTGACGGGGAGTATTACTATAAACTTGACCATCTTAATAAAGAGTATGTAAAAAGAAAGACGGACGTAGAGACAGCGGCTTCCTTTGATAAGACAAGCCCTCGTCATCTAACAAAAGAATCGGGAGAAGCGGTCTTCACGCACAGGCCTGACCCTAGCTTTGCTTCTCGGGCAGGGGATGTAATTTTCCCGCAAGACTATGGCTTTTGGCTCACTCCTAACAACCATCAAATTGTCGGAACAGAAAAAATGTTGGGTCGATCGGTTGTCGTCGTCGAAGGAAAACATGATGACCCTAAATTGGCAGGAAACATCAAACAACCCAGTTTAAAATGTGGATAGATGCTGAAACCGGTGTGTTACTAAAATTGGAGGAGACTAACGACAAAAATGAGGTTACAAACCTTATAGAAGTATCCTCTATCGAGTTTAACAAGAAAGGAAATCTGTCTCTATCCAATAAGTTTAATCCTCCGGCCGATTACAAGGATTTGACTAAAAAGCCTGAGCGGAAACAATCGATGAAGTCGGAAAAAGAAGACCAAAACTAATCCGATTGAACGGAAAAATACGAGTATAACTCTCACTTCTGCACGCTATAGAATGGCATTTTCATGCCACCAAGAGCTTGATGGTTGAAGAAAATCCTTGCTCAGTGAATGGCGAGGATTTCCAAATTTTATAACCACGATTGTTGGGTGACTATCTGAATAACACAATTTGGCTTGCTAGACTCTTTATGGTTGAAAGGATAGATAGAAATGGCAACCCTGCAGTAACCCGTTAAACACCATCTGCTTACTCAATCAGACAAAACACCAATACTCTCCCCAATAAAATAACCGGCAGTGATAAAAGTAACACACCAAACAAACGCCCCAGACCCGGCAAACAGCAGATATTTCCGAAACCCAACCCCGCTAATCCCGGACAGATAACAAGTAAAATGGCGAATCCCCGGAATAAAATACCCAAAGCTCACAGCCCACAAACCGTATTTGTTGAACCAGCCCTCGGCTTTATTTAGCTTGGCTGGTGTTAACCGCAACCACTTTCCATATTTCAACAGGAGCGGTCTTCCAAACTTCCTTCCAAGAAAATAGCTGAAGATCATGCCGCTTAGCGATCCTGAAAAGCTGACTGCCAGGGCAATATAAAAATTAAAAACTTGAATGGATGTTAAATAGCCAACAAATGTCATAAGTGTTTCATCGGGAATGGGGAGGCCTACAATCCCCAAAGCCAGCAAGAAAAATAAGGCGAAATAACCGTATTGAGCGATCAGCTCTTTTATTAAATCCATCATCAGTAGACTCTCCAGTCAAGGTAGTAACCTTTGCGTAAACGTAGCGCGTTAACCGGTCGCTCGCCTTATAAGATAGTAATCGTTCGATTGATCAAGGTTTCATTTTACTTAAAACGGAACTTATTGCAATCTCCACAGCCCTTTTCATTTTACCAACACGATATTCTTTGTTCGAGTTACAGTGGGATTGCTGCCATATCGCAACAATGCAATTGGCCGATAGGTTGGTGCAGTTCATAAGAAAACCTGATAAAACAAACCCTCATAATCGAAGTATATTATACGTTACGAATTACAGAAGTATTTGGTTTCGCTGCTGTTGTTCAAAACTCCAGAGGATACGCTATAAAATTGACACAATCAGAACGATTCGCCAATATTCATTTTCATTTGACAATAAATAGGGTTTCCCTTATAGTTAAGTTAACTAAACTAAACTAAAATTCCCTTAGGAGGGATCACCATGCATTTAGAATACCGAAGAGTTGCCAACGAGTTAAGTAAAGTGTTTGAAGATTTTTACGTGCTATACAGCAAGGACGCCAAAAAAATCGATGAGTACAACCTGACCGTTCAGCAAGAGAACATTCTGCTCTACATCATGCGAAATCAGCGAATCACAGCGCATGAGATTGCAACCAAATTCTCCATAACCAAGAGTGCGGTCAGCCAGGTCTTATCCAAGCTCGAAGCAAGGAATTTCATCGTTCGCGAAAGTAATCCGAATAACCGGCGTGAAGCGTTTATCATTCTCGGGGCGGAAGGAAAAAGATACGCAGAATTGATTAACGAGCTGGATGAAAAGTTCATCGAAAAATACTACTCCCAGATCGATATTGAGGATCTCGAGCATATGGTTCGCACGATAAAAAAAATCAACGAAGTCGTCATGCAAGACAAGGGAAGTCAATAAATTGCGAGCTTCAATCCGGGTGTCGCTTGCTGGGAAAGCAAGTCGTTAAGGTAGGGCCAATCCGTGAATGGAAAAATAGTTTTTCACTTTTCAGACCTACCCCCATTGAAGCTCAAAGTGAGGAAATATTATGAAGGTCATGAGTAAAGAAAAACTATCGCTATACTTGGTGTTATTCAATCTGTTTATTGCGTTTGTCGGGATCGGGCTGGCGGTTCCCATCATGCCGTCGCTGGCGAAGGAGATGCATTTAAGCGGCGGAGTCATGGGCTACCTGATTTCTGTCTTTGCCTTTGCCCAACTGTTAGCCTCTCCGATAACCGGTGTGTGGGTAGATACCATCGGGAGAAAGAAAATGATCGTGTTCGGGCTGCTGCTCTTTTCCTTTTCAGAGCTGCTGTTTGGGATCGGGAATCAGGTATGGGTGCTGTTTCTTTCCAGAATACTGGGCGGCATCAGCGACGCGTTCATTATGCCGGCAGTTACCGCGTATATAGCGGACCGGACGACATTGGAGGACAGGGCAAAAGTGTTGGGCTATCAGGCTGCTGCCGTTAGTGCAGGGTTCCTCATCGGTCCGGGCTTGGGCGGGCTCATCGCCAATCTGGGGATACGCGCGCCATTCTTCTTTGCCGCTGCCTTTGCGTTGGCCGCCGCGCTTGTTTCCATGCTGATTTTGCAGGAACCGTTGTCGAAGGAACGGCTGGTTAACAATAGAACTGGAAACAACCAGATCAGTTTTTTGGCGGAGATACGAAAATCGTTTCAACCGCTGTATTTTCTGCCCCTGGCGATTGTCTTCGTGCTGGCCTTTGGGCTGGCAGCGTATGAAATGATGTTTAGCCTGTTTGTTGATCGGAAGTTCGGTTTTACTGCGAAAGATATCGCGGTCATTATCACAGTGGGTTCGATTTTGGGCGTGGTGACACAGCTGCTGTTCTTTGGAAAGCTTGTAGATAAGCTCGGTGAGAAAAGGTTGATTCATGTCACGTTGCTCACGGCGGCCTTGTTCATTTTGGCCTCTGTGCTTGTAGGCAGCTATTGGGGCATTATGATCGTGACGTGTCTTGTATTTTTTTCCTGCGATCTGCTGCGCCCTGCCGTGACGTCCTTCCTTTCCAAAATGGCGGGTGACAACCAAGGATTTGTTGCGGGGATGAACTCCACGTATACAAGTCTCGGGAATATTATTGGGCCGGCGCTCGGCGGTATTTTATTTGATGTCAACATTAACTTTCCGTATCTGTTTGCTGCAGCCATCCTCTTTGCTGCGTTTGTAATGTCTGTCTTTTGGAAGAGCGGAGTGAGGGTGCAGCACTGATTGTTCTTTCATCTGACAACGAGGCTATTGCTTTCACTTATCGCTAAACAGATTGCCGCTGTATCTATCAGAGCAAAGCCAGGTTTCCTTACGCGATGAAGGAAATCTGGCTTTTGCTACAGTGTCATCACATTTTTTTAACACATTTCGGAAACATATCTTCCCGTTTTCCAAGCACATTGAATACGCAACATCGAATGAACAAAATTATTTATAAAGTGACTCGGCAATTTTCTGTAATTCTTCAATGGAGACATTCGCTCTTAGCTTATACACCACTCCGTCCTTCTCCCACACCAATATGGGGAGCTGCTTTAATTCAGGATGCATAAAGCTTACGAGTGGAACAGTTCCGATGAAAGCCGTTCCTTGGACAAGCTGTGTTGGCTTCATATCGGCAGTATTTTCTTTCGTGAGGCTTCCTTTTTCGTGCTCCAAAGAGAAGTAACTTCCTGTTGTCCCGGTTGCTTGATCATAAATCGTGATTGTGCAGTCATTTTTGTTAATGCTGCCGCTTATTGCGACTGACTCTTGCTTCACACCTGATGGAAGATAGGCGGGTAATTTGATAGGTGAACCGAACAGCTCTGAAGCTTTCGTGGTATCTACGCCGTTTATGACTTGTTCCTCGCCTGATTCTGCTGTTCGCTCTATTTTATTGCCTTTTTTAACGGATTCGGCAATTTTGACCAATTCCGCTTGGGAGAGCTTGCCGATTAATCGATAGATGATCCCTTTCTCCTCTTCCCAGATCAAAACATTTGCATCACCGTTCACTGTTTTTTGTGTCCCCTGGAAGGCCGTTCCCTTATTCGTTGTAATCTTGGTCAACCCTTTACTCTCTTTGGAGATATCGCCTTTCCACATTTCCAGATAGAAGGGCATTTTCGTTTGACTGAAAAAGGAACTGACTACATGGTTGGTTTTTTCCGAGAAGCTTAGATCAATTGATGTGTAGTCTGTCTGGATGTAGTCAGGGAAGTGCAGCTCGAATCCCGCTTGCTTGGAAATGACAGATACCTTGTCTTGCGCTGTTGAAGAGGTAGGGTGATTCGGCAACTGTGTTTGGCTTACAGGTGATGTTGACGGTTGTAAGGATGGTGCTTTCGAATCGATTGCCGCACTTACCGGCGACATCGAAGCGAGCAACATTGCACCAAGTACATAGGCAGAAACGTGCTTTTTCAAGTTTGTTTGCTTTTTCATTACAGAAATCCTCCTTGATTTTGTGTGATTGGGCTTTCACAACCTATTACGGTGTCGAGATCGCGAATCTTACAGGCTAATTTTTTTGGTTTGAGGCAAGATCAGGTGTAAGTTTTTGTTTGGTTTTCCCGTATTGGATGAGTAGGGACTGTAAAAAGGAGGAACATCGATGGATGAAGACCGGGACTGGGTCCTTCAGGTGATAAACGGAAACAAACAAACCTATGCTCATTTGATTACCAAATATAAAGATAGAATCTACAACGTGTTATACCGAATGGTTCACTCAAGGGAAGAAGCAAAAGACCTGACACAGGAATGCTTCATAAAAGCGTTTCAGAAGCTTGCCAGCTTTGATCCGAAGCGAGAGTTTTATCCGTGGCTCTGTCGAATTGCGATCAACCATTGTATTGATAAGCGGAGGATTCAAAAGCCTCAGATTGTGGATTTCCACGAGATGGATCAACTCTCGATGGTAGAGGAACAAACTCCGGAAAGCATCTATATTCAAAAGGAATTTGCTTCGGAAATGCGGGAAATGCTTGATGAGTTGCCGGAGAGCTATCGGCTTGTCTTGCTGCTCCGCTATAACCAAAACCTTTCTTATCAGGAAATCAGTGATATCCTTGGGATTCCTGTCAGTACGATCCAGGTAAAGCTGCATCGGGCAAAACAAAAATTACGAGCGAACACCTTACGATGCTCAAAAAAGGAGTGGTCCGTATGAAATGTCAAGAATGCCAGGCGTTATTGCCTACCTATGTAGACTTGGAAGCGAGCGCGACCGACGAAGGTAGGGTGCAAGCTCATTTGCAGCATTGTTCCGAATGTCGAGCGTTTTATATACGTCTGAAGGAAGAGGCTGAATTGATCCGAGATGGATGGGTGATGGAGATGCTGCCTGACGATTTTGCAATCGAGGTGATGCAGCAGATCGAAGACGAAGGAATAGAGGTGGAAAAATCTCACGATAGACTGATTAAGCGTCAGCGGTCGATGAAAAAGAATACCCTGCTTATCCCGTCTTTTGTAGCGGCAGCTGTTCTGTTCATTACGATAGGAACCTATGTTTCCCCGACGTTCGCTGCTTTTCTGTCTTCCTTTTTCCAAACGATTAAAGGCGAGTTAGGGTTGAGACAAGCGGCAACACAGGGTTTCTCGACTGAGTTGAATCAGGTGGTGTCAGACAACGGTATCACGCTGCGAGTAAAGGAAGTCGTAGCCGATCCTACACGTATCGTGTTGTCGTATGTCCTGGAAGATTCGAAAGGACAGGTACTGCCGGATCTATATTTTCCTACCGAAGGATCAAACAAATTATATGTCACAGATACAGAAGGTAAGGTTATTCGGCCGAACCCGCTGTTCCGGAGACTGGATAACTACGCGGACTTGGTGTTTCCTTTACAAAATCCACCAGAACAGGTAATAGTCCACTTAGAGATCAAGGGTATTGGTTCGTTTACAGATCTGCAAGCGGTAAATCTGAATATGACCATTCCTGTTGATTTGCGTCAAGGCATTGCAGCAACCAAACAGATGAAGGTTGATCAACAGTACACAAGCTCAAACGGAATGACCGTCAGGGTGGGCCAAGTCACGTATGCACCAAGTGCGACCAGACTGGAGGTACAAACAGATTGGTCTCAGGAGTCAAAGGAAACCATTCAGCAACAAGTTAAAGAGCTCCAAGCAAAGGGGGTGAGGGAGGAAAAGGCCATACAACTACTCTCGTCCTATTACATTGACTTTACGATTCAAAATAAAGCAGGCAAAATTATAGTCGATTCACGTAAGCATAATTTTTATACTGAATCAGGATTGATTTATTCAGAGATTCGTTCAGATGAACAGCAAACGGGCGGTGAAAAAGTGTACTATTCGTTCGCACCATTTGTGGAATCATCAGAAGACGTATTTTTCCATCTGGAGGACATTATCGTTACCCAGCAGGCGGATTTTTCACTGGCTATTCCCCTTCATAGCAAAGAAAAATGGGGCGGGGAATACGAAGGGAATTACTATGAAGTACAAGATGTTCAGGAGAATAAATCTACTACGTCTCCCACCTCTTCCTACATTCTTACGATTGATTCCTTCCAGAGATTTGAAGATTACCCGGAATGGCTGGTAACAGATAAAGCAGGGAGGACGTACGAAGTCGAGTATAATCGTGAAAAATCAAGAATCTATTCAGATGAGAAGGGAGATCATACCGTGAATACCCTCATCGTCAAAGAAGTACCCGAGGGGGTAAATGAATTAACGTTATCTCTTGTCACTGTGAAGAAACAACTTCCCCAAGTAGATTGGAAAATAAAGCTTCCCAGGTAAACAGACCAGAAAACTCAATAATAAATAATCCCATCGACTAACCCCTTTTTTCCATAGGTTCATCCTCCTCAGAATAAAACGAGGGGGATTTTTTTTGCATGAACGACGAACCTCAAGTCCATGTAGCATGTAGCGTATAATTAAACACTATTTACGGTCGTTGACCGATAATAGGCACGAAATGTAAGATATCAATAAAATATTCAACTAATTCGAAATCTTATAAAATAATTTCAATCGAACTCAACTAATTACGGATTCCCCGTTCACCTATGACCGCTCAAACGAAAGCTGGTGACATAAAACATGGAAATCAAAGTAGCCTTTATTGGCCCACATGGCTTGGTCGAGGATGTCCTGCAAGTCGCCCAATCGTTTCCGACCTTGTCGTTGCTCCCGTTTGGCTACGAGAATGTCAAGGAAACCGCCGAGCTGGCCCGCAAGAGCAGCGAAGAAGCGGATGTCTTGTTATTCGCCGGCCCGATGCCGTACCAGATTGCCCGGGAGCACGTAGAAGCGCAGAAGCCGATGATCTTTCTCCCGCATAACGGAACGAGTCTGTATCGTGCGTTTTTCCAGTGGCTGCGGGATAAACAATGTGCCGATGAGCGGCTGCGGTTTAGCATTGACATCCTGCGCAGGGAGGAGGTCATGGAGCGGTTGGACGAACTGGACATCCGCTTCGAGCAGATGCATGTGATGGATTATCACTCCGGTCTCGATACGGACGAGATCATGCAGTTCCATTACGGTCTGTGGCAAAGCGGCGAGATCGACGCCATCTTTACCTGCGTGAATGCTGTCCATAAGCAGTTAATCGAGCTGGGCTTGCCGTGCTACCGGATCGTTCCCTCCAAAATGCTGATTCAGGAGTGCTTGCACCAGGCGCTGCTGGAAGGGCGCAGCGTTCAGCTCAAGGATACGCAGTTGGCCATCGTGATCATCAGCCTGGACAGCCTGTCGCACAACCGGCATGCATCCGAATACGATATCCAGCGCAAAAAACTGGCCGTCCAGCAAATCCTGATCGACTACGGCGAAGAAATCCAAGCGCTGATGAATTGGTCGGAGCGGGATGAGATTACGTTTGTGACCACCCGCGGCGTGATTGAGCGGACGACCCATAACTACAGCCACTACCCGCTGCTGGACCAGGTGGTCAATCAGCTCAATTTGACGGCCAGCATCGGGATCGGGCTTGGCCGGACGGCAAACGAGGCGGAAAGCAAGGCGCGGGAAGCGCTGGCGAAAGCGAAAGCGAGCGGGGGGCGGAGCTGTTTTATCGTGATTCATGACGGCAACGTGGTCGGGCTGTCAGGCAAGGAAGTCCAGTTCGAATATTCGGTCCGCAGCGACGACCCCGAGCGATTGCAGCTCGCGCGAAAGACGGGGTTGAGCGTCGGCACGATCAACAAGCTGATCTCGTATTGCCAGAACTACGGCAGCTCCAAGGTGACGGCGGCCGAGCTGGCCAACGGATTCGGCATCACCATCCGCAGCGCGCGGCGCATCCTCAGCAAACTGGAGCAATGCCAGATCGCGGTGGTCGTCGGTGAAGAGCAGCCTGTGAGCAGAGGTCGGCCGCGGCAGTTGTTTGATCTCTTGCTCACGGTTTCGCATTAGCAAGGCTCGATTCAGGTTCGCGAGTTGGGCAGCATGAATACGGAGCAGCCTGGCAATTCACAAAATATTTTAAAAAAGAAGGTGGAGGACATGTTCGACGTTCTCATTCGCAACGGAATGGTCTGCGACGGAACAGGGAACCCGTGGACCAGGCTGGATATCGGGGTTCGGGACGGAAAAATTGCCGAAATGGCTGATTTGAGCCAGTCCGCAGGGCAGGTGGAAATCGATGCGACGGATCTGGTTGTTTCCCCGGGATTTATCGATCCGCACGTCCATTCCGACCTGTGGTGCATCAAACCGGATGTACATAAAATCAAAGTTTTGCAAGGGGTTACGACAGAGCTGTTCGGGCAGGACGGCATTTCCGTCGCGCCTGTTTCCGACGAGACCAAGCCGCTGTGGCAGCAGCAGTTAAAGGGCCTGAACGGCGACATTGGCGATTGGCCGTGGAACTCGATCGACGAGTACCTGGAGTTTTTGGAAGATCAGCGACTGGCGGGGAATGCGACCTATTTGGTGCCGCATGGAAACGTGCGGACACAGGTCATGGGGTTTGAAGGACGTGAAGCGACGAGCGAGGAAATCGCCACGATGGCGGAGCTCGTGGAGCTGGGCATGCAGCATGGGGCGTTTGGCGTTTCGACCGGGATACAGTATCCGCCGTGCGTGTTTGCCAATAAAGCTGAGCTGATCGCGATCTGCAAGGCCGTGGCCAAATACGATGGCTGCTTTGTCGTCCACATCCGGAACGAGAGCAATCTTTCCCTGGAAGCACTCGAAGAGGTGATTGATGTCGCCCGCCAGTCAGGCGTACGGCTGAATGTCTCCCACTTCAAGGTGTGCGGCAGCATCAATCGCGATAAGCTGGCCCCCGCGCTGGCGCTGTTGGACGCTGGCCGTGCGGAGGGGATTGAAATTACGTTTGACCAGTATCCATATACGGCGGCGTCTACGGTATTCTCGGCGATTTTGCCGCCGTGGATGCATGACGGCGGAACGACTGAGATGCTGGAGCGCCTTAAGGATGCAGCAACACGCGAAAAAGTGAAGCATGAGATGCTCAACAACGGCGAGTACGACAACACGGTCAGAAACAACGGCTGGAAAAACATCGTCATCGCCTCGGTTGCTTCCGAACAGAACCGCCATCTGGAAGGGAAGAGTGTCGCGGAAATCGGCGAGCTCAGGGGCATCGACCCTTCTGACGCAGCGCTTGACCTGTTGCTGGAGGAGAAGGCAGCGGTGACGATGGTGATTCATTGGGGCGTTGACGCAGATGTCACGCAGGTGATGAAGCATCCGTTGCAAATGGTCGGATCGGACGGGGTGTTTGGCGGAAAACCGCATCCGCGACTATATGGATCATTTCCGCGCGTATTGGGGCGCTACTCCCGTGAAAAAGCGGCGTTTCCCATCTGGGAGGCCGTTCGCAAAATGACCAGTGCGCCTGCCCAGCTGCTCCGCTTGCCAAAGCGCGGGCTACTCTGCGAGGGCTATTGGGCTGACATCGCCATATTTGATCCAAAGACAGTGCTGGATCAGGCAACCTACGAGGAGCCTGCCCAACTGCCGACAGGAATTCATCATGTTTTCGTCAACGGACAAATTGCAGTGAGGGACGGTCGCTACACAGGCGCGACGGGCGGACAGGTGATTCGCCGGACGAACAAGCAAAACGGTTTAACACGGTAACGGGAACGGAGGTGGCAACATCATGTTTCGCAACTATTTTGCCAGACGGATCTTCACGCTCTTGCCTGTACTCCTGGTCGTGGCGGTGGTCGATTTTCTCATCATCCACCTGACGCCGGGTGATCCGGCTTCGGTCATGCTGGGACCACAGGCCACCCTGGAGGAACTGAGCCAGCTGCGTGAACATCTCGGGCTGAACCTTCCGATTTACCTGCAATTCTGGAACTGGCTGCTCGGCGTCCTGCACGGGGATCTGGGGACGTCGATCTTCATGAACATGCCGGTGACGGAAGCGATCTGGGAGCACGTGGGGCCAACCGTGTCGCTGACGCTGCTCGCCGAGATCATCGCCATCCTGATCGCGCTGCCGCTGGGGATTATGGCTGCCAAGTCGCGTGGATCGTGGAAGGACCAGACGTTTATGGTCATCGCCTTGCTGGGAATCTCTGTGCCGAGCTTCTGGATCGGCTTGAATCTGATCATGCTGCTGGCGATCAAGCTGGACTGGCTGCCTTCGTCCGGATATCAGCCGCTGTCCAAAGGCTTGTTCACGCATCTCAAATACATGATCATGCCGGCGATTTCCCTGGGCGTCATGCAAGCGGCGTTGATCGCGCGGATGACCCGTTCCTCGATGCTTGAGGTGCTGAACGAGAACTACATCCGCACCGCTGAGGCAAAAGGGCTCAAGCAGCGGATCGTGATTATGAAGCACGCGTTGCGGAATGCCTTTATCCCGATTTTGACCGTCATCGGCCTGTCGTTTGCCACACTGATCGGCGGTGCCGTCGTTACGGAAACGGTGTTTAACATCCCGGGCCTCGGCAAGCTGATCGTCAACTCGGTGATGCGTCGGGACTATGAGGTGATTCAGGGAACGATTCTCATGGTAGCGGCCTGTTATGTGCTGATAAATCTGGCGGTCGATATGCTTTATGCGATTATCGATCCGCGCGTAAAGTATGACAAGCGATAGGGGGGATGAGCATGAGTGCAAACGTAAACATCGAGCGCGAGCAGAAGCGGATGGCCCCTTTACCCGCTGTCTCCCAAACAGCATCGCCAAACCGGAAGAGAATCATCCTGCGCCGCATCGTCAACAACCGTCTGGCGCTGATTGGCATCATTCTCGTCGCCCTGGTCATTCTGGTGGCACTGCTGGCCCCTGTTCTCGCCCCTTACGATCCGTTGGAAATGAAAGTCCAGGATCGCTTGAAAGCACCGAGCGCCGAGCATTGGTTCGGGACCGATGACTTTGGCCGGGATGTCCTCTCCCGCGTCATTTACGGCAGTCAGACGTCGATGCTGATCGGGGCAGCCGTCGTTGTCATCACATCGATCCTCGGTCTGGTGCTGGGGCTGTATTCCGCCTACTACCGCCATCTGGACAACCTGCTGATGAGAGTCAGCGACGGCTTGATGGCCTTTCCGGCAATCCTGCTGGCCATTGCCATCATGGCAGCGATGGGGCCGCGAATTGAAAGCGTTATTACGGCGTTAAGCATCGTCTATACACCTACCGTGGCGCGAACCGTGCGCTCGGCAGCGCTCGTCGTCAGAGAGCTGACGTACATTGAAGCGATCCGTTCGCTCGGGGGAAAGCCGTGGCGGATCATTTGGCTGCATATCGCGCCGAACTGCCTCTCGCCGCTGATTGTTCAGGCGACGTTCATTTTTGCCTACTCCGTCATTATCGAGGCTTCCTTGAGTTTTTTGGGAGCGGGTACACCGCCGCCGGCACCGAGCTGGGGCAATATCATCAATGACGGCAAAACGCTGCTGAGAGAAGCGTGGTGGATGTCGATGTTTCCCGGTATCGCCATTATGGTCACGGTTCTGGGGCTGAATCTGCTCGGGGACGGGCTGCGCGATCTGCTGGACCCGCACACGAGCAAGAGCAAGAAATAGCATCGAGGAGGGATGGAAATGGAGGAGCGCCCTTTGCTGCAAGTGGAACATTTGCAGACGCATTTTGCAACCGAACAGGGAAATGTAACAGCCGTTGCGGGGGTCAGTTTCCATGTTCATGCCGGGGAAACCGTCGGCCTGGTTGGCGAGTCGGGATGCGGCAAAAGCGTAACGTCGCTGTCGATTCTTCGCCTGTTTGGCAGAAATGGCAGTACGACGACGGAGGGGAGCATTTGGTTTGAAGGAAACGATCTGCTGTCCCTTTCCATGGACGGGCTGGAGAAAATCAGGGGGAATGACATTTCCATCATTTTTCAGGATCCGATGACCTCGCTTAATCCGGTGTATACCATCGGCGATCAAATTGCCGAAGCGATCATGCTCCACCAGAACGTCAACAAAAAAGCTGCGCTGGAAAAGGCGATTGACATGCTGAAGCTGGTCGGCATTCCGTCGCCGGAAAAACGCGTGAACGAATACCCGCACCAACTGTCGGGCGGCATGCGGCAGCGGGTGATGATCGCCATGGGCTTGTCCTGTCAGCCGAAGCTCCTGATCGCAGATGAGCCGACGACGGCGCTGGATGTGACGATTCAAGCGCAAATCCTCGATCTGATGCTGAAGCTGCAGCAGGAGCGAAACATGGGGATCATTCTGATTACCCACGATCTCGGGGTTGTCGCCGAAGTCTGTACGCGGGTGCTGGTGATGTACCTCGGGCAGATCGTCGAGGAAGCGCCGGTACGGGAACTGTTCAAAAATCCGCAGCATCCGTATACGGTCGGGTTGATGCGCTCGATTCCCAATCTGGAGAGCAAGCGGGGCGAACCATTGGCGGTCATCGAAGGGACGGTTCCTTCCTTGCACAATGTGCCTGCCGGCTGCCGGTTTGCTCCGCGCTGTGCGTATGCCGACGCCACATGTCTGGAACAGGCTCCTGACTTGACCGCGCTGTCCGCTGACCACAAGGTTCGCTGCTGGCATCATGAATCCGTTTCGCTGGGGGGAGATCCGCTTGCTGTCATCTGAACGGGAACACACAGAGCCGCTCATCCGGATTGAGCAATTGGTGAAAGAGTTTAAAGCACAAACGCCTGGTCCCGACGGCCAGCCAGGGGTGGTAAAAGCGGTTAACCAGATTTCGCTGCAGATTCAAAAAGGCGAAACGTACGGGCTTGTCGGCGAGTCGGGCTGCGGCAAAAGCACCACCGGGCGAATGATCCTGCGGCTGATCGAACCGACCAGAGGCGATATTTTCTACAAAGGGCACAAGCTCAACGATCTGAGAGAGGAGGACATGCGAAAGATGCGCCAGGAGATGCAGATCGTCTTTCAGGATCCGTATTCTTCCTTAAATCCGCGCAAGCGAATCGGCAGCGCTATCCAGGAGCCGATGAATATTTTCAACGTCGGCCCGAAAAAAGAACGACGGGAACGCGTGCTGGAGCTGCTGAGCAAGGTAGGCCTGCATCCCGAGCAGTACGACCGCTACCCGCATGAATTCTCGGGGGGACAGCGGCAGCGGATCGTCCTGGCCAGAGCGCTCGCGGTCAATCCGCAGTTCATCGTCTGTGACGAGCCTGTCTCCGCACTCGATGTCTCAATTCAATCGCAAATCATCAATCTCTTTTTGCAGCTGAAACAGGATTACGGACTGACATATCTCTTCATTGCCCACGATTTGAGCGTAGTTCGGCACATATCGGACCGGATCGGCGTGATGTATCTGGGAAATCTGGTGGAGGAAGCAGAAACCGACGCGCTGTTTGCAAATCCGCTTCACCCTTACACAAAAGCATTGCTGTCGGCTGTACCGGTACCTAATCCGGAGGCCAGGCGAGAGCGGATCATCCTTACGGGAGAAACGCCATCGCCGCTGAATCCGCCACAAGGCTGTGTGTTTCATACGCGGTGCCCGCTGGCCAAACCGGCCTGTTCGAGCGCCATCCCGCAGGCGGTAAGGGTGGCGCACAATCATTGGGTTTCCTGTCATCTGTATGCATAATTCGTCACGGGGAAGAAGGGGAAGACGTGGAGCATTTGATTCATCAACGAGTAAAGGATATGCAAATCACCGGCATTCGCAGGTTTTCCGACGTGGTCGCCCGATATCAGGATGTGGTCTCGCTGACGATTGGCGAGCCTGATTTTCCGACTCCGGACTACATCAGGCAAGCGGGAGAACTGGCGATTCGCCAGAACAAAACGGGCTATACCCATATAGCGGGGTTGCTGGAATTGCGGGAAGCGGCAGGACGCTTTTTGGAAAAGCAGTACGGACTGACTTATGATCCGGTAGATGAAATCATTATTACAAACGGGGCGACGGAGGCAATCGCGGCCGCGATGCGGACGATTCTCGATGAGGGGGCGGAGGTCATTCTGCCTGGGCCTGTCTACTCAGGATACGAACCGGTGATTTCCTTGTGCGGCGCAGTGCCCGTCTACATCGATACGAGGGATACAGATTTTCTCATCACTGCGGACATGATTCAAGCCAAAATCACGGACAAAACGCGCTGTATTGTTCTCCCCTATCCGTCCAATCCGACCGGAGCGGTGCTGGACGAGCAGGCGGTTCGCGAGATTGCCGAGCTGCTTTCAGACAAGGATATTTTTGTCCTGTCAGACGAGATCTACAGCGAGCTAACGTATGAGAAAAACCATTTTTCCATTGGCGCGATTCCTGGTATGCGCGACAAGACGATCACCATCAACGGTCTGTCGAAGTCGCATGCGATGACAGGCTGGCGCATCGGATTTCTCTGCGGGCCTGCGTATTTGGCGAAAGAGATGCTGAAGGTGCACCAGTACAATGTCATTTGCCCGAGTGCAGTCAGCCAGTACGCCGCGTTGGCAGCACTGCAAGTGGACCATGGCTGTACAGTAGCGATGAAAGCAGCGTATCGTAAGCGAAGAGATTATGTCTATGACAGGCTGACCGCGATGGGCATGGAAGTCGTCAAGCCGGCGGGAACCTTCTACATGTTTCCCTCCATCCGCAAATTCCAGTTATCCTCCCAACAATTCGCACTGCAATTGCTGGAGCAGGCCAAAGTCGCTGTCGTTCCGGGAGATGCTTTTTCGGAGATGGGAGAGGGCTACATCCGCATTTCCTGTTCGTATTCCATGGAAAAGCTGGAGACCGCGCTCAACCGGATGGAGCCGTTTGTGCAACGGCTGACAGAGAGTGTAGAGCAGGGTGGACTGCAATAGATGCGTCGGGTGCTCAGAAGATAGGCCCGGCAGCAACAAAAGAGCACGAGTGGCAAGACACTTTTATATCAAGGGGGAATTCAGAGATGAAAAGAAAGCGTATAGCGATTTTCCTGATGGTAACAATGCTTTTATCCCTGGTCGGCTGTTCCTCTTCGACGTCGTCAACGTCGGATACTCCGTCCGGCGATGGCAAGACGGGGGGCAAGAAGGAATTGCGGGTGGCGACTTCAACAGCGCCGCCGACACTGGATTTGCTGAAGACGACGACGGTTGCCGCCGTGCAGATTTCATGGAACATCTTCGAATCGCTCGTCACCATGGATGAAAATTACCAGGTTGCCCCGATGATGGCAAAATCAATCGATGTCAGCCAGGACGGCAAAACCATTACCTTCCCGCTGCGAGAGGGGCTGAAATTCCACAATGGCAAAGACGTAACAGCCGAAGATGTGGTCGCGTCCCTCAATCGCTGGAAAGAGCTCTCCAACAACGGGCGAGCAGCGCTAACCAAGGCGAAGGTGACGGCGAAAGACGCGCAAACCGTGGAAATTGCCTTGGACAATGACAGCCCGTCCAGTGCGTTTATCCTGTCGTCGTTGGCGTTTCCGCAGCAAGGGGCGATGGTTATGCCCAAAGAAGTGATTGAAGCGGCCGATGAAAAAGGCGTAAAAGAATACATCGGCTCCGGCCCGTTCAAATTCGTCGAGTGGAAACAAGACCAGTACATTCACTTGCAGAAATTTTCCGACTACAAACTGTCAGATCAGCCTGCGAGCGGTCGCGCCGGAAAGAAAGAACCGTTGGTAGACGACCTTTACTTTATTCCCGTTACCGATGCAGCCACGCGAGTAGCTGGCTTGCAATCGGGTGAATACGATTTTGCCGACGATATTCCGATCGACAACTACGAAAAACTAAAGGAAGACACTAACATCGAGACGGTCATCTCCAAACCGCGCCGTTGGAACGGAATCGTGTTTAATACGAAGAGTGATGTTTTCGCCAATATCAAAGCGCGGCAGGCCGTGAATGCCGGGCTGGATCTGGACGAAATCATGATGGCGGCGACAGGCAACACGGATTTTTACCGGGTCGATCACGGCTTGATGTATCAGGAACAGTCGCTGTATGTGGATGCGGGCAAGGAGAACTACAATCAGAAAAACCTCGAGAAAGCGAAAAAACTGCTGGCGGAAGCAGGCTATCAGGGACAGACCGTCACAATCCTGGGTACGCGTGATTACGAGTTCTTGTACAAGACTGCGGTCGTGGTCAAAGACCAAATGGAGAAGATGGGCATTAAGGTGAACCTGGAGATTTACGACTTCCCGACCCTGCAGCGCAAGACCAAGGAAGAAAAAGGCTGGGAGATGTACTTCACGTATTTTCCGATCTATATGAATCCGACACAGCCGATTTTCCTCGACTCGCGCAACAAGTTCGTCGGTCAGTTCAACGATCCGAAAATGGATCAATTGCTGGACAAATACCGCCTGTCCAATGAGGTCGCGGAGCAAAAAGAGATTTTTAAGGAGATTCAGGCGTTGTTCTGGGAAGACGTACCGGTCATCAAGCTGGGCGACATGTTTGGCTTGCTGGCCTATCGCAACAACGTCAAAGGGTACAAGTACTTCTACGATATCGCCTTCTGGAACGTTTCGGTGGAGTAAGGCGGATATAGAAAATGCGAAAAGGGGCTTTCGAAAGTCTTCGGACTTTTTGGGAGCCTCCTTTTTCATAGAAAAATGAATGCCCAGACTGACAAACAGGGAGATAGAAGCGTTCGCTTTTTGTTATAATCGAAGAGGTAGACAAACAATAGAAAATAACCCAAGGGAGAACATGAATTCATGTCTAATTTGCCAAATTGCCCGAAGTGTAATTCAGTATACATTTACGAAGATGGGAGTCTTTTGGTTTGCCCGGAATGCGGTCATGAGTGGACGTTAGCAGGGGAGACCGAAAATAATGATGATAAAAAGGTAGTCAAAGATGCGAATGGAAATGTCTTAAACGATGGGGATACGGTAACGGTAATCAAAGACCTGAAAGTAAAAGGAAGCTCATCCGTCTTAAAAATCGGAACAAGAGTAAAAAATATACGCCTGGTGGATGGAGATCATGATATTGATTGCAAAATTGAAGGTTTTGGAGCGATGAAATTAAAATCGGAATTTGTTAGGAAGGTATAAATCGTCAGTTAGTTTAGCGCACCTCTTGAATGGACATTGGAATGGCCTTTAGGGATAACCGATGCCTTTTTAGGGGTGCATTTTCTCTGTATAAACGGGAAGCGTGTATGTTGAACCGATTGCAGTTCATGTACTTAATGTAAAAAAATGCTAGCTACTCAATCAAATGTATTATAAAATCGAACTATAAAATGAAACTGTGTTTCATTTGATGGAACAAACTGAACTGTGCATATGCTTGCGGCGCATGCGTTCATCTGGTCCATAGAGCTGCCAACCTAATTTTGGTATCTCGTTAAAAGGATCGTGCTTCGTTTCATTCTACGCGGAAAATAATGCTGGTGGACTGGTCTTATATTCTTGATGGGAGAGTGGTCGAAATGAACAGCAAAGAACGGTTTTCGAATCGGGTCGATTCATATGTGAAGTACCGCCCGAGCTATCCGAAAGAAGTCATTGATTACTTGTACGACACTGTCGGGTTTTCGCCGAATAGCGAAATTGCGGACATCGGTGCAGGAACGGGCATCTTTTCGGCGCTGCTGCTGGAGCGGGGAAGTCATGTCACGGCGGTCGAGCCGAATAAGGAAATGCGCGAAGCGGCCGAACAGAAGCTGGGAGACGATTCGCATTTTCGCGCTGTATCCGGGTCGGCAGAGATGACGGGACTGCCGAGCGAGTCGGTCGATTTTATCGTGTGCGCCCAAGCGTTTCACTGGTTCGACCGCACCGCATCGCGTGTCGAGTTCAAGCGGATTCTGAAGCCGGACGGGAAGGTCGTGCTGATATGGAATTCCCGGCTTACGCACGGCACGCCATTCCGGGAAGACTATGACCGGTTGCTGCATACGTTTGGAACGGACTATAAACAAATCAATCACAAAAACATTTCGCCAGAGATTCTGACTGCCTTTTTCCAGCCAGGGGCGATGCACGAAGCGCGGTTTGCGAATCAACAAATCTTTGATTTTGCAGGGCTGAGCGGCCGGCTGCTGTCGTCTTCCTACGCTCCGGCACCCGGGCACCCCGATCACGAGAGCATGATGAACGAGCTGCAGCGTATATTTGACCGGAACCAGCAGGATGGCCACGTGTCGTTTGACTATGAGACGGAAGTGTATTGGGGCGAGGTATAGCGGTTGGGAGGCAAATAGCTTATTGCGTGGGGCGGGGATATTCGGCAGCACTTTGCTCCATCGACCTGGGAAATCTGGTCGACCGACCACCGTTATGCAGTGAGACACCGCGCGCTGCGAGCTGCGCGCGGTGTGAAAACCGTGCCGCCAATCGTGGTGAAAGCGGTGAGAAGGACTGAGCGGAAGTTATTCGTTTGTAAGATTTGCGGTAAATCAATTTGGCTCACAATGAATATTTTTTTAAAGGTATTTACTCAACTTTCGGTGCGACCAAGCCTAGGTTGTGAAGTTTAGCAGGTGGAAATCCTGCTTGGAAAAGGCTAGAGCCAAGCCACCAATAGCGAGTCTTGGACGGCTGGAAGTAATTCCAAACGTTAAGCGTAGACAGCCAGATCTTGCTAAAGACACATTTTCTACGCACAGGAGTAGGCCAAAAATGCAAACAAAACTAGCAAGAATAGCAGAGATTGCAAAAGAAAAGCCAAAAGAGCAATTCACATCGCTGTATCACCTCTTGAACGAAGAACTGCTGACGCAATGCCATCGGGAACTCTTGATGGCAACAAAGCAACAGGGGTCGATCAAGTCACAAAAGCAGCATATGAGGAAATCTGGAATCAAACATTAAAGACTTGGTAGAACGGCTAAAAAGGAAAAGTTACCTGTTACTGACGAAAGATAATGCCCAATTGCTGACGGGATTGCCTGTCCGAAAGAT
>CAMIVR010000107.1 GCA_946402065.1 uncultured Brevibacillus sp. | reverse complement strand
TCGCTTCGCGGCGGGTGTATCTCAAGGATGTAGATGTGGCGCGAAAGACGTTTCCCTTTTTTGGCTCCGTCTCGGTAGGCGCTGTCAAAAAGCTCCGCTTATCTCTTCATGGCGATTCCCTGGCTGCGGTGTAGACGATGGCGTGATTATCGGAAAAGCCGAAGGAACTGTGCTAATCCAGGCGACGTACCGAGGAAAAACCGTTACGGTTACAGTTACGGTAACAAAATAAACAGGAAGAAGCTCACATTCTCTTTTGGGACTGACAAGACTGACCTCTGTCAGTCCCTATTTTTTTAAGAGAAGTGAGCTTTTTATTGTATACAGGCGTTTTTATGTCCAACGACTTTGAAATACCCTAAATGTTCCTTCATTCCGTCCGTCATTCCAACTCAGTCGCAAAGGAGAGAGAAAAGAGGAATGGGAAGAGGCCTTTGCGGCGTAGCCGAACAGTTATTGCTTCTTCGCGGAAGCCGCAACGAACGCAAGCCCAGTCCTCTTTTCTCTCTCCCCACCACAACTGTTCGAACATAGCGACCTTTAACTACTGGAAAAAGTAGGGGATATCCCCTATAGGCTTTACGTAAGCGTTTACAGTACACTAAGCGTGAAAACAGCGAATATGACAGAATTTTCTCGAAAGGAGAACGCTATGACCAAACACGAACATTACACAGTTGCCATCATAGGTGCCGGCACCGCAGGCATTTCTGTCGCTGCCCGCCTGATCCGTGCCTCCAAGCGCTTGCATGATCGCATTGTCATCATCGATCCGGCAACCAAACACTACTACCAGCCGCTTTGGACTCTTGTCGGCGGCGGGGCTGCGAAGAAAGAGGTCACCGAACGCGATCAGGAATCCTTGATCCCCAAAGGCGTCGATTGGCTGCAAGAAGCAGTCGCCACTTTTCATCCCGAAGCCAATTATCTTGTAACCGATCAGGACACACAGATCAACTACGATTACCTCGTGGTAGCTGCAGGAATTCAGATCGACTGGGATTGGATCAAAGGACTGAAGGACGCGATTGGCAAAGACGGCGTTTGCAGCAATTATTCCTATGAATACGTTAATTCCACCTGGGAGTTTATTCGCAAGTTCAAGGGCGGCAAAGCCATTTTCACACAGCCGCACACCCCGGTGAAATGCGGCGGAGCTCCGCAAAAGATCATGTATCTCGCGGACGATTACTTCCGCAAGTCAGGAGCACGCGATTCGTCAGAAGTCATTTTTTGCTCAGCCAACGCCAACATTTTTGCCGTGAAACGCTATGCCGACACACTCGAGCAAGTCATTAAACGCAAGCAGATCGAGACCAGATACAAGCGCAATCTCATTGAAATTCGCCCTGACAGCAAAGAAGCCGTATTTGAACACGTCGAAACGCTCGAGCAAGAAATCATTCCATACGACATGATTCATGTCACGCCGCCGATGCAGTCGCCAGACTTTATCAAAAAAAGCGCGCTTGCCGATGCCGGTGGGTGGGTCGATGTCGATAAATTCACGCTGCAGCACAAACGCTACGAGAATGTTTTTGGCATTGGTGACTGCAGTAATCTGCCAACGTCCAAGACAGGTGCTGCAATTCGCAAGCAAGCACCAACCGTGGAGATGAACCTGCTGGCACTGATGAAGGGAGAACCGCTTACGGCGACGTACGACGGCTACACCTCCTGCCCGCTCGTCACTGGCTACAACAAGCTGGTGCTGGCTGAATTCGACTACAATCAGGAACCGCAGGAGTCATTCCCGGTTGACCAATCGCGCGAACGGCTAAGCATGTATCTGTTGAAAAAAGAGCTTCTGCCCATCATGTATTGGGACGGTATGCTAAAAGGACTCGTATAGGAGCCTGAATCGACGGAAAGAGAGGTAGCGAATGGAGACTGTACAGCAAAGCAAGACCCACGATACTAGCGAAGCGATCTTCGAGGAATTGGCTGATCCGGACGTACAGGAATCGCTTGTGATCTTGATTCGCAGGCTCCCTACCATCGCCAAGGCAGTGGTGGCAGCGGAGCGAGGGATCGAATTGGCAACAGCGATAGCAGGCGACAAAGCCACACTGGCATCGCTTGGCGAGCGTGCGGAGTCGGCGCTGAACCGGCTCAATGTCGATCAGGAAACATTTGAATCCCTGCTCGTACTCATTGAAAAATTGCCGAAAATGGTCAAGATCGTTACCAAGCTGGAACAGATGTACGACTTGCTTGAAGCGGTCGCGACCGATAAACAATCGCTTGCCCAAATATTGGACGGGGTAAAAGAATTTGCTTCCCCAATCACACAGCCGATCTCAGACGGCATGACCATTTTGCAGGAAGCAAAAGGACGCGTCGATTCCGTCCCGCGTATCTCGCTGATCGGCATGATGCGGATGATGAACGATCCGACTGTGCAAAAAGGCTTGCGGATGATGCAGGCCGTACTTGATGTCATGGCAGAACGAAACAAAACATAAGCAAGTCAGGATTTTTGCAAAATTCCTAAGTAAAAATGGAGAGGGTGATTCACATGTTGTTGCGTTACTTTTACGACGAAAAACTGGCGCACGCATCGTACTTGGTAGGATGTCAGAAGACTGGCGAGGCAATTGTGGTTGATCCAGGCCGCGATCTTGCCCCCTACATTGCCACGGCCAAAGCAGAAGGAGTCAAAATCGTCGCTGCGACCGAAACCCACATTCACGCTGACTTTATTTCCGGAGTACGCGAACTGGCTGCGGTGCAAGGAGCCAAGCTGTATCTGTCCGACGAGGGAGACGCAGACTGGAAGTACCAGAACCTCGAGCACATCAACCATCAGCTGCTGAAAGACGGCGATACATTTAACGTCGGGAACATCTGGTTTGAAGTCATGCATACACCTGGCCATACGCCAGAGAGCATCTCGTTTTTGTTGACGGACAAAGGCGGCGTTGCCGATCAGGCGATGGGGATTTTTACCGGAGACTTCGTATTCGTCGGTGACATCGGTCGTCCGGATCTGCTGGAAAAAGCCGTCGGTGTGACAGGCTCAGCCGTTGCCGGAGCTCAGGTTATGTTTAACTCGCTGAAGCGGTTTAAAGAACTACCTGATTACATCCAAGTTTGGCCGGCACATGGGGCAGGCAGTGCTTGTGGAAAGGCGCTGGGGGCGGTTCCATCTTCCACGGTCGGATATGAAAAGCTGTTTAACTGGGCGCTGCAGATAGAGGACGAGGATCAATTCGTTCAAGCCTTGTTGGATGGTCAACCTGAACCGCCGAAGTATTTCAAATACATGAAACTGGCGAACAAGAGTGGCTCCTCATTGCTCGCAGAGCTTGCCACAGTCGAGCAGCTCGCTTGTGAACCGGCCACGGTGGAAGAATTGCAAAAACAAGGCGCTGCCATTCTCGATACCCGCAATAGCAGCGATTACGCCAAGGGACATATCGAAGGCACATTCAACATTCCCTACAACAAATCGTTTACCAATTGGGCAGGCTGGATAGTCGATTACGAGCAACCGCTCTATCTGATCTGTGCCCCGGCTCAGCTTGCCAGCATACTGCGCGATTTGCGCTCGGTCGGGATTGATAAGGTAGCAGGAGCGATTGATCTGGCCATCATCAACAGCTATCAGGAGGCGGGGATTGCTTTGGAATCCTATGAAGAAATCCAGCCGACAGACATCGCGGCACAAGTAGCAAATGGCGAGGTCAACGTACTGGATGTGCGCAATCAGACAGAGTGGGATGAAGGCCATATCCCTGGCGCTGTCCATATCATGCTCGGTACATTGCCCAATCGTCTGCAAGAAGTGCCGACAGATAAGCCATTGCTTGTCCAATGCCGCTCTGGCGCCCGCTCGGCGATAGCTTGCAGCATTTTGCAAGCAGCCGGAATCAAGCAAGTGATGAACCTGACAGGTGGCATTACCCGCTGGCAGCAGGTCGGACTGCCGCAGACGGAAGGAACATTGTGCCCAACGCCCAATTGCTAGATTACCAATTCATTTACACGCTTGCAGGAGATGGCACAATCAAGCAGAAGCTATTGGAACAATGAACCAATTTGCGTACTGGGGGATGTGCTACAGATGCAGCAAAACGATTACTTGAAACAAGTGTTTGACCATCTGCAGGATGGCATCATCATTTTTGACAAGGAACGCACAATTCTCGCCATCAACCCGTCAGCGGAAAAACTGACGGGTTGGCAGTTGGGCGGCAATGTGCCGTATTGTTCATTCTGCCAGACACGTGAGGTTTTGCCGGGAGAAGAGCGCTGCTATCTCGTCGCCAAGCGGGAGGTTCCTTATTTTCTCTCTTCCATGCCGACGTATGAAGGCGTCTATATCGATCTGGAAATGAGTACGGCCGTTATGTACGAAAATGCAGAGCAGCAGCATCAGGAAGTGCTGCTTGTGCTCAAGGATTTTACCAGCAAGAAAAAGGAGGAAGAAGCGCGAATCTCCAAGCTCGTCTTGCAAAAAACGCTGGAGGCCCAAGAAAACGAGCATAAACGGCTGGCACAGGAGCTGCACGACAGTGTCGGTCAGTCCCTCTACTCGATTTCCGTCGGACTGCAAGCGATTCAGGCGCAAATCGATCGCGATGAACGGTTTAAAGGCTACATGCGCGAGATCGTCCAAGAGCTGGAGAAAGTGGTCAACGACGTCAAGCTGTATTCCCTGCAGCTGCGGCCGCACAGTCTTGACCAGCTCGGGTTGGCGGCGACGATCAGCAATCTGGTCAACAATTTGAACAAAACACACGATAAAATGGCCATTCGCTTCACGCAAAATCTCGATACGCTGCGGTTGAAGCCGATGGTCGAAATCAACATCTACAGGGTCACACAGGAAGCACTGCACAATGCCTTGAAGTATTCGAAAGCAGAGAAAATAGAGGTTTTCCTCGGCTGGGAAGCAGGCCAGTTGAAATTGCGAGTGAGTGATTGCGGCAGCGGATTTAGCCGTGAAGAAGTCCAGGAAGGCTTAGGCCTGATGCATATGGAAGAACGAGTACACCAAATGAATGGCGAGCTGATCATACGGACAAATCCGGGTAAGGGAACGGAGATTACCGTAATTCTGCCCAAGCAGGAGGTATTTGAGCTTGATTCGAGTGCTACTGGTGGATGACCATACGATGGTGAGAAAAGGCATACGCATGTTGCTGCAAGCATTTTCTGACGTGACGATAATCGGGGAAAGCCAGGATGGACATGATGCCATTATCAAAGCAACGAAATTCATGCCTGATGTCATTCTGATGGATCTTTCCATGCCGGGCGGATTGGACGGATTTCAGTCCAGCAGAGAAATCGTCAAGCAGCATCCGAAAAGCAAGATCGTCATCCTGACGATGTTTGACGAGGAAATCTACATTCAGCAGGCCGTTCAGGTAGGGGCGTACGGATATATTTTAAAAAACAGTCATGGTGAGCTGTTGATTGAAGCAATCCGCGAAGTGCATCAGGGCAAACGCTTCTACAAAACATCGATTGCGGAAGAGAAAATCAAGCAATGGATGAAGCAGCAGCACAAACAAAATCGTGAATTGTCGCCGATCTTAACGTACAGAGAGACAGAGATCGTCCGCTTGATCGTGCTCGGTTATTCCAATAGAGAAGTGGCTGACAAGCTATTGATCAGTGTTAAAACCGTAGAAAACCACAAGGCAAATATTATGCAAAAACTGGAATTTACGACCAAGCGGGATTTGATTCAGTTTGCCATTCGCAATCGTTATCTGGACCTGACCTTCTAAAGCTTAAGGGCTCTTGAATGCTTTACAGCCGAGCGATCTTTAGGAGGAACACATGAGTATTGAACTGATTGTCACGTTATTTTGCATTGGATTCGTCGGTTCGTTTATTTCCGGGCTTGTCGGGATTGGCGGATCGATTATCAAGTATCCGATGCTGTTGTACATTCCGCCGGCGCTCGGATTGGTTACGTATACGGCCCATCAGGTTTCGGGAATCAGTGCTGTGCAGGTGTTTTTTGCAACCTTGTCAGGCGTATGGGCTTTGCGCAAAGATCATTTGATTCACTATCGCCTCGTCGGCTATATGGGGGTGGCAATCGTGGCCGGCAGCTTTATCGGCGGTTATGGCGGGAAGTTTCTCTCTTCTGAGATGGTCAATCTCGTCTACGGGATATTGGCGACGATTGCGGCCTTGATGATGTTTGCTCCGAAAAAAGGGATTGAGGAACAATCGTGTGCACAGGTCGATTTTAACCGGACCATTGCTGCCGTGGCCGGTGCCTTGGTCGGGTTGGCGTCAGGCATCGTCGGAGCAGCGGGAGCATTTATCCTCGTGCCGATCATGCTGTTGGTTTTGCGCATTCCAACCCGTGTGACGATCGCGTCGTCATTAGCGATCACGTTTATTTCATCGATTGGAACGACTGTTGGCAAGGTATTGGCAGGCGACGTGTTATTCTGGCCGTCTGTGGTCATGGTCATCGCCAGTATTCTCGCCGCTCCGCTCGGGGCAATTTACAGCAAATGGGTCAATACCAAAGTACTGCAGGCGATTTTGTCGATCCTGATTATTTGTACCGCGGTTAAAATCTGGTGGGACATGGTGTAGCGAAAGGAGATGCCGCGGGGTATCTCTTTTTCGCGTGCGCTGTGTGCAGTTTGGGGCGCTTGGCTGCGGGTAATTTTTTGCGCTTGAACGTTGCTCTACGTTACAATGACGTGAGAGGGATGAATATGTACACTGAGCATTATACCCCGGTATGGAATTTACGAGCCGAAGCTGCGCACGTTTTTTGATTTGCAGGGGAAAGAACAGTTGCTCGGTTTTGTCTACGTCGGCTATCCAGCGATGGAGCCGAAAATGGGCAAATGCACCGATTTTCGCGAAAAAACAGTGTGGATGGAGTAGACGTGAAAGCACCTGGTTGGATTGAGAGGCCACTGAAAAAGTCTTTTAACTAATATTACACGGATGACACGAAACAAGTCGTAACCGACCAGGCAGAATGGTCGAGTGAAGTCGAAACAATTGCGACGGTAGACGATGGCGTGATTATCGGAAAAGCCGAAGGAACTGTGCTAATCCAGGCGAAGTACCGAGGAACTGACCTCTGTCAGTCCCTTTTTAAGAGAAGTGAGCTTTTTGCATGCAGGCGTTTATCCAGCGACCTTGAATTACCCAACCCCAACATTTGAATAATCTTCTCTGGATTTTTCTGATCGCCTAAAGGACGTTGGAGAAAGCGTAAGACCTGGGAGCCTCCGGGCATTCCAGGCGGCTTTCGATTACAAGATCTCAATAAGCGCCTGCGGATCGAGGGCAACGTGCGGCAAAAAACGACTGTTGGCAAACAGCGTCTGAATCGCTTCGGCGGCCTGCTCTGAAAAGGAGCGCAAAATCGTGGCGACATCCTCATCCTTTTGTTTTGTCCGCCTGATCACTTTCAGATGAGGTGCGTGCGCAGCACATTGGCCGATCAGCTGCTCATACAGCGGAACAAATGGCTGAATGTGAAGATGGGCATATTTCTTTTGCAGTTGCCTGATAAAATGGAACCGCTCATAGCTGACGTCCCCAAAGTAGAAAAAATGATTTTCTTTGCCCTGGAAGGGAAGGAGTTCTGCAAAATAGGCGAGAGACTGCTCGATCCTATCGCCGTCGCCGCATATGAGCATGTTGACCATCGGCTGGTGCCCGGCTTGATCCCTTTGGGATAACAGGGAGTGGAACTGCGAAAACACATCCCTTCCTTCAATAATCAGGATCTGATTGTGCTCGACCGGTGCCCCCCATGCCGTGTAGGCAAACGGCGGGGGCGGTTCATAGCAGCGCAAATCGTCATAGCTGAGCTGCAGATTTTGCAACAGCAGCCTGCCTTTCCGGCTCGCGAGAAAATTCTCGTCATGAAACAACCAGAACGACCGCATCTTAACGGTCGTATAGGCTGTTTGCCCGTCGGCCTGCTTGAGAAAGGCATCAATCGTTTTGATTGATTTCAGGTCGCGTTTGAGCTTGTCCAGATTGTTCTCGTAGTATCCCAGCGAGATGCGCTCGTCCATATCTGCAACCTGTTTTAGCAGGAAGTTGCGATTTCTCCTGCTCACATTGACGATCCGGTAGCCGCTGTACAGCGCAGGGTGGGATTCGTACGCTTTGCGCGATACGACCGGCGTCAAAAGCCCTTCCGAAACAAGCCGGGTGATTTGCTCAGAGAATTCTTCCCCGCAGGGCGAGTTCGTCCCCATCTTTTCACATACATACATTTCCAGCTCATAGGTACTGATAATTTTTTTCGGAGATGCTTGGATAAATTGCTCCAGATAGTGCCTCATGCATTATCACCCCTTTGAATAGGAATTGTGTCTGGTTGGATATGGCGGCCATGTGCATCCATTATATGATCCCGATTGTAAAAATTTCCAAGGAAATTATCATAATGCGATGACCACTGTGCGCTGCCAGTTGCGACAGTGCCCAGTGGTCACGCTCACATCAGAAAGCTTACTCGATGGTTGCCCATTTGTAATCGACATTGCCCAGTCCGTCAACGATGACATTTTTCACACGATCCGGCTTCAGCCATGAATAGGTGTTCCAGTATATCGGGATGATTGGCATGTCTTCCATGAGAATTTGTTCGGCTTGTGCCAGGAGCTGTTTGCGTTTCTCCGGGTCTGATTCGAATGCCGACTTATTCAGCGCTTCTTTGTATTTCGGATTTTCCCAGTTCGTGTTGTTGTTTCCGCCGTCCTTATCCTTGAACAAATCAAGGAAGGTCAACGGGTCGTTGTAATCGGCAAGCCAGCCCATCCGGCCAATTTGGAAGTTGCCCTGGTTCACGTCCTCGATATATACTTTCCACTCCTTGTTATCCAGCTTCACTTCTACGCCAAATGCCTTTTTCCACTGATCCTGGATCGCTTCGGCAATCTTCTTGTGGGCTTCGGACGAGTTGAAGCTCAAGGTAATGGGGGGGAGCTTGCTGATGCCGAGCTCTTTCATTCCTTCGGCGAGTAACTGCTTGGCGGTCTCGACATCGTTGTCTTTATAGAACGGGCCGTTGCCGACGGGCATGGCCGGTGGAATGAAACCGGTGGCCGCTTGCTGGTTCGCCTGCGTGATGTTGTCAATGATGGCCTGGCGGTTGATTGCATAGGCAAACGCTTTGCGGATTTTTACGTTGGTAAACGGTTTCTTGTTAATATTGAATTTGTACATGTACGTGCTGGCAATCGGTTGTGTGGTCATTTTGCCGGATTCCTTTAGGGAGGGGATCGCATCGGTGGGAAGCGAACTGAGCGGCGAACCGACCCAATCCAGCTCACCGTTCTCGAACATGGACAGCTCGGTATTCTCGTCTTCTACCATGGAGAATTCAATTTTATCCAGCTTGACCGCGTCCTTGTCCCAGTAGTTGTCGTTTTTGACGAGAGTGAGCTTGCTCTTGTGCTCCCATGATTCCATCTTGAACGGTCCGTTGCCGACGTGGGTCTTCGCTTCTGTTGCCCAACTCGGATTGGCCGTTACCACTTTTGGATTGACCGGGTAGTAGGTGTAGAAAGAGGTTAGTTCCAGAAAGAACGGCGTCGGGTTCTCCAGCGTTACTTTCAATGTCTTGTCGTCGATCGCCTTTACGCCGACATCGTCTATGCTGGCTTCCCCCCGATTGAACTTCTCGCCATTTTTGACGAAGTACAGCTGGTAAGCGTAGGGAGAGGCTGTTTTCGGATCGAGCGCCCGCTTCCAGGCGAATTCGAAATCATGTGCGGTTACAGGATCGCCATTGCTCCATTTGGCGTCGCGGATGGTAAACGTATACGCTTTCAAGTCAGGTGACACGTCAACCTTTTCTGCGGCGGATTCATGCGGTTTGGCGTCTTCGCCGGTACGTGTCAACCCGTCAAATGTAGCCCGCAGGATGGCACCGGAAGTGGAGTCTTCAGCAATGCCGGGGTCCGCAGTCGGCGGCTCGGAATGCAGATTCAGCCGCAGCACCTTTGCTCCGGTCGCTGGTGCAGGCGCTTGCTGCCGAGCAGTCGGCGTTCCATTTTCGGCAGGCTGTTCAGCAGGCTGCGAAGTCGACGGAGAGGCTGCCTGGTTGCCGCATCCGGCAAGCGCAGTGCCCAACACAACAAGAGAACTCATCGCCAAAAATACGCTTTTTTTCATCTGTAAATTTCCCCCTTTTTTTTCTTGACCCTACTATACGTCGTTCAAAAAAATTTTTGAATAAGTTTGGGGAAGATTTAACTAAATTTGACTGATTTTTATGAAAATTTATACAATGGTAAACAAAAATAAAAAAGCCTGCTGCAGCAAGCGTTTGAGGGCTTGATTGCAACAGACTTGAGCTGCTTGGCTACTCCCAGTACAACTCCAGCTTGTCACCGCTCTTGATCTCTGTCTGGAATGAGGCCGGTTCGCCGTTCACGAGCGTTGTCAACCGGGAAATCCCGTCCCCGCTCGGTTTTTCCAACGATACATCGATGTAGCGAAACACATCGCTGAACAGAGGGTCAGCACCGGGGGTGGTCGTCAAGGTGATGATTGCATCGTCTTTGACGACGTGATCGGCTGTTACCTGCTCGCCGTTCATCGTAATCGCTACGGTTGCTTTTTTGATCGAGACAGGTGTTCCGTTGAAGAAGACTCTGACTTCCTCCTGCACCCATTCGTCCGGCGGGATGATGTCCTGGATTTGCGGCAAGGGCAGTGTCTCCACCTGGTATTCAATCACGTCGCCGGAGCGAATGCGCGTAGTTCCCGCTACGGCCTTGCCGTTGACCAAAAGACGCGTATCGCGGCGGGGCAGGACGTATTCACGACCATTCAATGTAAAGCGCAGCTTGCTGTCCGAATCGTCAGTCGCGATTTTTTGGCCGGATGCCTGCAGCACCTCGTCGACGAATCGCGGCAGGCGAATTTCGACTGTGTCACGATCCGCCACTGTCGCATCCAAAGGCTGTTCCACGCCATTGACGAAGGCGAGTGGCCCCAGCGATAGCGGCACGCCATTGCACGTCAAATCAATCGTGTCCACTTCATCGCACAAGTCCGTCAGCGTGGCACGGGCATCCTGGCCGTTCTCGCCGGGAATGACGACGATATTATCTCCGTCAGCAATGCCCGTGTCCAATCCGGCCGGCTGTTCATTGCGTAGAATGACAGGTGGGGTTCCATGACCGCCGGGGATCATCTTCATCCGCCCGTTGACAGTGAGCGTCATGGCAAGACCGGGTCGGCCGTACAGCCGCCGTATGTCGATGCCGGAGGAAATCAGGGCATCGCCCAGCGTCATTTTGCGCAAGTCAAAAATGCGCAACGGCTGCTCGTTGACGGTCACCGTTATATACTTGATCGGATTGCGCCTGGCCGATACGGCGATTCCGACGGGGGTGACATATTCCGGACCGTTGAGCAGGGGGTGACTGCCGACAAACTGCTGGATGGCATCCGCTCCTCGCACGGCAACCCTGGCAGCGGGTATCTCCAGCAAGGCTGCTACCTTTTCCGGCAGTTTGGGCGTCAAGCTGCCGCCACCGATTAACATCACGGCCTGTGGCGGCCTTCCGTTCAGTTCGAGTATCTTCCGGGCTATTTTCTCTGCCAGCATATGTATTTCGCCGTCAATCGCGGCAATCACTTCGTCCGCGGGAAGGCTGTGCGCAAGCCCGAGAATATCCTGGAACTGTACCATAGGCTCTGTCGTGAGCTTGCGCTTGATCTCTTCGGCCATGGGAAAGTCAACCAGAAACGCGTTCATCAGCCCGTCGGTAATCTCATCGCCCGCCACGGGAACCATGCCGTATGCGGTAATTGTGCCCTCCTCGGTCAACGCGACGTCAGACGTGCCGGCACCGATATCGACCAGGGCAATATTGAGTCGGCGCATCGTCACCGGTATCAAGACGTTGATGGCGGCGATTGGCTCCAGCGTCAGTGCCTGCATTTCCAGATTGCAGCGTTTCAGTGCGGCCAGCAGGGAATCGACGACCACGCGCGGCAGGAAGGTGGCAATCACGTCCACCCGCGCTTTTTCCCCGCGCTGATCGATCAGACTGCCGATCACTTCATCGTCGAGAAAGTAATTCACGACACTGTATCCGACGCAGTAATAGCGGGTAAAATCCGTTTCGTTCAGCTCCTGCGCCAGCTGTGCCTGGGCTTCCTGAACGGCGGAGAATTCGAGCGTGAGCACGTCGTCCTTGGTCAACCAGTTCCGGTGGTTGATTTCAATCTCCACACTGACGCGACGCGTCCGCAGTGAGCGGCCGGCAGCGGCGACGGCGACCTGGGTCAACGGGCCATGCTGACTTTCCAGCCTCGCCTTGATTTGTTCGATGACTTTGGCGACGGCGACGACATCGTGGATTTGCCCGTCCAGCATCGAACGCTCCGTGTGCTCTTGAACAGTACAATCCAAAATCGTAAATGTATCCTCAACCGGCTCGACTAACAGACCGACAACACTGCGCGTGCCAATATCTAGGGCGAAGATCGGTTCGTTGGAATTGGCTGTTGTTTCGTGTGACAACTCTCCGTCACTCCTTACCTCGATGAACATATTTTTCCTTTTTCTATATAGTTCTACCCGAGGGGTGCAGAATCCTGTCGAACCATGTAGGCAACTTTGCACGTCAGGATTGTGCCAAATCCGCAAAAAACCGATGTAAAATTCTTTCCTATTCACTTTCGCGCTTTTTAGTGCTAAAATGCTGACAAAGAGTCGTTCATCTATTATAATAATCCCTAACTTCTTAGCGAGAATGTAACATGAAAATGGCGAAAACTCGCGTATGATAGGGGAAAAGCAGAAACAGGAGAGGTGGAGACAAGATGAGCCATGATCAAGTAGAGACCATACGTAAACAAGTTGATCAGATTAACCTGAAAATCCTTGAACTGATTAACCAGCGTGCTGAACTGGTCCAGGAGATCGGAAGAGAAAAGCTGAAGCAGGGCGTCAATCGTTTCGATCCGGAGCGGGAACGCGAGATGCTTAACCTGCTGGTTGAAAACAATAACGGACCGTTTACGGATGATACAATTCGCTATTTGTTCAAGCAAATTTTCAAAGCGTCGCTAGACTTGCAGCAGACGGACAACAAAAAAGTGCTGCTGGTCAGCCGCAAAAAGAAATCGGAGGATACGGTGCTCACGGTAAAAGACGTCGTGTTCGGCGGAAAAGCACCGCTGTTGATCGCGGGACCGTGTTCCGTGGAGAGCTACGAGCAAGTCAGAGCGGTGGCGGAGAACCACGTAAAACGAGGTCTGCGCGTCCTGCGCGGCGGCGCGTACAAACCGCGCACTTCGCCGTATGACTTCCAGGGGCTTGGCGAAGAAGGCTTGGAAATCCTCAAGCGCATCGGCGATGAATTCAACCTCGTGACGATCAGTGAAATCGTCACGCCGGCAGATTTGGAAAAAGCGACGCAATACGTCGACGTGATTCAAATTGGCGCACGCAACATGCAAAACTTTGAACTGCTGAAGGCGGCTGGCCGGCTCAAGCATCCGATTTTGCTGAAGCGCGGCTTGTCAGCGACGATTGAAGAGTTCATTTACGCGGCGGAATACATTCTGTCGGAAGGTAACGACCAGGTCATGCTGTGCGAGCGGGGAATCCGTACGTATGAGAAAGCGACCCGCAATACGCTGGACATATCTGCTGTCCCACTCTTGAAACAAGAGACACACTTGCCGGTATTTGTCGACGTGACACACTCCACAGGCAGAAGAGACCTGCTGTTACCGACGGCAAAAGCAGGTCTGGCAGTAGGCTCGGACGGTATCATGGTAGAAGTTCACCCGGATCCGGACGTTGCCTTGTCAGATGCGAAACAGCAGTTGAACATCCCGAGCTTTAACGAATTCGTCGATGAGTTGATCGCATCGGGACTCTACAAAGTGGAAGAGGCGGCAGGCAAACGCTAATACTGGCGTAGGACAGATCAAGAACAAGCTTTCCCTTTCACGGAAGGCTTGTTTTTTCTTTACATATTAGGGTATTGTTAAGGGAGTACGTTGTGTTTGCAACCAAAAGCTTGACGTACCGACTTTTTTCCAATCACTAGGTGAAAGCGAGTGTTTCGCGATGCCCATTACCATCTATGATGTAGCCAGAGAAGCCGGTGTTTCGATGGCAACCGTTTCCCGCGTCGTCAACGGGAATCCGAATGTAAAACCGACAACGAGAAAGAAAGTCATGGCAGCCATCGAGCGGCTTGGCTATCGGCCGAATGCCGTAGCCAGGGGCCTGGCGAGTAAAAAGACAACGACCGTGGGCGTCATCATCCCGGACATCTCCAGCCTGTTTTTCTCCGAGCTTGCCCGCGGAATTGAAGACATTGCCACGATGTACAAATATAATATCATTCTCTGCAACTCAGACCAACGGCTGGAAAAAGAGCTTCAACTGATCAATACCCTTTTGGAAAAGCAAGTGGACGGACTGTTGTTCATGGGAGCAGAGATTAAGGAAGACCATCTGCAGATTCTCTCCACGACCTCTGTTCCGACCGTATTGGCGGCGACGCGGGATCCGGATAACATTTTGCCTTCCGTCACCATCGACCACTTCCAGGCGGCCTACGACGCGACAAAGGTGTTGCTCGACAAAGGACACAAGCGCGTCGGCATGATTTACGGCCCGTCAAATGATCCGCTCGGTGGGCTGATTCGCTTTGAAGGGTACAAGCAGGCGCTGAAGGATGCCGGAATTCCTCTGGATGAGAGCATTTGTGCCAGCGGGACGTACTGGTATGAATCCGGCTTGCGGATCATGACGGAATTCCTCGCATTGCCTGAGCCGCCGACTGCCGTGTTTGCCTCCAGCGACGAGATGGCGATCGGGGCCATTCACGCCGTTCAGGATGCCGGCTTGTCCGTGCCAAACGACATTGAAGTGATCGGCTATGACAACATCCGCCTGGCTGAAATGGTTCGGCCCAAGCTGACGACGGTCGTACAGCCGATGTATGACATCGGTGCAGTCGCCATGCGGCTGTTGACCAAGTACATGAACAACGAGCACGTAGAAGAACACGTCGTCCTCCTGCCGCACCGGATCGAGTACAGACAAAGCACGCGTGCGTAAGAGGGGGCAGTTATGCGGATAGGCATCATCGGCGCGATGGAAGAAGAAATCGCTCTCTACATGGAGGCGATGGACGCTCCCCAAGCGTCATCGAAGGCTGGTATCACGTACCACACAGGGACATTGCAAGGCGTGGACGTCGTCTTGTGCAAATCTGGTGTCGGCAAAGTCAACGCTAGTGTCTGCACGCAGATTTTGCTCGATCGGTATGGCGTCGACCGCGTTATTTTTACCGGGGTCGCCGGAGCGCTGCATCCGGATTTGAACATCGGCGATATTATCGTCTCGACTGATTGCATGCAGCATGATGTTGACGCGACTGCGCTGGGCTTTGCCCCCGGACAAATCCCGTTTGCCGACAAGTGGGTGTGGTCAGCCGACCCGCTGTTGGTTGAACTGGCACTGCAAGCAGGCGAAGCGGTTGAGGACGAGGTGCAAGTCGTCCGCGGACGCGTGCTCTCCGGCGATCAATTCGTCGCCAATCGCGAGAAGGTAGAGGCGCTGCACGAGCAGTTTCAAGCCTCCTGCACAGAGATGGAAGGGGCCGCAGTCGGGCAAGTGTGCGCCATGAACAATGTGCCGTTCGTAATCGTCCGTTCCCTGTCGGATAAGGCTGACGGATCAGCACATGTGAACTTTCTCCAGTTTACTGCACTGGCATCAAAGCGCTCCTGCGCCATTGTTACCGGTATGCTGAAGCAGATGAAAAAAAGCTGACAAAGGAGGGAGAGTGCGATGGAAAAGCAGGTTATTGTCTATTCGACAAAGGGCTGCGTCGATTGTGACTTGGTCAAGCAGTATTTGACCCAAGCCGGTGTTCCTTTTGAAGTGCGCGATGTGATGGAAAAAGCGGAATATCGCGACGCTGTCGAGCAGTTTGGATTTCTCGGCGTTCCGGTGACTGTCGTCGGCGACAAGGCGATGAAAGGCTTTAACCCGGATGAACTGAAAAGACTGCTCGATGCAGAGTAAAACAGAATCATCGACGACAGAAAAAAACAGGCGTGGAGGACAATCCAGCCTGTTTTTTCTCTCTGAAAAGAACACACAGCTTTGTGTGAAACGCGACCGTATGTAACGTCCCTTCATTTTTCAAAGGGCGCTGCAATCATTGGGCTTGATTGCTGAGACCGTCTCTCTACCTCAGCCCTTCCTCTTCGAATACCACTTTCCACGCAAAATGACAATATAAACTCAGCAGACACAACGCAACCTCCGTGACTTTTCCCGAAACTGATGGGAAAACAGATGGATTTCTTATGCCAATATTGGGGACAGTTTGACGCTTACCGCTGACTAACAAGTATTACCCTTGCGGAGCGTAATACAACGCCCGCTCAGCCGTAAGCTGATTTTTTTCCGTGATCTCGGCCCGGCGTGGAATCGGAGGAAACGGCTGGTGATCGTCGAACAGATGGGTCGGCAAAGGAAATTCGCTTTCCGCGTGCCATTTTTTCAGCCAGGCTTCCGGCAGCGGCCCATCCGTCAACGGCTGATCGGACATTTCGCTCCAGACCAGTGTCCAGGCTCGGGGCACAACTCTCCAGATATCGTAACCGCCGCCGCCAAGGGCGATCCAGCGTCCCCCGCACAACTCATGCGCGAGCTGGTGGGCCAGACGCGGAATGGCCTGATAGACCTTCATCGAACAGGACAGGTGGGTGAGCGGGTCGTAAGCATGGGCGTCGCAGCCGTTTTGACTGACGATCACATCAGGCTTGAAACCGCGGGCGATCGTCGGCACCAACCGGTGGTACACCTCCAGAAACGAGTCGTCTTCTGTAAAGGCTTCCAAAGGAACATTGACGGAAAAACCGTACCCGTTGCCATCGCCGCGTTCCGTAAAATTGCCCGTGCCGGGAAAGAGGTACTTGCCTGTTTCGTGCAGCGAGATGGTCAGCACATTCGGGTCGTCATAGAACGCCCACTGGACGCCGTCGCCGTGATGGGCGTCGGTGTCTATATAGAGGACACGTGCATTCCATTTCTTGCGTATATAGGCGATGGCAACCGAACAGTCATTGTACACGCAAAACCCGGAGGCACGACCGCGCATGGCATGATGCAATCCGCCTGCCGGATTGAAAGCGTGTTCAGCTTTGCCGCTCATCACCAGCTCGGCTGCTTGCAGGCTGCCGCCTACGATTAACGCGGTCGCTTCATGCATGTTGCGGAAGAAGGGGACGTCTTCCGTACCCAAGCCGTAGCTGGCCGCAGCCGGCAACTCGGATTCGCTATGACCTTGGGCACGGACGATATCGATATAGCTCTGGTCGTGGACCATTGCGATTTCTTCATCTGTAGCAGTACGGGGAGCGACAATCTGCTCATCTGCGAGCAAGCCATACGCATTCAGCAAATCGCGCGTCAGAAGCAGCCGTTTTTGATTAAACGGATGGTCGTCGTGAAAATAGTACTTCGTATAGTCGGGAGAGTAGATGAAGCGTGACTGGCGGCTCAAAACCGTCTCCCCTCCCCATCGATCGGGGCAACGACATGAAATCCCCGGTCATTCAGCAGAGTGATGACGATGCGGGGATCGATCGTCTGGACGCGGAACACCAGGAGCTTTTTCATCGGTACATTGCTGGGATAAACCATCACGCTCGTGACGTTTACCTGTGCTTCGCGAAAAATTTGACTCACTTCAGCGAGCATCCCGACCCGATCGTCGACCTCGACTTCGATATGCGAGCTTGGTCTGTTGACCCCAAACAGTTCAACAAGCTTGTGAAAAATATCCGATTCTGTAATTATGCCAACCAATCGCTCTCCCTCGACGATTGGCAGCGAGCCGATTTTGTGCTCGTAGACAGTCCGGGCAGCATCTTCAATAAAGTCGAGCGGATGGGCCGTAATCACATCCGTGTGCATCACTTCGGTAATGGGCCTGATTAATATTTTTTGATCATTGTCATGTGCGACCAAACGTGAAGGAAGTGCGTCACGAATATCACGGTCGGAGACAATTCCGATCAATTTGCTGTCGCTATCGACGACCGGCAAATGGCGGATCCGGTTGCCTCGCAGCTGTGCCAACGCTTCACCGATCGTTGTCGCCGTGGTTGCCGTAACGAGTTGAGTACACATAAAATCTGCTAACCTCATGAGCTAGCCCCCTTTTCCAAAACATACGCTTATCGCGGGTTGAAGATGCTGTCTTGCTGCTCATCGTACTGAAAACAACCGCTGGGAGCGACCGTACGTCATGCCAACTCCCTGGTTGCCATAACTGTGTTAATACATAAAGCGGTTTTGAAAACGCACATTGTCAAAAGCGATCAGACTTTCCTGCGGTACGCGCTTGCCAATCCGGGCCATCAGGCAGTTGGCAGGGTGTGAGCAGATTTCCGGATCGTTGGTGGCGACCCAGATCATGTCGACACTGCCCATGATCTTCTCCATGATTTTACGGTATCCCCACACGTCAAGACCGGTTCCTTTCAAATCCCAATGCCAGTAATATTCAGTCGTAATGACGATGTAATCCTCCATCGCATCGTCGCGGAAAGCGACCTCGAGCAAGGCTTTGCCAACACCGCCAGCGCGAATCTTGTGGCTTACTTCAATGGCCCCCAGCTCCAGCAGATCCTCCATCTTGGCTTCAGACCAGCGCTCTAACGGATCGGGATAAAGTAAAGTAATATACCCCAGGACCAAATCACCGTCACGAGCGATAATAATTCTTCCCTCCGGCAATTCGGCAATCTCGACCAGCGCCTGGTGCTGTTCTTCAGGAACGCGAAAGGCTTTCAGGCCATCATCAAAGCGATAGCTCGCCAATCTGGCCGGTTCTACTGGTCCTTCTATGATAAGCTCTCGATCGGCGACAGACATTCGTTTCCAATGAAATTGCTTCTTGTGAATCATGTTGATTGATCCACCTCGCCTTCCATCATACTCACATCTATTATACCTCATTGCCCGCAGTCTTCCGCGGGGGAAATGAGCAGAATTCGTAACGTTCCGTGAAAAAAAAGAGGACAGTCTGTGACCATCCTCTTGCAGTGTCTGAGATTGAATACCTACTGCGCCTGTTCGACATTTACCGTATTGGAATGTGCCGATTCGCCGTAGCTGTTGACCGCTGTAATGTAATACCAGCCGGTGGCGTCTGAAGTGACGTGAGTATACTTGTTGTCGGCAACCGTATCGAGCAGTCTGAATCCATTCACAGGATCGGGCGTGAAGTAAATGTTATAGGCGATGACCTGTTCGTTGGACGGGTTCAGCGACCACTTCAGGTTAAGGCCCTGTGAAGATTTTTTTATGGTTAAGCTTTGCGGCGTCGTCGGAACGCCATTCTGATTCGACGACCCAGGTTCCGGGGTGGATCCGTTCCCTGCACTGCCAGTATTCGGATTGGTTGATCCATCACCCGTAGCCGGTGGCTGCGACGGATCGGTTGGTGTGGACGGGTAGTCCAAGATCACATTCGATCCGTGCGAGACGATTGGCGATGGCGCTGACTCCAGCCCGGTAATGTCGACTGCGGTTACGTAATAGCCGTACTCGCCGTTCGCAGCAGTCGTGTCCGCATATGTCCCAACGGTCGGATCCTTGACCGTAGCGATCTTCTCAAAGCCGTTGCTCAGGCTTGCCCGGTAGATGCGGTATCCGAGCAAATCCGACTCGGTACCCGGCTTCCAGCTGAGCGTGAGCTGCTTGTCACCGCGAGCCAGGCTGACATTCGTAGGTGAAGCAGGCGGCCCGGGCTGCTCGACGCGGGGATCCTCCTCGTCAGGCAGGCGCTGATCCCAGTCAGCGGGCCGTGTCCCGGCCTTTTTGTTTTGGGCCGAGATTTGTTCAGCCGTGAGCAGGAGCGGATCAGGACTTTTGAAGAAGATACCTTCCGTGACGAAGTCGTCAGGAGTCCCTGATTTGGCCAAATAGCGCTTGTCGCCTACCGTGACAACTTTCGCTTTCTGGTGAGTGTCGTCGACTTTTGTCGGGACGAATTGCTTGTTGAAAATGTCAGAGATGACGTGGTTTGCCTCTTTTGACAGCTGGCTTGGCAGCAGCCCGGACTTGCTGTCGATCGCCACATTGACAATGCCGGCCGGCTTGGTGAACGTGGCATCTTTCGGCGATAGCGCAGGGATTTTCTCCATGACTTCTTTCATCACTTTTCCCCAGATCTGGATCGGCCGTTTTGGATAGGGCAATCGGTACGGCTCGTCATAACCGGACCATACCCCGAGCGAGATTTTCGGCGTGTAAGCGACGAACCAGGCATCGTTGTCGCTGTTGGTCGTTCCTGTTTTACCAGCGATGTCGACATTGCGCGGCACGTATTTGCGAACGTCGCTACCCGTTCCGGCATTGACCACGGTCCGCATGATATCCGTCATCAAGAAAGCGGTCTGCTCACTGAATACCGGTACGGGCTTGATTTCATGCTGGTAGATCGTTTTGCCCGTGCTGTCATCGATGCGGTCGATGAGGTAGGCATCGACAAAGCTGCCGTGGTTGGCAAACGTCGCATAGGCGTTCGTGATCTCTTCGACAGTTAATCCGTAGGTGAGGCCGCCGATTACACCGGTTGCGGCGTGTTCGTCAGCGTCGACGAGCGTCGTCACGCCCATTTTTTTCACGTAGTCGAGCGCCGTCGCGATGCCGACCTTCATGTACGTCTTGATCGCCGGAACATTCCACGATAGCCGCAATGCTTCACGAGTGCTCATCATCCCGTGGTACTTGTTGTCCCAGTTGAGCGGCAAGTGACTGCCTTTCCGGCCATCTGCCAGGAGCAGCGGCGAGTCGTCGATCGGGCTTCCCGGCTGCAAGA
>CAMIVR010000106.1 GCA_946402065.1 uncultured Brevibacillus sp. | reverse complement strand
TTTCGGACAGGCAATCCCGTCAGCAATTGGGCATTATCTTTCGTCAGTAACAAGAATGGTATAACAAATGTAAAGAAGTAAAGCATTCAAGAAGGGTGGTAATGCAGGATATGGAAGTCTCCAGAATTAGCTCAAAAGGTCAGGTCACAATTCCAAAACCAATTCGGGAATTACTTAAATTAAACGAAGGGGACCGGGTCGCTTTTATTGAAGAAGATGGGAAGGTCGTTATCACAAAAGCTAGCTTACTTGCATTACGCGATCTTCAAGATACCCTCAGCAAAGAAGCTGAAGAGAAAGGGATTACAGAAGAAGATTTACTGGATGAATTAGAGAAGGTCCGGGAGGAAATGTGGAATGAGCGAAACAAATAAGGGATTACGTGTATTCGTTGATTCCAATATCCTCATCTCTGCCGTTTTATCAGAAAAATCCAATTCGGGAAGGCTTCTACGAATATTGATTGAGCAGCATCACTTAATTATTTGCAGCTATTCGCTTACAGAGGTTTCTAAGGTGATTCAAAGGAAATTTCCAACTCATATCGCAAAGTGGGACAAATTTCTTACCACACTGGAATTTGAATTAACATATACTCCATCTGATTTATCAACTGTGAAAATACCTCCGATCCGTGACGAAGCAGATGTTCCCATTTTGGTATCAGTTATGATCGCTCAACCGGATATATTAATCAATGGCGACCTTGATTTTCACACACCAGAAATCCAAGAGTATTTTGCTGTCTATACACCAGCTGATTTTTTAAGATGCTTTGGTCATGAATATAATCGTTGATCAAGTAGTGAACCAGAGTGGAGAAGGTTGAATGGAATCGTCACCTCTAGTAATACAATGCGAGTTTTGTGAAGATGGGATCAATGCTGACATTCTGGAAATGCACCACAATGTTTACGTAGTACAATGTAAACATTGTGGTGAAACGTATGAAATCTTTAAACAACATTACATCCCCCAACCGTCAATCTCTAGTTACTCCTTAGGATAATTTCCAATTGTTTACATACGTTTGCCCCTGGTGTCAGCTACGCTGGTACTACCCCTAGTTGGTGCCTGGCAGGCGAAGTTTCCACACAGACACGCTGTCACTTTTGTCTTGCTGCAGCTGTTTGTCTGCAACGGCGGAAGCAAAACGGCCAAGCGGGGGCTCCGGCTATTGACATTGTAAAAATGAATCATTTTTTTCTAATAACCATTGTGAAAGTGTCTTCCGCAAGAATTATTTTTCTTTTACACAATTATGCCGTATCTGGTTATTAAGCTTGATTGTGTAAAACCTACACGTTACAAGGAGGGTTCATCGTGAAAAATAGAATTGTGCTTTTGTCAACTTGCTTGGTGATTACTGGAATCATTTCTGCCTGTAGCACACAAAGTACAAACTCTTCCTCTCAAGCATCATCGCCCACTACGCAAGCCCCAACTTCTACCTCCCAAACAGCAACTGCTGATCAACCATCTGAGGTCAAAATTGATATGAATGAATTCTCATACTCACCGGGTGATATTAAAGTAAAAGCAGGAGAAAAAATTCACTTTGTTTTGACCAACTCCGGTAAAGTAGAACATGACATTAACAGTGATGAATTAAAGCTAGATAAAGATGTTCAACCTGGCAAAACCGAAACATTAGACTGGACTGCCCCTTCAAAAACAGGTACCTATCAAATTATTTGTGACAAGCCAGGTCATAAAGAAAAAGGAATGACATTAAATTTAATCGTTGAATAACGAAATTTTCTTCCTAGCAGTCTTAATGGACTGCTTTATTTATTTTCCTCCATTATGTTTAGGACTCTACCCAATCGTGCTACAGCTAAGCTATCCAGTCCAAATGCTGGGTTTCATGCGAAAATGCCCTCCTTACCTTCGTAACTAATGTGTTACCTCTCAATTTGTCGCCTGAATGTAAAGTCTCCTTGACAAAGAATTGCATGTAATGTACACTTTACGTAAAGTTAACTTTACAAGGTGGTGTATTATGAAAAATCGAATTCGTGAAAAACGCTTGAAACAAGGTTGGTCACAGGATTTGTTGTCAGAAAAAGTCGGTGTGTCAAGACAGACGATTATCTCTTTAGAAAACGGAAAGTATAATGCTTCTCTGATCCTCGCTCACAAACTAGCCCAAATCTTTGCCTGTTCAATTGAAGATCTATTTATTTTTGAAGGAGATGAAAATATATGATCGAAACATATACTGCTCTGGCAGGTCTGTTAGGTGGAGCTCTCATGGGTATTTTGGGCTTGTACATTGGTAATAGACAAGCAAAGAAATATCGTGGATTGGATGAACGCTTTGTTTTAATCCGAACGAAAGCAAGAGCAAGTTCTTGGATTGTTACTTTGATTTCAACTTATCTACTTTTTTTACTCGTAATTCTTAAAGTTGAAATATCAATTGGAGCTGTTCTTGGAATATCGTTACTTACCCAAATGGCAAGTTGGACATTTTTCGTATTTTATTATGAACGCAGGCATTAGATCCTCGCGGGACTGGTTCAACCATGCTGCGAACTTCGATTACGAATGAGCGTATTTTACGGTCATTCGTTTTCTTATGGTACAAAATACAGATGGCGAAAAGATAAACCCATGTCGGCATGACATAGGTTTCGCTAAAAAAAATCCTGCATATAACAAACACGACAGGGATGATCGGACACGGACCATTCCTCCCAGACGCCCCCTTGCTGCTTTCTATTTCTTTACCAGCAAGTAAGCAAAATAAGGCACACCGATCAGCGACACCACGATGCCCGCGGGGATGCCGTCGGGATCGACAAGATTGCGCCCGATCGTGTCCGCCGTCAAGAGCAGCCAGCCGCCGAGCAGGACGGCGACGGGAATGAACAGCTGATTGCGCGGTCCGACCAAAGCCTTGGCGATGTGCGGTGCCATCAAGCCGACGAAGGCGATTCCGCCTGTTACCGATACCGCAGATGCGGCTGCAGCGACGGCAGCCAGAATGAGTACGATGCGTTCGCGTTCGAGCTTGAGGCCTACGCCAATCGCTGACGCTTCACCCAAGCCGAGCAGATTGAGCTGCAGCGACTTGAACCAGGCAAACGGCATGAGCAGGATCAGCCAGGGAAGCAGTGCCCAAATGAACGGCCAGTCCGCTCCCCCGATGCTGCCGGCGATCCATTTCGCGATAAAATCGACTTTTGAGCGCTCCGCCGAAGAGATGATCACGATCATGATCCCGGATAGCGCGAGGGAGAATCCGACCCCGACGAGCACCAGCCGAATCGGATCCAGTCCGCGTGTTCGGCTGTACGAGAAGACATAGATGAGGGCAGCCGTGACCACTGCGCCAACAAAGGCGGCAAACGGCAGCACATAGGCGAACGTTCCGACGTCGATCGGGAAGAACAGGAAGAAGATCGCAACCGCTACACCCGCGCCGGAATTGATGCCGATGATGCCTGGATCAGCCAGGTCGTTGCGGGTGACGCTTTGCAATATGGAACCGGACAACGCCAGCGCCATCCCCGCCAAAAGCGTCAACAGGATTCGCGGCAGCCGGACAGAAAACAGGACAAATTCTTCCGGAAAAGTGCCTTGTCCGAGCAATACCGGAATAAGCCGGTCAAACGAAAGCGATGCATACCCCAGACCCATGCTGGCAATTGCGGTTAACACGATCAGGGCTGAACTGACGAGCATGATCAGGCGATGTTTTCGAAGGAGGGCGGATGCGATCATGAGATTGCTTTGCCCCCTCTCCGCACGACGAACAGAAAGAAAGGCAAGCCCAGCATGGCCACGATAGCGGCCATAGGCGTCTCGTAAGGCGCGTGTATCGTTCGGCCAAGCGTGTCGGCTATGAGCATGAAACTAGCCCCTGCAAAAACCGAGAATGGCAGGATGTACCGATAATCTGTGCCGACGATCTTGCGGGCGATGTGGGGAATCATCAGCCCGACGAACGCCATGTTCCCGGCGAGGGCGACTGATGCGCCGGTGAGCGCGACGACCAGGATGAACAGAATCGCTTTGACCTGCACCAGCTTTTGCCCCAACCCGGTTGCCACTTCGTCGCTTAAGCTGAGAATGCTCACTTGATTGGACAGAACGAGCGCCACTGCGATTCCGAGCAGGATTACAGGCGCTATCACCTGGAGTTGGCCCCATGTCGTTCCGATCAGGCCACCGGCCGTCCACATGGACACGTCCTTGGAAATTTTGAACGCAATGCTGACGCCATCCGCGATGGCATACAAAAAAGCAGATATCGCCGCTCCGGCCAAAACCACTCGAATGGTGGACAGTTTGCCCCGGCGCATCGAGCCAAGCGCGATGACCAAAGCCGCTCCAAGCGCGGCACCGAGGAAGCACGTCACCATGATGCCGAAGTAGTTCAGCGCCGGAAAGAAGACGAATGCCAGCGCAAGCGCCATGTTGGCGCCGGAAGTCAGACCGAGCAAACCGGGATCTGCCAGCGGATTGCGGGTCACTCCCTGCATGATGGCTCCGGACACGCCAAAAGCCGCACCGATCAGAATCGCGGCCAGCTCGCGGGGCAGCCGAATCTCGCGCAGGACGAGGATATTGTCGTCCTTGGCAGCCGAAGTCAGCGCAAGCCAAAGGTCGCGGAACGTCGTATCCGCAGCACCGAAAATCATCGCGATGACGAAGCTGAAACCGAGTGCCAGCACACCGCCAAGCAGCTTATACAAAAAAGGAACAGAGTGTTGTTTATTCTCCATCGGACTCCCAACTCTTCTTGAATGAAATAGGCGAAGGAACTGTCGGTTGCCAATTCCCTCGCGTCGAACGCAAACGATGCCGTGGCCTTCGCTGTACTGCTGTCGATGAGTTTTTCGTGCATGCTTAGCGAATCGTCGCCCTCATCTGAATTGTCTGCCTGCATAAGTACGATTCAAAGAAGGCCTCAACGCTTACTTGCCGAGAAAGCTTTTGATGAAAAAGTCCAATTGATACTCCATGCTCAGCGGATCGTTAAAGTAAAAAGCCTTTGCGTTCGCTTCGTATACGCGATTGTTTTTCACTGCTGGCGTATTCTTGTACGTTTCAGTATTCTGAAACGAGGTGTCTTCATCCGCATTCTTGCTGAAAATGACATAGTCGCCGAAATAATCCTTGAGCACTTCCGTCGACAAGGCAAAGTAGCCGTCTTGCTTCGTCGCTTCCTTGACCTTCTCCGGCATGGAGAGGCCGAATGCCTGATAGAGGATTTCTGTACCGCGGCCAAAGTTATCGCCGTACACGTAGAGCTGCTTGTTGAATGTCTCAATAACCGAGACTGTCGCATTCTCCCCAATCTTCGCCTTGATTTCTTCCCCGGCTTTTTTTGACCGCGCTTGGAAATCATCGACCCAGGCTTGCGCTTCCTTTTCTTTGTTCAACAATTTACCGATTTCCAGCTGCTGTGTTAAGTAATCAATTTTACCGTACGTATACGTAACCGTAGGCGCAATTTGCTTGAACTTATCGATGTTTTTAATGTCTGACTGCCCGATGATGAGATCCGGCTTCAGCTCGATGATCTTCTCAACGCTTTCGTCGGTAACCGCTTCGATGTCCTTCAGCTTCGCTTCGAAGTTCGGATTCATTTTGGACATCTCGTCCACGCCGACCATTGGCACGCCGAGCGCCATAACGTTGCCGGTCAAAAAGCGGGTAAGCACCACGACACGCTGAGGATTCTTCGGAACCTGGACAGGGCCATTCTCGGATTGGTATGTAAATGTGTCGGTTCCTGAAGCGGTCGGGTTTTCTTTGCCGCCGCCGCACGCACTTAGAAGCATAACGAGGATCAGGATGATCGGAACAAAAAGCTTTTTCATACAGATGACTCTCTCCCTTTTAATAACACCATATCAATAGGCAAGCGGATTTCGCATGTGATGCTAACGTATAGAGATAAAGATTTGCCCCCTCTCTTTGATCATGAAAATCATTCTCAATTACTAACGTTATTATATGCGCTGCAGACACGGCTTAACCATGCCTTTTTGTTTGGAAATGCACTTGGACTATTGGTTGCCTGTAAACAATGCAACAGCGCGCTGAAGCTGCAGGCGAATCGAGATCGGATTGTACGGGATCCATTCATCCGGATCGAGCAGGTGTACGCACTTCCTCTGAACCGCTGGGAGCCCGCTCCAATGGGAGGACTTGAACACATTTTCTGAATGCACAGTGGATCCTTTATCATCTGGAAACACGATAACCAGCAGCCGGGAACCCGCATACGCTTCCAGCTCCGCTAGCTCGATGGGAATGGAATGAAACTGATCCCCGCGCTGCTCCATCTCTTGCGCGATCCGTGCAGGCGGCGTAAGTCCAAGCGATTGATACATCACATATCCGACATTTCGCGCTCCATAGACGAGCAGTTCCCCCGGTTTAATTACCAAAATCGTCAGAACTTCATTTGCGACAGCGCTGTTCTGTACCCGGGAACGCGCTTCCCGCTCTTCTTTTTCAAATTCAGCCAACCACTGCTCTGCACGATCACTCCTTTGGATAACGCGGGCGATCATTCGCAGATGATCTTTCCAGCCCATTTCCATCCATGAAATTTCCACGATCGGCGCGACAACCCGCAAATGTCCGGGATCGAGTCCATACTCCTGCAAATGCTCATGTGCCGCAATAACCAGCTCGATGTTGGCGTCGAGCAGCGCTGACCTCACCTGCTCGGATGAGCTGTTGGTATCGAGGAACATCATCGTTTGCGGCTGCAGCTCAGCCGTGTTCACGTATTCGCTGCTGTCGGAAATCGTGACGGCAGGCTCCAATCCAAGCAGCAGCAGATGGCTGGCATACGGGGTGAGCATGACTGCTACACGCCGGAATGATTCGCGGATAAAAACGGAGGGCGATGTTCCCGTCTGCTGCTTGAAACGGCGGCTCAAGTAAAATTCATCCTTGTAGCCTACCTTCAATGCGATTTCCCTGAGCGTGCTTGTTCCGGTCATCAACAGTTCCTTGGCTCGGTTAATGCGCAGCCGCGACAGGTATTCGTTAGGAGAAAAGCCAGTGAACTGCTTAAACAGGATCGAGTAGTGGGAATGGCTCACACCTGCTATCGCGGACAACTGCTCACGCGTCACTTTTTCGTTGTAATGGTTCTCCAAATATGCGATGCTGCGTTCTATGGACGGACGTCCGCCAGCAGCAAGCTTGGCTTCCTGATGCTCCAGCAACTGGTGGATAACCTGGTGAAAACGCAATTGATTCAGCACATGACGGGCTTCACTTACGGGTAATCGATGGAGATACAGCTCCTCCATATGGGCCACGATCGCGGGTTCAGTCGGAATGAACATGACATGCGAAGCGGCGGCCACTTCGCTTTTCCGGATCTTTGCGCCAGCGGGCAGTGACCGCGCCTCTTCATGTGTTCCGATCAGCAGCGTATACGCATGCAGCGGCTGTGGAAGCTGTGCAATCAATGCGGCTTGGCTATGCGCCGGGAGAAGGATGACGCTCCCTGCCTCAAGTTCGTATGTTCGTCCATCTGTGACAAGGACGCCCTTGCCGCCAGCAACTGCGAGCAGCACCGTTAACCGCTCATTGATCTTTAGCTGTGGCTGACTAGCGGTGCAATACAGCGAACGAATGCTGGCAGCCGTATATAAGGGAAAGTGGTACTCTGCCCACTCCGTGTCTATGTAATTCACAGTCCAAGCCTCCATTGCGAAAAAAATGAGCGAACGCTGCGATTGTCGGCAACGTGTTAAGCAATATTATCCCGATTATGCCGGTCAAAAACAATATCGATGCTCTGCCAGAACGACTGACAAAATACGCGATTAAAAGCCCACACCAAAAAACCACGACGCGAATGGCGTTGTGGCTTTTTACGTACACTCCTCTTTAAGGGCATCTGTCCATGATGCTAGCTCAGTTTCTGCCCGCAATTCGGACAGAAGTTGGCACCTTCGTTTTTCGTGCCGCAGTTCGGACAGAAGTTCGGCTTTTTCCCGTCGGACGCCGATGCTGAAGGGGCTGGTGCAGTATTCTCGGCAGGCTTTTGGCTGGCGTTCATGTTTTTCATCATTTCATTGGCCATGTTCATTCCCATCATCATGCCCGCCATGTCCGCCGCGGCACCGCCGCCTTTGATATTGCCCGACGCCATGCCGTCCGTCATCGCAACCTGCTGGTACTTTTGCAGATTGCCGATCATTTCGTAGGAAGCCGTCTTCGTGATCTTGTCTTGGATTTCTTGGGGGTAATTGAAGCTCATGACGTTGAAACCCGTAATCGTCATCCCGATGTCCATCACTTGCATGTCAAGATCCTCGCGAATGCCTTTGGCAATGTCGAGCGCATTCGCTTGCAGATTGAACATATCCTTCCCTTCCCTGCTGATCCACTTCATGAGCAGCTGATCCAGCACGGAAACAATCCGGATTTTGACGTCCTCCACGAGATAGCTGTCTTTCACGCCGGCAACCTTGTCAATCAGCGTGACGTAATCGTTCACTTTAAAATTGAGCGTACCGTTCGCGCGGATGGGCATGCCGCCCGGGAGCTGGGGAGTCGGGATCAGAACCGGATTCTGCGTTCCCCACTTGACGGTGAATTCCTTCGTATTGACGAATAAGACTTCTACTCTCATTCCGCTGTTAAAGCCAAATTTAAACCCTTTTAACGTAGACAAAAACGGAACGATCTCGGAAGCGATCTGGTACTCGCCTTCCTCCTCAAAAATCCCTTCGACCTTGCCGTTATGGATGAAAATCGCGTCCTGACCGGAGCGGATGATCAGCTTGCTGCCTTTTTTGATCTCCCGGTTGCTCCACTTCCAAAAAATCATATCATCGCGAAACTCTTCCCATTCCACTACATTTGCAAACTGGTTTCCGAAAAACGACATTGTGCTTCCATCCCTTCTGTTTAAAAAGATCCTCTGCTGCCGCTGTGCGAGTGGCCGCCGCTAGTCGTTCCGCCGCCGCCTGAGCTGCTGCTGTTATTCTTGGCAATCTTCTGTTTCGTGACTGTTGTGTGAAGATACTGATCGCGTTGATCCAGTACGCCTGATGTGGCTTTATCCTCGTAGGTATGCCCGTTAACCGTCACACGGCCTCCGGAACGAAATGCCATCGTACCGACGATACCCGCTCCGATGATTACGGAAACCGCCAATTGAAACCAGCCATTGTACAACAGGTTGTCCGGGTCTACCCCTGGCTCAAATCCCATGTATTTGTCCGCGGTTTTAATGTACGTCTCGAAGGCAAGCAGGTAGTCGCCATCTGATAAATCCGGCGTAATTTTGTTGCGTATCCGGTCAAGCCTGTCGTCATCGAGGTACGTCTTCGCTTTATAGAACCCGGCCAGGTACACCTCGCGATGCTTCATGTCCAGCGTCAAAATGACTGCATTGCCATGAGGCTTATCGTATCCCGGTGCGTGCTCGTCGTAAAAGTCTTCCGTCATTTTCTGCACATCGGCATTGTCATCGTTCCTGGACGTCACGATGATGATGTCCGTTTCCTTGCGAGCGCTGTATTCGTTCGCCATCGCGTTCAATTCATCACGCTCTTGCGAATTCAATAATTCCGCTTCATCATAAACCAATTGCTTCATTCCCGCCGCAGCAGCCTCGCCCGTCTTCATCCCTGCGGGAGTGACAAAGGCAACTGCGAAGAAGAGCAGGACTGTCAGGATCGCGCCAATCCTTCTCACCAAAATCCGCCTCCCATCATCCACGAGATCAGCTTCAGCGACAGGAATGAAATACCGGAAATGCTTGCGAACCATGTCGCCACTTTCCCTTTGCTAAGCGGAGGCTTGCCGACCACCTTGCCCGTCTGACCGTTCATGGCAAACGTATACTCCAATCTGTTGTAATCGTAGTGCAGCACCCACACGGGAAACAGCGTATACACCGCCTGTTTGGATTGTGTGTCAATTCGCTTGTCGGTGTAATTCACTGTGGTGTAATGTGACATTGTCGAGCGAATATACGAATCGATATACGCGCTAATTTTCTCTTTCGCCCGCGGGAACAGCTCCTTGTCGTCGTAGCTGTACTTTTCTGCGACGAAGCCGGCGAGGTACGCTGTCTTAAAGCTCTGTAACTGATCGTAAGGAAATGGCTCCAATTTATCCATCAGCTTGTCGTTCATTTTCTCTGAAGCATCAATCGGAACCTTCACATAATTGAGGCGAATCTTCCGGTATATATCGAAATGCTGTGTTTCCGTAACCTGATAGTCCCCTTGCTCGTACGTTCTCACCTTCGTCCCGTGGGCATGGACCTCGACGGCGTTATTCAGATCATACAGCCAGAACGGAACATACATCCCGGTTATTCCCTTGATCCGGTCCGCCGTCATAAACCCGTTAGGCGTCAGACGGCCGTTCCTGCACCACTTGCGAAACGCTTGCATCGCCTCTTCCTTGCTAATCGCAAACGGGATGACCTGCACCGGGGCCAGTTTCCCCGCCAATCGGTCGCCAAGGACGACGACTGACCCGCAAAAACTGCAGACCGTTGCCGTCGTCTCGGCTTCCGTGATGACGACCGCTCCACAGCTCTTGCAATGATACTCCGCCACCTCATCTTCGGCAAAAACATTGCTCGTCAACGGATCAGGCATATCCTTGATGTTGTCATTTCTCCCACAGCTATGGCAGGCCAACATTCCTGTATGACTGTCAAATACCATGTCGCTGCCACAGTTCGGGCATTTGTAATCGATAATTTGCATGCGCTCACCTCTGCGAGAAAGAAGCGGTTATTCCTTCTTTTTCATTTTTTCTTTGATTGCCGCCAACTCAGCCTCGGCATTCGCTCTTGTACTTTTCTCAAATTGCGCGAACAACTCGTCAAAATCGTCCTTCGCTTCTGCACGCAGCTCGGCAATCGCCATGGCTTCGTCATATGCCCTGTTTACTTTCTCTTCCATCGCGTCAAACACAGCTTCTTTTCCGTCTTTAGACGAGTTGATCGCATTCAAGCTTTGCTGCGCTTTGGTCGCCGCTATTTTACCCTTCAGCTTCGCCCGCCGCTCTTCCAACCGGTCGATATCTCCAATCAGCTTATCCTGGATTTGCTTCAGGCTGGCGACGTTTGCCGAAGCGGCTTCATACGCGGCTTGGAGTTTGGCAGCTTTTTCTGCCAGCGCCACTTTTTTGTCCAGGAACTTCCTGGCATTCTCGTCATCGCCATTTTCCACGGACTTCTCTGCATACCGCTGCAGCTTGCCGATCTCGGCTGTGCATTCATCCAGCGCTCGCTTCGCCCTGCTCTGAACCGCCAGCATTGCAGCCGCTTCCGCTTTTACGTTTCCGAGGTCGCTGTTCACGCTTCGCATAAAGTCATCGATCGCCTTCTCCGGGTCTTCGCTCTTATCTAATAAGGCGCTTATATTGCTGGCCATAATATCCCTGAACCTTGACAAGATTCCCATGAGGACCTCCCCGTACATATCCGCTATTTATTATAATCGTTCCCCTTTAATAATACGTCTTATTTTGACAAAAGGCTTCATTTTCTCAATCGTTTTCGCATTGCCATACGTGCGCTTGGCCTTTGCGCTTGAATTCGGGCCATTATGGCGTATAGGGAGGCAGCCCCATCACCTTGAAGGAGTCGTCTATTTTTTTGACTGCATACTCGCATTGTTTTCCATTCCTGAAAGCAGTGTCGTCCATGAGTGTAAACGTCAGGGTGTATGTATATTCTTCATCGGAATTTTTTACCTTGTCGATGATCTGATCAATTTTCACGATATTGCCACCGTTTAACGTGCAATATTGATCCATCAGCTTTGCGTGATCCTCTTTTGGAACAGTGGGATTATAGCCGATCAGCGTTTCGTATTCGCCTCCGTACAATTCAGCAACCGTCGCAAAGTCTTTTTTCCCGAGCGCATCGAAATAAGCATGCAAGGCTCGGTCAGGATCTTGGTAACGGCTATCATGCTTCATCGCAGATTGGCTGCAACCGCTTAGCAAAAGCAGGAGCAGACAACCTAGCGAGATGATGATTCCTTTCTGTACTGCATTCTTGAACATAAGGAATGACTCCTTTCACGTCACTTCTCTGAGCAAACCGCTCCGATCGGCATTACCCAATATTTTAGCACAAATCGCTGTCGTTCTCGCATAGGCACGCACAGTTCTCCAGCTCCCGGCTGACGATCTGATAGCCAGTCGCATTGATGTACAGCATTGGCAGGAAACGCAGCCCGCAGAGCACACTTGTCTATTCGCTCACTCCATCCTACTGTTCGGCCTTTTCTTTCTCTTCCTTCAATTTCGTCAGCAAGACGATCATCGTGTCGATATCATTCCCTGTCAGTTGCTCGTATCGGTCCAATTCCTTTTGGATAAATTCCACAGAAGATGGCTGCTTTTTCTTCTCCGTGCGCAAAAAATACGTGGCAATCGAGCCCGTGAGCATACTGATCAATCCAATTCCGATGAGCATGAGGATGACGGCGACAGATCGGCCGATAAACGTCACCGGTGACATGTCGCCGTAGCCGACGGTCGTCGTCGTAACAATGCTCCACCACAGTGCATCCTCATAGGTCGTAATCCTGGGTTCGACCAGATAAATCGGAATGGCCGAGACAAAAATCAGGGCAAAGGTGAACGTGACGACCTTGTTCAGCCCATTTGTATGCAAGATGTTGAAGACGGGCTTGATAAAATGGGAAGAAATGCTGATGATTCGGATGATCCTGAAAACCCGGGCTACTCGGGCGAGGCGGAAGACTGAATCTAATGGAATGATTGCGATGAAATCCAGCGGGTTCTTTTTGATGTACTCCCATTTATTTTCTGACTTCCACAATCGAATGATTACATCGACAGTGAAGATCGCCCAGATGATCCAATCAATGATGTGCAGCATTTTTGTTTCTATCCATATGGATGCGATGGAAACGAGCGCAAGCGCAAGCATGCCGATTTCATACCACAACTTGAATTTTACCTTATCGATAACTGTCCACCTTCATTTCTTGCTAGCTAACAAGCGTGTTTCGTTTCTATTCATTGCTAGATGATGAAAAGATGACTTTCCGCCGATAACTGATGATGTCCTTGCCAAACATATTAGCTTACCATTAGAAACCTTGGCAACGCCAAGCTTTTTGGCGTAGCCTTGGTTGCGATGATCAGGATGTGGCGTTTAGCCGACTTAGAAAACTTGGCTACGCCAAGCCTTTTGGCGTAGCCTTAGTTACACTTATGTCGATAAGAATTTTTATAAATTCTTATCGACCAAAAAAAGAAACGCCGTGTAGCTGTGCGTTTCCATTGCTAGTACTTCATCTTAATTGAATCCTTGTCCACTCCCGATCTGATCATTGAACCGGCGTGATTCCGTGACAGATTGCACCTCGGTTGGGAGCTGGACATCTTCCATTCTGCCGCCAAAAACGTGTTGCATCAAAGCGGATCAAGTGGTACATGCTTTAGCATGCTATGCTCATCGTACGCTTTTTTGACCCAATCAAACAAGTACGCGCTCCCCCCTGTATCAGGATGAAGTTTTTTTAAAATCAACCTGCCCTGTTTGCGGATCTCAGCCTCAGTCGCGTCTTCCGGCACGCCGATCAACGTTTGAAACGAACATCCCGCCGGGTGCTGAACACGATCGCTTGAAGTAGTGGAACTATCGCCATAAAAGCGATTATACTGCGTTTTTTCCCGGGCAGGAGCACGGTTATACAATGTCTGAAGCTTGATCTCCACATCGTTAAGAGCTTGCTCCAGTTGTTCGCTTTCTTCAGGAAACAGACCTTCCAGAAAGTCGTACTCGAATTGGTGAAAGACCGCCTCGAATTCGTCCATAAGATCGTTGTACATCACAATCGCGCCCTTCGTTTTATCGGCCAGCTTATAGATGTGGAGCACCGTATGGATGGACCACACCGGCAGATTGATGGCGAAGGCGTGCAGCACTTTCCCCAGATACTTGTCAGGGATATTGACGTCTTGGGAAAACGCCAAAAAATCGCGCTGTCTCTCATGATTCAGTCTGCGGCCGATGTGAACGACGAATGGAAGATTCACGCGACCGCTTTTTATTTTTGCTTTCCATTCTTCAATCAGGTTGTTAAACGCCTGCACGATCTCGATCAGATAGTCGTCTGTCACCAAAACGGATCGTTTCTCATCTTCTGGTCGGTTCAGCTCCTCCTGTTGTTCCACTGTGCTTGCTCCTTTCTGCTATCAGGTAACGGCACGTCGTGTTTCCTTCGGCTATGCACGCTGTCCGTTCAACATCGGCGTCGAGCACCGCAGCAAACAGATCCAGCTCGCAGCTGCAGGCTTGGCGATACCGGACAGCGACTTGCGCGACAGGGCAGTTAGCTTCCTCAAATGCGTACGTGCCATCATTGCGTTTTTCCCACGTGACCATATAGCCTTCATCATTTTGGAGTTTCGCCAGGTCTGCCACGCGCTGCCCAAAATCCTGACCTGCCATCACCGATTTGTACTTTTGTTCCAGCCGCTCCCTTCTTCGCACAAATAGTCGACTGACCATTGATTCTCCCAGCAGATCGGTGATTTCATCGATCAATTCCGTGGCCAGCCCTTCGTATTGGTTCGGAAACAGCCGTTCCGCACGTGCTGTAAGCTGATAAACAGCTGTTGGCCTGCCTATCGGCTGACGGACAACGGTTGATTGAATATACTTGTCCCTTTCCAGAACGGGTATATGTTTGCGAATGGCCATGTCTGTTACTCCCAGGTGTTCGGCCATGTCGTGGACGCTGATTGAACCCCGTTTCTTGAGCAACAGCACGATTTCTTGTCTCGTCGGCGGTTGACGCAAAAAAGCCGTTTGATTGTTCATAAATCCCCCCTCCTTCGTCAACATGATCTGCTGTCCAAATCGAAAAATCTTCGCAAAAGCTGCTTGCCGCTTCTGCAAAGATTTGGTTTTTGCGATTAACGGATCGCTTCGTTATAGCGGCGATTGACTTCCTCCCAATTGACTACATTCCACCAGGAAGAGACAAAATCCGGCCGCTTGTTTTGATACTGCAAATAGTAGGCATGCTCCCAAACATCGACGACCAGAATCGGTGTTTTCTTCTCCATTAACGGCGTGTCCTGATTGGGGGTGCTGGTCACTTCCAGCTTGTCTCCATCGACGACGAGCCAACCCCAACCCGAGCCGAAACGACTGACAGCTGCTTTTGTCAAATCATCCTTCATCTGCTCAAAGCTGCCAAAATGCTTTTCTATCGCCTTCGCGATATCTCCGAAAGGTTTGCCTCCGCCATTCGGGCTCATGATCGACCAGTACAAGCTATGGCCGTAATGCCCGCCGCCATGATTTCGCACAGCCGTACGAATGTCTTCCGGAACGTCGTCCAAATGGCTGATCAGTTCATCGATCGTCGCGTTTGTGAACTGAGGGTAGTCCTCCAATGCCTTGTTCAGATTTGCCACATAGGCAGCATGATGTTTCCCGTGGTGGATTTCCATCGTTCTGGCGTCCAGGTATGGCTCCAGCTCATCGTATCCGTAAGGTAGTTGCGGTAAAGTAAATGGCTCCATTTGCTAATCTCCTCTCATATCAGTAAGGTGCACCCTTAGTTTACATGATCGAAAATGTTTTGTACATATCCAATTATTTTGTATCAGGTAAAAATATTTGGTTTTTTTTACCTTTTCATATGGAATCGCCATCAACGCGCGGCTGCGAGCGGGTGACAACCATCCAATTTGCCGGCAAAAACACCATCCATGTTCAACAAATTGCTATCGCTTCGTCATTTTTTAGATAAAAGTCTGACTTTTGATTGACAAGCCAAATGTTATGATGGAAGCTCTTCAACAAGACAGCACCCTGATTGATTTTGCCAGCGGCGAACTTGGAGCTGGCATCAGTCCTGTGCAGGAGATAAATGCGCTTGTCGCGGAAAACCCTTTTACGGAGTACCTTGGCTACGACAATCTACAAGGATTTGTCCCGCTCCGGGAAGCACTCGTCTCGTATTTGCATCAATATCGCGGCATATCAGCCGCCGAATCATCGATCCTGGTCACATCCGGCTCGCAGCAATCCTTATACCTGATCACCCAGTGCCTGCTGACGCCGGGGGCTGCTGGTCAGCAGAATAAACGTGCTGGCGATGATCCCGCCCAGCTGGAAAATCTCCAATCGAATTGCGTGGTTTTGTTCACGCCCTACTTTAAAGGGGAACGGTGTACAACTGCTTGCTTTTTATTGTTCGCGATCAATTGGAATACATCCGGCCGTAACATCGAAATCATACTCGCTTTGAGCAACCAACGCTCCCCCTTCACCCGCCTCTAAGTACCATTTCCTCAGAGGCGGGTTATGTTTTTCCGTACTGTCCTGACGGCAAAAGAGATGCCATGGATCTGGAATCAGCGCTTAGCTTTCGGATTGCGCCTCTTCGAATAGCCGCTCGCCCCGGTGCAGCCGAGTAGCAATGCGGGCAATATTCGGCTGTTCGCGGGGCGTTGGTGCATGGGCCGCCAAATAGCGGGTTGCCGCCAAAAGCATCGTTTCGCCAGCGCGGGCGGCGAAGTCGTCGTTGCGCGTTGTCCAGAGCTCATATTCGGCCACCGCCGCTTCGTACATTTGAAACGAATGGAATTCAGCGTCTTCGCGTAAGAGCGCATGACCCAACGTATTAAGCAGAGCGTCAGGGTCGCCGCCGGCGTGCAGGTAGCCGGCTGTCCAGCGTGCCGCTTCGTTCACCTGCTGGTGTAGATCCAAAATTTGCAGCAGCCGTTCCGGATTGGTAGTGTCCACGGCGGGGACGGCCGAGCCATCCGGGCGGTGTGCTGCCGGGATATTCAAAAAACGTTCCAAATAGATGCTGATTGCCCCGTGGTAGATCGCCCGAATGAGCAGAGGATGGGTCGAGCGACGCAAACGCTCATGCACGGCATGAGTATACGTAAAGGTATGCAAAACGGAGATCCAATCCCCGAAATCATTCTGGGTATGGAAGCGGACGATCCGTTCCGCCGCAGCCAAAGCAACCAGCTGGGCCAGATGAGCCGGATGTACGCCGGATTTCAAGATCTCTGTTGCAAGATTCACCGTTTCAAGTGGTTCGTCGCTTAACAGCTGATCCACGATTTTCTTCTCATCCGCTGCGGAAATATTCGTATAGGACTCTGTCGGAGGGAGGCTATCCAGCTGCGCGAAGGCTTCCTTCAGCGGAGCGACTAGATTCACAGGCGACTGCCACTGATGAAGTTCCTCGCTCCGGGTCGGATTGGCGAGGAGCCGAACCAGTGAGCTTAGTGTCTGCTCGGTATGGGCTTCGCCAATAAGGCCAATCGCCTCAAAGGCTTTATTATGGAAATCAAACGTATGGCCGCCGTCCAAATAAAAGTGGTCGGTCACCGCCGTCAACATCATCTCCGCAAGCTGCCCCAGCGTAGCCTCCTGGTGAATCGCCGTGAGCAACACTCTTTCCGCCCCCTGTGTATCGCGGACCTCGATGCAGTTGCGGTACCATTCCGTCAGCCGCTCGAACGGCACGTCGGCCCCCGGCAGCGGCTTAAGCAGATGCCGGGCCGCGGCACCGGAACTGTTGCGAGCCACATGAAGCAGCCCTTGATAAAGAGCGAGGATCGTTCCTGCTTTATCCAGCTTCGGCAGTACATTTGCCATCGCGGTAAGGATGGTGAGCCCCGAATTCCAGCCTCTCCCATACACGGTACCGAAATGGATGCCGATCTGCGTGATTTCCGCTGCTGGAACGCCGGCTTCCACCAAGCCGACGACAGCTTTGGCAATTACGAGACCCAGATTTTGCTCCAGTCCTTCCCGCAACCGGCGTTTGTATTTCTCAATGCTGTCCGTCTGTTTTGGATCCGGATTTACCCAAACTACCCCATTTTCAATTTTCACTTCGTAGGATGGAACATCGTCTGCCCACGGATCCAACGTTCCACCGTTGCAGACGTCAAAGCGCGCATGATGCCAATGGCAGGTGAGTATCCCGTCGCACAAGCTACCCATATGCAGGGGAAATCCCATGTGCGGACAGCGATTGTCTACGGCATAAACCTGCTCCTCATGATAGAACACGGCAATCCCGCCGCGGATTAACTTATGGCCGTTCTCTTGAATCGATGCCAGTGTACCTGCGTGGATCCAAGGCTGGCTTTCGGTGTGTTGCATTCTGATCCCTCCAAAATATTCGTTATTTTCAAACAAAATCTATCACTGTTTTTCAACTTTGTCAATATTTTAGTTTTTAATATATGGTAAAATCATCGAAATCTTCCGTCACGATGTTGTGAGTGGAATAACCACGCTGCGTACACTGACCGTACCTGCCGATGGCTGCATATGTGTCCGTTTTTCCATTGAGGCAATATTGCGCTTCCGACTTACGAATTCAATCGGCGGGAACGATTTCTTGCGATTTGCTATCATGATGCATGGTTTTTTTGAAGCTGCTCATAATAACCTCGGAGGTGATATTAAGTGCCGAATGTATTAGAGGCAGTTACTACCACAATGAATTCATTAAGAGAAAAAGATCCTGATCAACCTCTACATATTGGGGAAGCGATGGCATGTTGGACGTATCTAGGATCTCTCAAGGAATCAGTCGTGATGGAACAAGCTGCACTAAACACTACCGTGGATGAGGAATTACGACACATTTTGCACAAGGCAATTGAGATGTGTAACAGTCAAGCTAAGCGCCTTGAGGATTTCATGAGACGTGAAGGTGTACCGTTGCCTCCATCTTCACCAAATAGGCCCGAATCTGATCCAGACTCCATTCCTTTAGGTGTGAAATTAACTGATGCCGAAATTGCAAATGCGCTAGCCTTAAAGGCTTCAACCGCAGTTATCGCGTCTGCGACCTCATCTGCTCAAGCAGTTCGAAATGACGTTGGGTTAATGTGGACTGAATTCCAATCAGAACAGTTAACCTTTGGCGTTACTCTCAAGAACGTTATGCGCAATAGAGGATGGTTGATTATCCCGCCTGCTTTTACTCCCCCAGGAGTGCCAACCACTTAAACTTGTTTCAAAAACCGGCTCGTACAGGATGAGTCGGTTTTTCATTGGTCGGCTAAACGCCGCATCCTGATCATCGCAACGATGGCTACACCAAAAGGCTTGGCGTAGCCATCTTGTTCTGACATGTATATTTGTTTGTTTTTGTATCTTTTTTATGTCAGTCTGTACACTATGATTTTTTTAGCGGAAATTTATCATCTCAAGCTGAAAGGATGAGCGTTGTGTACATTCCTAAGAAATACCGTATGGGTCATGCTGAGGCAGTTCAATTTATGAAGATTTACCCGTTTGCCTTATTGGTAACTGTTGATGAACATCGCCCGTTGGCTACGCACATTCCGTTGGAAATCCGTGAAAAGGAAGGGAAAATCTTTGCGACCGGGCACATCGCATACGGAAACATGCAGAAGAAAACCTTGGATAACAATCGAGATGTGCTGCTTGTTTTTCAAGGACCGCACGCTTACATTTCGTCAAGTTGGTATGAGTGCGAAGAGGTTCCCACATGGGACTATCTCGTTGTGCATGCGTATGGCACAGCACGTATACTCACGAAGGATGAGCTGAAATCGGCTTTGGACACTATGCTTACACACTATGAATCTCACCGAGAAAACGGCCGGCTCTGGAATACGTTTCATCCTGAGCTGCTTGAGAGTGAAATGAAAGGAATCGTTGGTTTTGAAATTGAAATCACCTCGATTCAGGCTGCAGCCAAAATGAGCCAGAATCGCAACGACACCGATTATAAATCGATTGTTGCAGAGCTAGAAAAATCAAAGGAACAAGGGGACATTCAGGTTGCTCAGTGGATGCGTGAGCAGCGGAAAGGGTTATTTGAATGATCGGCCACATTGTTGCGGCTTGATTTTCTCGGATTTGTTTAACGCATTAAATCATGTGCAAACATACAACAAGGAGTTGCATTTTATGGAGTTTTCAACGATTTGGCTATTTGTCGTTGCTGCTATTACATTGTTAATAATGCCTGGGCCAGCTGTGTTCTATATTATGGCAAGAAGTATAGATCAAGGGAAGAAAGCGGGGCTGGTATCCGTACTTGGTGTCGTTCTTGGTGGTTCTGTTCACGTTTTAGCTGGAGCAATTGGCGTTTCTGCGATCCTTATGACATCAGCAACAGCCTTTACTATTGTTACATACTTGGGTGCTGCTTATCTGATCTATCTGGGATGCAAATCTTTATTTTCTGCATCTAATAAAACGAATTCAGAAATTTCACAAGCCCCGCGCAAAAAATTAGTAAAGACTTTTTACCAATCCATTCTCGTAGAAGTAATGAATCCGAAGACAGCACTCTTTTTTTTAGCCTTCTTTCCGCAATTCATATCACCTTCTGCCGGATCCGTCACCGTACAATTTTTGCTTTTAGGTACTGTATACATTATCCTGGCTTTAATTAGTGATGGTCTGTATGCACTTCTTGCAGCAAGTATTCGAAAGCGGATTCTGGGTAGTAAAGTGAGTCCAAAGATACAGAATCGGATAACTGGTTATTTTTATATTGTTCTCGGGGTATTCTCCACCTTTGCGAGCCCCTCCAAAACATAAGGTGTGATGAGCGATTCTGCCAAGACAATAAGCAAAAGGAATTGGAGAGATATTTTATGACTAGATTGAAGATGATTTTTGGTCGTTATTTCCTCATGCAAAAATTGGCACCGTTATTTGCCGGGGGATTGATAATTCAATAAAGGACGTTGAAATCTACGAGAAGCTGCTGCGGGATGCAGAGAAAGAAGCACATAAATTCTTACGTCTTGAGGAGTTCAGCAGTAATCCGGTCATATCCGTTTGGCGAGAAGCTTTTCAGAAATTCAAGACAAAGAAAGGAGCAAGGTGTTCCATTGAAGCTTTATTAAAAAG
>CAMIVR010000105.1 GCA_946402065.1 uncultured Brevibacillus sp. | reverse complement strand
CGACTGGACTCTGGAGCTGACGGAAGGCTGCGTCAAAAACAGCAGTTCACCTGCTTTGCTAAAACTCCCTGTAGTGGCGACATAAATAAAGGATTCAATTTGCTGTATGTTCATCGTGCGCTCGCCTGCCATTAAAAGTTTATATACGGGGTATTAAAGAGTTCAATTGTTTTCCGGTTTCCCATTCTCCTATTATTAACTATAGCGAATTTTTCGAATGATACAAGGTGCCAGGAGCTGTGAGCTTTGGCCAAGGAGGAGAATGCGACATGTCAGTTGCGTTTATTAATGGAGAATTTGTACCTGTGGAACAAAAAGTGCTCCCGATCGACGAACGTGGACACCAGTTTGGCGACGGCGTGTACGAGGTCATTCGCGTCTATGCCGGTAGTCCGTTTATGCTGAGGGAACACTTGCAAAGACTGGCTCGCAGTGCGGCAGCGATTCAATTACAATTAAACTACTCGCCGGACGAATTGGAGCAGTACATCGGAAAAGGGCTGGAGCAAGCCAACGAGAGTGAAGCCGAGGTGTACATTCAGGTGACGCGGGGGATTACGCCAAGACAGCATCTGTTTCCGAATGCATCCGCTTCTACAACGATGACGATTCGACCTGCGCGGAATGTTCCGCAAGCGTATTGGGAAAATGGCGTTTCCGTGGCGTTGATGGACGATGAACGCTGGGCTAATTGCTTTATCAAATCACTCAATCTGCTGCCAAACGTCCTGGCCAAGCAAACGGCGGCAAACGCCGGCCACTACGAAGCGGTATTTGTTCAAAATGGCTACATCACAGAAGGCTCGAGCAGCAATGTATTCGTCGTCAAAGCGGGTAAGCTGCTTACGCCGCGAAACAGCAAAAAGATTTTATCCGGCATCACGAGAGCAGCATTGCTTGAACTGGCGCTCGAGCTGGGCATCCCTGCGGAAGAGGCGGATATTTCCGTAGAAGATCTGAAGGCAGCCGACGAGCTCTTCATCACGAGTACGACGATGGAAGTCATGCCCGTGCATACGATTGATCAACAGCCGGTCAATGACGGAAAGCCGGGACCGATCACGCGTCAGTTGCAGCAAGCGTATCAACAGCTTTACAGGAAGATGATTGTCGGCTAACAGGAGGAATGACAGTGGAACAACGATACAGGCTGAGAGAGAAAGGCGTAACGATCGGCACATATCAACCGGGAGAGCTGAACAGCATTACGGACGTGCCCGGTGTATTGGTGGGGCATCGGACGCTGTCGGAAGATCTTGCCGACGGGCGGTGCATTCGAACAGGGGTGACGGCAATTTTGCCTCACCCTGGAAATCTTTTTCAGGAAAAAGTGTTCGGCACAAGCTATGTCATCAACGGGTTTGGCAAGACGACGGGCACGATCCAACTGATGGAGCTGGGCGTGATCGAGAGTCCGATCATGCTGACCAATACGCTGTCCGTACCGGCGGTAGCAGAGGGAACGATTCGCTATTTGCTTGAGCAAAACAGTGACATCGGCCATACGACGGGAACGGTTAACGTCATCGTCGGCGAGTGCAACGACGGCTATTTGAACGACATCCGCGGTCTGCATGTCAAGCCGGACGATGCCATCAGCGCGATTCAGGCAGCGAGCAGCGGGCTGGTTGAAGAGGGCGGCGTCGGAGCGGGGACGGGCATGTCGTGCTTTGGCCTGAAGGGCGGTATCGGGACGAGCTCGCGCAAAGCGAGGTTTGACACGACTGCATACACCGTCGGAGCCCTCGTGCTGAGCAATTTCGGCCAGCGGGAGGAAATGCTTTTGCCCGGTCGGACAAGCCGAATCCCGCAGGAGCCGAGCTTGGACGAGAAAAGCCCGGATGGCTCGATCATGATCATCATCGGTACGGATGCGCCACTCAATGAGCGCCAGCTTCAGCGAATCGCCAAGCGTGCCGCTTTCGGCTTGGCGCGGACAGGCTCGTTTGCCGCACATGGCAGCGGCGATGTCGTGATCGCGTTTTCGAACGCACAGCGGATCGCACACTATCCTACCGGATTGACGCAGCAATTCAGCTTTTTGCGCGAAGACGGGGACGATATTTCGCGTCTGTTCGAGATGACAGCTGAAGCTGTCGAAGAAGCGATCTGGAATTCGCTGTGCAAAGCAAAAACAACGACGGGGAACGGTGGACGCGTAAGACAGGCGTTTGATTATAAATGGCTCGATTGAAATAATTTTTTCGATAAATTAATAATTAATTCACAAGTATTGAAATCTTCTGGTAGCATAATAAAATGGGTGCAACTGAATTGGACATGTGTCCACCCTGTAAGGAGTAAATTCTTGACTTGGCAAGACGTCTTCCTGAACCAGCATGTGGAAAGGGGGCAGCGTTTTTTCAGGAAGACCACACATACATACGCTTAAAACTGAGGGGGTTCTACATGGTAAAACGTAAGCTGAAAACGGCTGTCTTTGGTCTCATCTCATCCCTGCTGGTTCTGGGCATGGTAGCCTGTTCCTCGGCTCCGCAAAGCGCTCCACCCGCTGGAAACGGTGCCCAGCCCAATGGTGCTTCCCAGCAAGGCAGCGATTCCGGAAACAATACGCCCAAGCCGGGTGGCGTGCTAAAGCTGGCTCGTGCCCAGGACATGTCCAATCTTGATCCGATCGTTCCAGGCGACAATATGACCATCTGGACACTGCTCTTGATGTATGATCAGCTGGTCCGCGTAACGCCAGACGGCAATGGGATCGAGCCTGCTTTGGCAACGGATTGGAAAATTTCCGAAGATGGCAAAACGTACACGTTCCAATTGCGCAAGGACGTGAAATTCCACGATGGAACGGTGATGACACCGGCTGACGTGAAATTTTCGCTCGATCGGGCCAGAGGCGAGGAATCGAGCTGGAACTGGATTTACACCGGAATTGACTCCATAGAGGTAACCGGTGAAAATGAAGTGACGATCAAGACAAAAGCGCCGTATGCTCCCCTGCTCTCTTCGCTCGCGCTGTTCAGCAGCTCGATCGTGTCGGAGAAGGCCTTCAAGGAAAAAGGCAAGGAGTTTTTCGCCAGCAACGAGATGGGTACCGGACCGTTCATGCTGGGTAACTGGCAGCGTGGGCAGAAGGTCGAGCTGAAGAAAAATCCGGACTACTGGCAAGCAGGAAAGCCGTATCTGGACGGCGTAGAATTTGTTCAGGTGCCGGAAGATACGACACGCTTGTTCCAGCTGCGCGCGAGTGAAATTGATATCGCTTCCAATGTACCCTTTAATCAAATGGAAGAACTGAAAGCGGATTCCAACCTGAATGTGATGACAGTCGATCAGTCGCGGGTGGACGTAATCGTCATCAACAATACGGTCCTGCCGTTCAACGATGCAAAAATTCGCCAGGCGATCAACTATGCGATCGACAAGGACGCGCTGATCAAGACTGTGTTGATGGGCAATGGTCAAATGGCCACGTCGTACCTGCCAAAAATGATGTTCCATAACGATCAGATCGAGGGGTACAAGTACAACCTGGAAAAAGCGAAAGCGTTAATGGCTGAATCTTCGAAACCACAAGGCTTCAAAACAAGCCTGCTGATCAGCTCCGGCGATGAATTTGATCGTCAAATCGCCATTATCGTCAAAGACCAACTCGCCCAAATCGGTATTGAAGTGGATATTCAACAGTTGGAGCCGGGTGCCCAGTACGATGCCGTCAACAACATGAAGTACGAAATGGCCACGACGTACTTTTCCACTGACATCACCGATCCGGATGAGTTGACCAGCTTTGAAGTCGTCTCCACTGGAGGAACCAACTCCTATCATACGGGCTATAAAAATCCGAAAGTAGACGAGCTGGCCGACAAGGCCCGCGGAGAATTGGACGAGAGCAAGCGAAAAGAAATGTACTTTGAGATCCAAAAGCTGGTCAGCGAAGATGCGCCGTTCCTCTTCCTCTTCTACAAGCCGGCGACATATGCCGCCCAAAGCTACGTCAAAAACTTCAATGTCCTGTCCACAGGAAATTACCGCCTGGAGGATGTCTGGCTCAATAAGTAAAAGAAGGTGATGTAAGATCGTACGCCTAAACTTTGTACTCCAACGTCTTGTTCAGTTGATTCCGGTTGTATTTGGAATCTCGGTCGTCTCGTTTCTTATCATCCATCTCATTCCCGGGGACCCAGCGACGATCATGCTGGGGACCCGGGCTACTCCCGAAAATGTAGCGCAGCTTACGGCGCAGATGGGACTGGACAAGCCGCTGTATGATCAGTATCTGATTTTTATCAAAAACCTGTTTAAAGGCGACATGGGCGATTCCATTCTAATGAAGCAATCCGTCAATACGCTGATTGGCGAGCGCATGGGAACGACCTTTTTTCTCGTTGTGTACACCTCCGTTTTAAGCTTGCTGATCAGCATTCCGATCGCCTTGTGGTCAGCCATGCGCAAAGATTCGCTGCTCGACAACGGATTTCGGACGATTTCCATCATCGGGTTGGCGATGCCATCATTCTGGATCGGCATTCTGTTGATGCTCTTGCTCAGCATCAAACTGAAGCTCTTCCCGGTCTCCGGGTACGGGAAGAATTTCCTTTCCCATATCTACTACCTGTTCCTGCCTGCCTTGACGATTTCCTTTTCACTGGCACCTGTGCTGATTCGACCGCTGCGCAGCAAAATCATCAGCGTATTTTCCTCGGAGTACATCGAAGCGGCTCGAGCGCGGGGGTTAAAGGAAAGCAAAATCATCATCAACCACGTCCTGCGCAATGCGATCAGCGGTACAGTGACGATTCTCGGGGTCAACATCGGCTGGCTGCTGGGCGGCTCCGTCGTCATCGAGACGGTGTTTTCCGTGCCGGGGCTGGGGCAGCTCTTGATCAATTCGATTTTGGCCAGGGATTATCCCGTCATTCAAGGACTCGTGCTCGTCTTTGCGGTTCTGGTCATCGTGGTCAATCTTTTGACCGATCTGTGCTACACGATACTCGATCCGCGTGTCGATCTGGAATAGGGGGAGGAACATGGCACAATTACAACAAACCGCTGCAGAAAAGCCAGTCAGGGCTTATCGCCCCGGATTCTTCTCGCGCCTGTCAGTCAACACAAAGATTGGCTGGGGACTTGCCCTGGTGCTCATCGTCATCCTGCTTTCGGTGTGTGCGCCGTGGGTATCGCCATACGAACCAAATACCAATGACCTGACACAGGTATTACAAAAGCCGAGCGGCCAGCACTGGTTCGGCACTGACAACTTTGGCCGCGATATTTTCACGCGCATGCTGTACGCGGGCCGCGTCGATTTGCAAATCGGGGTCATTGCGGTCATCGTTCCGCTGATTCTGGGGACCGTAATCGGTCTGCTCTCCGGATATTTCGGCGGATGGTTCAACGTTCTCACCATGCGGCTCGTCGATGTCGTCATCAGCTTTCCCTTCATGGTTTTGATCATTGCAATCATTTCCATTCTCGGACCGGGCTTGACGAATATGTATATCGCGATCTTTCTGGTCGGCTGGAGCGCCTATGCGCGGATCGTGCGCGGCGAAGTTCTGGTCGTCAAGCAGCAGGAGTACATTCTGGCGGCTCGCAGTATCGGTTACGGGCACGGGCGGATTATTTTGCGCCACATTTTGCCGAATGTGATCACCCCGGCGATTGTGTTTGCCATGTCGGACGTCGTGCTCTGTATTTTGCTCGGCGCTTCGCTCAGCTTTTTGGGATTGGGCGTACAGCCGCCTGCTGCGGAATGGGGTTCGATGATTGCCGAAGGGCGCAATTACATCATCAACGCGTGGTGGATTGCGACGTTCCCGGGATTGGCGATCGTTTTGACTGGACTTGGCTTCAGCCTGCTGGGAGATGGCCTGGCAGAGAAAATCGAGAACCAATAGATCGAGCGTGTTCGATCGGGCTGACGCAAAGTCGTCTATTATCACAGCAATTATTCATATGTGGATTTTATAAAATCCTGACATTGGAGGAGGAAGATTTCGATGAAAGTATTTATTTCTGTAGATATGGAAGGCATTTCTGGTGTCATCGACGACAGTGATGTGGATGTAGGCAAAAAAAATTACGAGTATTTCCGCAAGCTGCTGACGCAGGACTTGAATGCCGCGATTGATGGGGCGCTGGAAGCGGGCGCGACGGAAATTCTCGTCAACGACTCGCACGATACGATGAAAAACGTCCTCTGGGACGATCTGAACCCGAAAGCGGAATTGATCAGCGGATTTAAAAAACCGCTGCTGATGGTGGAAGGACTGGATGAAACGTTTGACGCAGCGTTCTTTATCGGCTATCACGGCAAATCGGGAACGAAGGACGGCATTTTGAACCATACGCTAAACGGCAAAATTCAGCGTCTGTTCCTCAACGGCAAGGAAGTCGGCGAGGCTGGGCTGAATGCCGCGACTGCCGCAGCCTTCGGCGTTCCGGTCGTGCTCGTCACGGGCGATACGCAGACGGTAGAAGAGGTCCAACAGGATATTCCCGGCGTCTACACAGTGGCTGTGAAGCAAGGAAAAGGCATCCACACGGGCCGCTGTCTGCACCCGAGCCTGACCAAAGAAATGATTAAGGCACGGGCCAAAGAAGCGCTGGCGAACTGCAAACATGTGAAGCCGCTGCCCATAGAAGCGTCCTATACAGTTGAGATGGAGTTCAAGTCGACGGCCAGTGCCCAGCTTGTCAGCTGCATGCCTGGCGTGGAGTTGGTCGATGGCCGCTCGGTTCGCTACCAAACCGATGACATGCGCAAAATGATGCCTGCCGTACTGGCGATGCTGATCCTCTCGGCTGGTTAATATGGCTGGACAACTCCAAAAGGGTAGGAGTGGATTGCGATGAGGCCATTACTGGAAGTTGATCAATTAGAGGTCGTAATCGAGACCAAGCAGCGCACCGTACACGCTGTGAACGACGTTACGTTTCACGTCAATCACGGCGAGACAGTCGGCCTAGTCGGTGAGAGCGGCAGCGGCAAGAGCATCACCTGCCGCGCCATCCTGCAACTGCTGCCAACTCCGCATGGGAAAGTCAAAAAAGGAACCATCTCGTTTGAAGGAAAGGAACTGCTGGGCTACTCCAAAAAGCAAATGCAGCACATTCGCGGTCAAGAGATCGGCATGGTGCTCCAGGATCCGATGAGCTCGCTTGACCCTGTCTACCGCGTCGGTGATCAAATCGTCGAGACGCTGCTGACCCATCAAAAGCTGAGCAAAAAAGCAGCGTGGGACAAGGCGATTGAGCTGCTCCGCCTGGTCGGGATTCCGTCGCCTGAGAAGCGCGTCAAGGAATTTCCGCATCAAATGAGCGGCGGGATGCGGCAGCGGGTGATGATCGCCCTGGCGATTTGCTGTGATCCCAAGCTGCTGCTGGCCGACGAACCGACGACAGCGCTCGATGTGACCGTACAGGATCAGGTGCTGAAGCTGATGAAGGATATCCAGAAGCGGCTGGGGATGGGGATTCTCATCGTCACGCACAATTTGGGTGTCGTCGCGGAGATGTGCGACCGCGTCGTCGTCCTCTACGCCGGCAAGGTGATGGAGACGGCGACGACCGCAGATTTGTTCAACTCACCGCGACATGCCTACACGCTCGGCCTGATTCGCTCCGTACCGCGGATTGAATCGGAGGAGAAGCTGGAGGGGATTCCCGGGTCGCTGCCGGACATGTCGAAGCCGCTTGTGGGCTGCCCGTTCCGCGAGCGCTGTTCGTTTGCCGTAGCGGAATGTGCCGAGCGCGAGCATACGCAATTGCGGGAAGTAGCCCCTGGTCACTGGTCGGCGTGCTATCAGCATGAAAGGGTGTGTTCGCAGTCATGACGACGATTTTGCAAGTAGAAGGACTGCGCAAGGAATACCGCAAGGCGAGCAATTGGTTGAGCCGGTTGTTCAAGCAAAGCGGAGCGTCGCTTTACGCGGTGGACGATGTCACGTTCTCGCTGCGGGCGGGAGAGACGTTGGGGCTGGTCGGTGAGAGCGGCTGCGGGAAAAGCACCTTGAGCCGGACGCTGATGCGCTTGTACGAGCCGACGGCAGGGACGATCATCTTTCTCGGCGAGAACATCACGGCGCACGGGCAAAAGGATCTGCGCAAGATGCGGAAAAACATGCAGATGGTGTTTCAGGATCCGTACTCCTCGCTCAATCCAAGGATGACGGTGAGGGAGATGTTGGCGGAGACGATTCGCTTCCACCAGATTTGCCAGACGGAGAAAGAATTGAACGAGTACATCGAGTATTTGCTGGTGAGGGTCGGTTTGCACGCCAGGGATGCGGACAAGTATCCGAAAGCGTTCAGCGGCGGGCAGCGTCAGCGCATTTGCATTGCCCGGGCGATCGCCGTCAAGCCCAAGCTGTTGATCGCCGACGAGCCGGTCAGCGCCCTTGACGTATCTGTACAGGCGCATATCCTCAATCTGCTGGAAGATTTGAAGAACGAGTTTAACCTCTCGCTGATTTTTATTTCCCACGACCTGTCTGTCGTGAAGTACATTTCTGATCGTGTGGCGGTCATGTACCTGGGCAAGATCGTGGAGATGGGCACGACGGAGGAAATTTTCCAGAAGCCCGTCCATCCGTATACGCAGGCGCTGCTCTCGGCCGTGCCGCGCATCGATCAAGGCGTACGGGAGAAAATCGGGATCGAGGGCGATCCGCCAAGCCCGTACGAACAGCATACCGGCTGTCCGTTCTTTTCCCGCTGTCCCAAGCGGATGCCGCACTGCGAGCGGGAGACGCCGCCGTTTTACCAGTCCGGGGAAACGCACCAGATCCGCTGTCATCTGTCAGTCTAAGTGCATACGAATACGAGGGAAGCCAGAGCAGGGTATAGGAGATCCGCTCTGGCTTTTTCTTCATGTTGGAACGTGCAATCCGAGGGTGCAGTGGAGGGGAGGGGAGGGGAATCGCCCCAAAGGAGCATCGCATGGCCGCAGTCTGGGTAGGCGCTGTCAAAAAGCTCCGCTATGTACGGCGGTCCATGGTACTGCCAGGGGACAGCGTGCGTTCATTCCGCTTGCCGGCAAGCATGTTCCTGTACCATCCACTCAGACTGAAGCAGCGAATATTGATATTCATCAACCCACTGTCCCTTTGACATGTAGTTTTGCAACAAATGGCCTTCGCGTCGCATGCCCAGACGTTCCAGTACACGGATGGATTTTTCATTGCGCACATCGGAAAAAGCAATCACTTTGTGTTTGCCCAGGGTATGGAAGATGTAATGCAACAGAGCAGTAACTGCTTCATGTACATAACCGTTTCCTTGATGCTCCAAAGCGAGGGTATAACCGATTTCCACGATTCGCGGTTCATTCGACGGTGTGTGGAGGGCACAATCGCCAATTAACTCATTCGAGCTTTTCAAAGCAATGGCGAACTGGAACCATGTGCCGGGTTGATTCGGCGTGTGGGCAATTTGCTTGCGAACAAACGACTCTGCGTCTGCATACGTGTAGCCCTCCCACGATTGGAAGGCAGCAACCGCAGGGGTGGTACGATATTTATAGAACGGATCGACATCTTGCAGACGAAACTGCCTTAAAAACAGACGATCTGTTTCGGCGTATACCTTGCCGGGTTTCTCCATGTTTTTTCACCCCATATTCAAAGAAATTACCTACTGCCCGTTGTCGGGTTCCCGGTTCATACAGAAGCGTGTTTATTACGACGGTGATACTGTAAGCTCTTGAATTGTGCACATGTAATTTGATGCAGTGGAGGGGAGATCATCTTCTTCGGAATTTTGGTCGACGTGCCGTTTTTGGAGTGGAGCCGGACAGTATATGCTTCCATGCAAAAGCCGCAACGAACGGAGCCCATCCTCTTTTCTCTCTCCCACCACAACAGCTCGAAGAAATAGGCACTTTAAAAAAGAGTTCTAGCGGGAACCTTGCCCCACCTCAGCCGCTTTCACAGCCTTGACAATTCGCTCGAGCCCTGTTTCCAGCAGCTTGCGCGAGCAGGCAATGTTCAATCTGACAAAGCCTTCGCCGCCCGGACCAAACGTATATCCTTGATTGACCGCAACCTTGGCTTGTTTGAGCATAAACTGCTCCAGTTCTTTGGCATCAAGTCCCAATGCACGGCAATCGACCCAGACGAGGTAAGTGCCTTCCGGCTGGATGACTGTTAGCTGAGGGGCATGCTCACCGAGATACTCTTGCAAAAAGCGCAGGTTCTCCTGCAGGTAGACGAGCAGTTGGTCGAGCCACTCCGCGCCGTGCCGATAGGCGCTCTCCAGTGCGACCAGGCCGAATGTATTGAGCGAGTCCAAATCGTAGCCGCCGAGCGTCTTTTTAAATTTGGCCCGCAGCTCTTCATTGGGAATGATCACGACAGACGTCTGCAATCCAGCCAGGTTGAATGTTTTGCTCGGAGCCGTGCAAATGATGGAGCGATCGGCAAAAGCTTCGCTGATGCTGGCAAACGGCACGTGCGTATGGCCGTCAAAAACAGCATCGAAATGAATTTCATCGGAGACGACAAGCACGTTGTGCTCACGGCAAAGCTCGCCCAATTGCACAAGCTCATCCCTTGTCCAGACACGTCCTACCGGGTTGTGCGGGCTGCAGAGAATCAGCAGCTTGACACGGGAGTCCAGCTTGCTCTTGAGGTCGTCAAAGTCCATGCAGTAACGCCCGTCTTTCAGCACGAGCGGGTTGTTGACGAGTTCGCGGCCGTTGTTTTTCACGACGCTGGCGAACGGCGGGTAGACCGGCTGCTGGATGATGACTTTGTCCCCCGGCTCGGTAAACGTCGACACGGTGAAGCTGAGCGCCGGAACGACGCCTGGGCTGTGGCAAATCCAATCTTTTTGGACGGACCACTGATGACGGGTTTGCATCCAGTCTATAATTGCCTGGAAATAGGAGTCAGGCTTGGTGTTGTAGCCAAACACGCCGTGGTCGACGCGCGCTTTCATCGCTTCCAGTACAGGTGCGGGGCAGACAAAATCCATGTCGGCAATCCACATCGGGAAAAGGTCTTTATCGCCAAAACGCTGCTCAAGTGCGTCCCATTTGGTAGCGGCGGTATTTTTTCTGTCCACTTCGCGGTCAAAATCATAGTGCATGGTGTATACCCTCCTTGGACGGCAGTTTCTCTTTCTAACTATATAATGAAAAGAGAGAGGCGGATAGAGAAAAAACAAAATTTCCACTATACTTAAACCAGTACGGGACGAAAAAAACACCCATTGCCTGAACGGAAAGGAGCATCGAGCAATGGGCTGGGCAGATTTACCCGATCATGATTTTTCCTTTTGGGTAGCGGAAGTACTCCTTTTGCTTGCGCTGCGCCAGGGCGAACGCTATCGTCAGCGTGCCGACCCGCCCGATAAACATCGTCAGAGAGATCAGGCATTTGCCGAACAAGGTCAGGTGGGGGGTGATCCCCATCGACAGGCCGACGGTCCCAAAAGCCGAGGTAGTCTCAAACAGCACCTGCAAGAAGCTTGTTCCCGTCTCGGTGATCGTGAGAATCATCGTTACGACGATGACGAGGAACAGGGCGCTCATCGTGACGGTCAACGACTTGTAAATCATGTTTGGCAGGATGCGCTGGCGGAAGAAAATCACGTCTTCCTTTCCCTTGATTTGGGCAACGACGGCGCCGATCAGCGTGGCGAAAGTCGTCGTTTTGATCCCGCCGCCGGTCGAGCCGGGCGAGGCACCGATAAACATCAGCAAAATGATGACAAACAGTGTAGACTGTCGCAGATCGCCAATCGGCAGCGTATTTGATCCATCTGTGCGGGCAGCCACTGACTGGTACAGCGAGCCGAGAAATTTGCCGAGCATGGATAGCGGCTCAAGTGTTTTGGCATTGTTGTACTCCAGGATGAAAATCAGCAGCGTTCCGCCAAAGACAAGCAGTCCGGTCGTGGAAAGCACGACTTTGGAATGGAGCGACAAGCGCTTGGCGTGGCGGTAGTTATAGAGCTCGCTCATGACCAAAAAGCCGATCCCGCCCAGGATGACGAGTGCGCAAATCGTCAACGAGACCAACGGATCTTCCACGTAACCTGTCAAGCTGTTGAAATGCCCCATCAGGTCGAAGCCGGCGTTGTTAAAGTTCGAGATGGAATGAAAGAAGCCGAAGTAAATCGCCTTGCCGAGCGGCATGTCAAATGCAAAGCGGACGGACAACAGCAGTGCTCCGGCAAGCTCGATCACTGCGGTGAAGATCAGAATCATTTTGGCCAGGCGGACGATGCCTTCGATAGAGACCTGGTTGAGCGACTCCTGCAAGAGCAAGCGCTCGCGCAAGGAAATGCGTTTGCGTGTCAACAGGGCAAACAGCGTCGCAAAGGTCATAAATCCCAGACCGCCGACCTGGATCAGCGCAAGGATGACGATTTGGCCGAAGGTGGTAAACGTCGTGCCTGTATCGACTACGACCAGCCCGGTTACGCAGGTTGCCGACGTCGACGTGAACAAGGCATCGATCCAGTGCAAGCCGTGACCGTCAACCGTAGCGATCGGCAGATGCAACAGGAGCATTCCGATACATATAATTGCGGCAAAGCCAATCACCAATACTTTTGGCGGGTCGAGATGAAAAAGATTAATGAGCTTGGTTAGCATCTGATGTCATTACCCCGATTTCTCTATCGTTCTCCGGCAGCATTTGCATGTTAGTATAACCGTAACGGTAAAATATACTGCTTACAATAGGCAGTATAGCGGACGTAGATAAAAATGGAAATATGCAGTTTCTCCTGTTCAGGACGTTGAAATCGTTAGAGTGCTAATGAGGAGAAAAAACAGATCGATTGCAAGTGGAGGGATGACAATGAGTACTCAGGAGCATAAGGCAAATGCGCCAAAGTCGATTGCATGCATGGTCATTACTGTTTCCGATACACGAACGGAAGAGACGGACAAAAGCGGTCAATTGATGAAGACGATGCTGGGGGAGGCCGGCCACGAGATCAAGCGGTATGAAATTGTCAAAGACGAGCGGGCGGAGATAACAGCGGCGATCACCAGAGGCACGGACGAGCCGTCGATAGACGTGATTCTGCTGAATGGAGGGACCGGGATTGCTGCCCGTGACACTACGGTCGAGGCTGTGGGCAGCATGCTTGAGAAGGAAATGCCAGGCTTTGGCGAGATTTTCCGCTATCTCAGCTACACCGAGGACATCGGTTCAGCCGCGATTCTCAGCCGGGCTATCGCCGGGGCGGCGCGGGGGAAGGCGATCTTTTCTGTTCCCGGCTCGACAGGTGCTGTCAAGTTGGCCATGACAAAATTGATCCTGCCTGAGCTGGGCCATATCGTTCGCGAATTGCGCAAGTAAAGGAAGTTATCTAGTTTGCCGATTGGAACTTATTTTTGTTATAATTAATGGCTAGATGTGAAGGGGTGAACAAGGCTTGAAAATATTGCTTTCCACGTTAAATGCGAAATACATTCACTCTTCGCTGGCCCTGCGCTACTTGCGAAGCTACGTGAAACCGACGTTTCCCGACCTCGAACTGGTCGAGTATACAATCAACGATGTAACACTGAATATTGTCGGGGATATCTGGAAGCGAAAGCCTGAGCTTGTCGCCTTTTCCTGTTACATCTGGAATATACGCGAGACGCTTGACGTCATTTCCATATTGAAGAAGCTTAGCCCGGACCTGCCGATCGTGCTCGGCGGGCCGGAAGTCACGTACGATGCCGATATATGGCTGAAAAAGCACCCGGAGATCGATTTGATCGCACTGGGGGAAGGGGAACAGACCTTTTTGGAAATCTGCCAGACGTTGGCGGAGGCAAAGCGCACCGGAGAGCTGCCGGATTGGGGCAGTGTCGCTGGACTGGCCTATCGGGAAGGCGAGCGCATCCGCTTTTCCCTGCCGCGCGGTCAATTGGAGGACCTCAATGCCATTCCGTCGCCGTACGCAGCCGATTTGCACGAGCTGGACAATCGCGTCGTCTACTTCGAGGCTTCTCGCGGCTGTCCGTTTAAATGCCAGTACTGTCTTTCCTCGATTGAGGATGGCGTACGCTATTTCTCGCTTGAGCGGGTCAAGGACGATTTGCTGCGTCTGATCCGGCACGGAGTGAAGACGATTAAATTCGTCGACCGGACGTTCAATATTCATAAGAAGTACGCAATGGAAATTTTTCAGTTCCTCATCGACAACCACAATGGTACGGTGTTTCAATTTGAAATCACCGCTGACATCTTAAAGCCGGATGTCGTCGATTTTCTTGCCGAGAATGCGCCGCCAGGGATTTTTCGCTTTGAGATCGGCGTACAGTCGACGAACGACGAGACGAACCGTCTGGTCCAGCGGCTGCAAAAATTTGACAAGTTAAGCTATACGGTTAATAAAATTAAAGAGTCGGGGAAAATCGCGCAGCATCTTGATTTGATCGCCGGATTGCCCGGAGAGGACTACATGTCATTCCGCAAGACGTTTAACGATGTGTTTGCCCTGCGGCCGGAAGAGCTGCAGCTCGGCTTCCTGAAAATGCTGCGCGGCACCGGTATGCGTGCCCGTGCGGCCAATCACGGCTATATTTACATGGACGAGGCGCCGTATGAGATACTCGGCAATGATGTGCTGTCGTTTGCCGACATGCAGCGGATCAAACGAGCCGAAGACATGCTGGAGAAATATTGGAACGCTCACCGGATGGATTATACCTTGGAGTGGATCGTGTCGCGCTTGTTTGACACGCCATTTGACTTCTTCCAGGAATTTGGCGATTATTGGGAGGAGCAAGGCTGGGGGCGGTTGGGCCATCAATTGGAAGACCTGTTCGTTCGCCTGCATGATTTCCTCGGAAATCGACAGGTTGCCGAATTCGAGCACGTACTCAGTCTGATGAAATTCGACTTTCTTCGCAATTACAAGCATCGCCCGCGCAAGCTGTGGTGGGAGGATGTTGCCGAAAAGCGTGAAATCCAGGCGGTCTTTGTACAGATTCAAGAACAGTCGGCGCGGCTGAGGGATGATTTTGCCGCTCACGCCCGCTCAGAAAAAGAGTACTTCAAGCATACCATGATGACTCATGTCTCCTTTGATATCGAGCACTGGATTGCGACAGGAGAAGTAGTGGCCGGCGATTTTGCATTGGTTGTCTACTACCCGTATCAGCAGGACAACGAAAATGCATTTGTCGTAGTGAAGCGAACAGAAACTGTTGCAGGGTGACGAAGCGACTGGGGATTCGTTATTGCATTCTCTATTCCACACTTTGCTAAGAAACGTAAAAATGAGCAAAATGATAGAGAAACTTTCTTATGTGCTCATCCGTATAGTGGGTGACGTTCAAAAACCGTCTATTGCGGGCAGGAGTCATACAATCCGTCTACCGGCGTAGCAGGCCTGTGTACAAGCTTGTTACAGGATGAGCACATGCAGCCCAGACATCGAATTAAGCCCTGAGTGGTGTTGGATAAGGGGATTTTCCTGGATGGACATGAATCTTGATATGCTTCTGGGTATCATCGAGCATTACGGATACGTTGCATTGTTTTTTATGCTCTGGCTGGGGATCGTCGGCTTGCCGATTCCTGATGAGCTCGTCGTTGCGGCAGGGGGATTTTTGGCCTCTATCGGCTTCTTGAAACCGCTATACGCCTTCCTGGCAGGGTATCTCGGCGTCGTCTCCGGGCTGACGATCGGCTATTTGCTCGGCAGGTGGTTCGGACAGCCGATACTCCGCATCCTGTCGAAGAAGAAAAAAATGCACGCTTATATAACAAGGTCAACAGAATTGATCAAAAAATACGGTTCCTTCTCGTTGTGCATCAGTTATCTGCTGCCGGTAGTACGGCATGTCGTTCCCTACATCGTCGCGATGGGAGGCATGACGTATCGCCGCTATGCGCTTTTGTCCTATACGACCGGCCTGGTGTGGACGACAGCCTTTTACTTCGTCGGCCATTTCTTTGGGAAAAATATGGAGACGGTTGTGATGGTTTCGCGTAAGTACGGGTTCATTGTACTTGGTGTGATCATCGGCCTGATTTTGCTCGGCTTGATTATCCGCTGGTTGATTCATCTAAATAAATCATGCAATACTGAGGGAGATTGAATGGGTGAGAGAACGGGTAAGTGAGCGCTTGCAGCGGTTGCGCGACCATCGGCGAAACAGAAATTTGCTGCTTGCAGCCGGATGGGTGATTTTTTTGCTTGGCGCGTTCAAAGGGGAGTGGATGCTTCAGCTGCTCGGCTTTGTGACCGTCAATCTGTACGCACTGCTGCTGATGAGCCATGACAAACAGGCTGCCCAGCGCAAAGCAGTGCGGATTCCGGAGTCGAGCCTGCTGTGGATCGGCGGCTTGGGCGGGGCAGTGGGCATTGGCATCGGAATGCTGCTGTTTCATCACAAAACCAGACACGTAAAGTTTTTGCTCTGGGTGCCGATATTTATCGTCATTCAGGCAGTCATCTTATGGTATTGTAAATGGTAAAAACAGGAGATGGTCATGAATGGAACAAACCCTGCAAATGCTGCGTGAGTTGACGGAAGCACCGGGTGCTCCGGGGCGGGAAGCAGTCGCCCGCGATGTCATGCGAAAGTACATAACGCCTTATGCCGACGATATCAGCTACGATAATCTCGGCAGTCTGGTGGCGACCAAGATGGGGACCTCGTCAGGGCCGCGCATCGTCATTGCCGGACATCTCGATGAGGTTGCGTTTATGGTGACGCAAATAACGGATGACGGCTTTATCAAATTCCAGACGCTCGGCGGCTGGTGGGCGCAGGTGATGCTGGCGCAGCGCGTGCAAATCCAGACGCGCAACGGCTTTGTCGAAGGCGTAATCGGCTCTGTACCGCCACACCTGATGACTGCCGAGTCCCGCAAAAAGATGGTCGAAATCAAAGACATGTTCATTGATGTCGGCGCTTTCAGCAAGAGTCAGGTGGAGGAGTTCGGCATACGGCCAGGGGACCCGATCATCCCGATCTGTCCGTTTACCGTGTTGAAAAACGAGAAAATGCTAATGGCCAAAGCGCTGGATAACCGGCTGGGCTGTGCTGTCGTCATTGAAGCGCTCAAGCAGCTGAAGGATACGGCGCATGACAATACGGTATTCGGTGTAGGTACCGTGATGGAGGAGGTCGGCGTCAGAGGAGCGAAAACAGTCGGCCAGATGATCAAGCCGGACATCGCCATTGCCATTGACGTAGGCATTGCCGGCGACTCGCCGGGAATCAGCCGCAATTTCGTGACATCCAAGATGGGGGCGGGCCCGGAAATTTCCCTGTACGATGCCAGAACCCTGCCGCACTCGGGCTTGCTGCAATTGGCCATCGAAACAGCCGAAGCGGAAAACATACCGCATCAGTTTACGACGACGCCTGGCGGGGGCACAGATGCAGGACCGTTGCACACGACCGGAAACGGCGTTCCTGCATTTACGCTCAGTTTGCCGACCCGCTATATTCACAGTCATGCGGCGCTGATGCACTATGACGACTTCGAGAATGCAGTCAAGCTGGTGGTCGCCCTGATCAAGCGGCTCGATTCGGCCCAAGTGGAGAAATTGCGGACATACGAATAATTGAGGGTTTCAATAACACGGCTACTCCGAGCCTTTTGGTGTAGCCTTCGCTGCGCTTGTGTCTACAGGTACGTTGATCCGTTCCTGCGGGTGGAAAAAAGAGGAGCAGGCTGTATGCCTCTCCTCCTCATTCGTTTTACACGGGTGAACCGGCCTGTTTGGGCAAATGCTCGGCGATGATGTTGACCATCTCTTGACGGTTCGCCTGATCGCTGTTTTGCCAGAGGACTTCAAAAAGTACCCCCAGACCGGGCAGTGTTTTTTCCTGACCGCTCGAGATGGCGTCCGTGATCGTTTCATTGACGTCGCTGGCATCAGAACCTTGCATTTTGTACATGATGGCTTGGCGCAAATTGAGTTGGCTAATATTCAAGTAGGTCACTCCTTTCGCAATAGGCTTGCACACAAGTACACCCGTAGTATTTGTCGCCTGGGGAAATGCAATACCTCTGTTTGGAAAAGAGCTATCGGATTCAGAGAGAGTGCGGATGTTGGGAACGATATTGCAAGGCAGAAGGAACGTGAATGAGAAGGAGTGAAGAAATCGCATGTCATCAAAACAGTTTGCCGTCATCGGGATGGGACGCTTTGGCTCATCCGTTGCCAGAACACTTTATGAGATGGACTATGAGGTAATGGGGATCGACGAGGACGAGGAGCGGATAAACGAAAACATTCAATCCGTCACCCACGCGATCGCCGCCGACTGTACGGACGAGATGGCGTTGAAAGAAATCGGGATTCGCAATTTTGACGTCGTCGTCGTGGCCATTGGCGCGGATATCCAGGCAAGTATTTTGACGACGCTCATTCTCAAGGAGTTGGGCGTGAAGAAAATCGTCGTCAAAGCGCAAAATGAACGCCACGGCCAGGTTCTCTACAAGGTCGGTGCCGATCGGGTAGTGTTCCCGGAACGGGACATGGGTGTACGCGTAGCACATAACCTGATTTCTGCCAACGTCCTGGACTTCATCGAACTGGCAGAGGATTACAGCGTGGCAGAGGTAGTGGTCACATCGAATATGGTCGGCAAAAGCATTCGCCAGCTCGATGTTCGCGCCCGCTTTGGCGTCAACATCATTGCGATCAAGAGCGGCGACAAGTTTAACATCTCGCCTAGGCCGGACGAGATGATCGAACGGCACGATGTGCTCGTCGTGATCGGTCACAATCTCGATTTGAAAAAATTTGAGGAGCACGCGTAAGCCATGGCAGAGGAGATCATTACATCCGTACACAACCCGCAAATCAAACGGCTGCACCAGTTGCTCAGCCGCAAAGGCAGGGAGGAGACGGGCCAATTTCTCATCGAAGGTACCCATCTGGTCGAGGAAGCGCTGCGTTCACAGGCTGACGTGCCTACGCTGCTCTTTGACGTCGAGCGCGGCATTGACCCGGTTTGCCAAGCTGCTTTGCGCGAATATGCAGGACGGGTGAACGTTCTGGCAGTCTCCCCGCAAGTTCTGGACAAGCTCGCGGAGACGAAAACGCCGCAAGGCATCGTCGCCGTCGTCACACAGAAACAGCAGGCGTGGACACAATGGCTGGAGCAACAGGAAAAAACGGCAAACGACTTTCTCATCCTGCTGCTCGATGAGCTGCAAGACCCGGGGAATCTCGGAACGATCTTGCGGACGGCGGAAGCGGCAGGCATCGATGCTGTGTTTCTCGGCGAACGCAGCGTCGATTTGTACAACGGCAAGGTCGTTCTCGCCACGATGGGAGCGCTGTTTCGCTTGCCGATTTATCGCGTGCCGCTGGCGCAAGCTGCCAGGCAATTGAAGCAGGTGGGCACAAACCTTCTCGTAACGTCGGTTGCCGATGACAGTGTAGCGTACGATCGCGTGGCGTACGCGGGCAAAACGGCGATCGTGATTGGCAATGAAGGCCGGGGAGTGTCGGCTGAGCTCGCTTCGCTGGCGACTTCGACCGTACATATACCCATTTTTGGCAAAGCGGAGTCGCTCAATGCGGCAGTTGCAGCAGGAATCATGCTGTACGAGGCACAGCGGAAGCGGAGGTCACAGGGACAATCGCAGCATCAGTAGGAGAGAGCGGGAGTGGTGGGACAGTGACTGCTCCGGCAGTCCGCCTGCTTACGACAATGGTTCGCTTTCGGTGGATTCGGCAGGCTGTTTGCTTGCCTGTTTTTGCTTGTACTCCTCGCGGGCCAGTGACCACTGATCGCGAGCCATGCTGATAATGCCTGTTTCGATCGTCCGGTCTTTCCGCGCAACGGCGCGGCTGAAGTACGAAACCGCCTGATCGAATTTTTCCACTCGCCGCATCAGTTCGCCAATTAAATAGAGGATGCGGGTTTCCGACATTTCCTTGTCGCCCTTGATATAGTCGGAGTGCACATACGATTTCTCGTATTCGTTGGCAGCGAGGTTGAGGAAGCGCAGCTCTTCCTGCTCGTTTTTCTGAAACCGGTGCAGCCAGGCGAGGCGCAAATACAGTCCCGCCTTCACGCTATGCGCTTCTTCCTTGAGCATCGCCGTATAGATCGCGAGCTTGTAAGCAGCAATCGCTTCGTCATAGGTGCGGATATGTCCGTACTCTTTCTCCTGCCACTTCACCCAAATGTTGTCGCGAATGCGCTGCCTGACGTGCGGCTGCATAAAAGACGAGAACAGGTCGGTAAACGCGTACCCGCAAGCCGGGCAGACACTGACGGTATAGATGATCGGATTCAGCAGTTGCTGCTGGTAATACGTACAAAAATCGGTATCCCGCTTGAGGACTTTTTGCGAACCGCTGCGGACCCGCTTGGAGAGAAATTGATTCTTGCAGTAATGACACGTGCACTTTTTATCGTAAAGCGCATCCAAATTAATCGCCATATAGGCCCATCTCCCTGTTTGCAAGCTCAGGCAATTTACGGTATAATTTTGCCACAAGTTATTTATAGCACAAAGCGCTGACGGAGACTAGTACGTAGGAACTATAGCTTTACAGGGAGGAAGTGTCACAGACTGCGAGCACTTCCATCGCTATACCTAGGGAATTCACTCTTGAGCAGAACTCTGAACGTATCCATGGGTACTGAGTAGGGGGAATCCGGTTGATCCACGTTACGGATTGAATGAGGTGAGGCAGGAATTTATGCCTAACTAGGGTGGTACCGCGAGCACAGACTCGTCCCTTTTGTGGGATGGGTCTTTTCTTTTTGCCTCAACGAACTACGGTCAGCGGTTCCGTTTCGCGATAGCATGTACTGGCAGAAGCGCATGTTCTCGCAGGAGCGGACCGGCCATCAGCGGTCACAGCGAATGGATGAAAAACGTTTTAACAAAAGGAGCGATACTTGTGCAAACGCGATTGAAGGAAATGAGAACAGCCGCGCTCGAGAGCATCGGGCAAGCGGCCGACACGGCGATCCTGCAGGAACTTCGTGTCAAGTATTTGGGGAAAAAAGGCGAGCTGACGGAAATTCTCCGCGGGATGGGGAGCTTGTCAGCGGAAGAGCGGCCGCTCGTCGGCCAAATCGTCAACGAAGTACGGGAAGCGTTGGAGCAGGCGTTTAGCGACAAGCAGGCTGTGCTGGAAGAGGCAGCACTCAGCGCCAAGC